>NZ_JBHURV010000059.1:0-43981 GCF_042673865.1 Streptomyces sp. NPDC056987
GCTCGCCGACCGTATCCAGGACCTCACCGTCAAGGTTCACAACCTGGAGCAGCCCGCCGCCTGAGCTGGCGCCTTTCGCCGGAACCGCGCCCTTGAGGCGCGGCGCCGGTGATGGGCGCCGGACCGGCCGGCCCCTGCACCACGCAGCGCGGCGCCCGGGAGGTCAGAGTCCCGGGCGCCGCAGACAGGCACACCACGAGAGGAACTGCCTGATGCGAACGATCATTTCACGGTCTTTACGGGCCGTCACTACCCCTGCTCCAGGCTCCGAGGACCGGTGCCCGACCTGCCGCGGAACCTTCACGACCTGTCGATGCGGCGAGTTCCCCAAGCCCATCGTCACCTCGGTCCGTGCCGGGCTGTACGACGACATGGACGACATGACGGATGATGACGACCGGCGTGGCTACGAGCGGGACGAAACCGACGAGGCGTTCAGCCGACTGGTGAGTCACCGTTTCCGGAGCGGGCAGGACACCTCGCCCCCGGAACCGCTGCCGAAGCGCGAGCCCGGCGAGACGCTCCCGCCGCTGCTGCGCCCCCGCAAGTCTGTCAGGGCCGTGCGCACCACCGTGTTCCGGGAGGTAGCGGCGTGAGTGCATCCTGCGGACACCCCGACAAGCTCGTCACCTACAACAAGTCCGGTGCCGACGGCCGCTCGTACCAGGCCGTGCGGCACGAGGCGTGCACGTGCGGTCAGAGGCCCGCCGCGCAGCAGTCCAGCGGGCGCCGCTGACCAGGAGCCGGATTCTGACTCCGTACATACAAGCCGCTCGGGCCGCGCAGCAGCGCGCGGCCCGAGCGGTGGCCCGTCTCGGGCTCTCGCATCCGCTGGCCCGTCTGCTGCTGACCGCCGCCGCGCTGACGGCGGCCGCCGCGTACCGGGCCGGCCACCCCGTGACTGAGATCCACCCGCCGCCACCCGAGCGGCGGGTTCCCCCTCCGCTCCACCAACACCACGAGGAGATCACCGGATGACGACTCTTCAGCCCTCCACGCAGGTCGACCCGTTACAGCAGACCGTGTACCGGACCGGCGACTACGTGCTCTACCGCGACGGCGACAAGTTCTGGGCGGGCAAGCCTCAGCACACATTCGTCTGCCGGGTCCTCCGTGTCTTTGAGATCGACGCGGTGACGTGGCGGTACCAGCTGCTCTGCCTGACGACGCGCGGCACCGTCGCGAGCGCCTCCCCGGCGTACATGCGGCTGCTGCCGCCGCTCGACGCGATGCGCGACATCGACACCGCGTCGCTCGACGACGAGGACACCGTCCTGACGGCGGCGGCCATCGCCTGGCTGCGCCAGCAGTACGGCAAGTCCACGGTCTGACCTGCCGGTTGCCTCCCTCGTCCGTCCCGGCCCGCCGCCGGTACGGACGAGGCAGAGGGGAGCCGGACAGTCCGGACCACACCACACCGGAGGTTCTTGTGATCAGCCTGCCCCTCTTCGTCATGGCCGGCGTCGCGACGTGGGTCTGCCTCCGCATGGACCTTCGGGTCCCGCTGCTGCTCGCCGCCCTGGTCTGCGGCTACGCCATGGCGGCCTCGCCGCTCAGTGGCGCGATCGACGGCCTGGGCCAGGGCGTGAGCGCAGTGATCGAGAACGCGAACAACGCCGCCAGTAGGTGAGCGCTCTCGTCTGCCTGTGGCCCCGGACCCGCCGTCCGGGACCGCAGGGAGGTGACAGCCCCCGTTCCGTACCGCCCCCACCCATCCGAAAGGACTTCCATGAGTGACGAGAAGCTCGGCTCGAACCTCACCCAGCTCATCAACCAGTTGGAGAAGATCGAGTTCCGTACCGACCGTGACCTCTACCAGTACGCCCGGATCCTGCGCGCGATCGGCCTTGAGCTGCACATGCGGGTCGGGATGGACGCCGACATGGTGGCCGCGATCCTCGGCCAATACAAGGGCAAGTGGTTCACCTTCGGCCTCCAGTCCAAGGTCCGCGCGAAGCTCGTCGGCGCGCACCTGCGCGGCGGCGCATCCGCGGCGAAGGTCCTGGGCCTGTCCGGCGTGAAGATGTACGCCTCCTTCATGAAGCACTTCATCCAGCCCGAGATCGAGGCGGAGCGGAAGGCGCGGGAGGGCAAGGACAAGGCGAAGCCCGGATTCTCCATCGGTGACAAGCCCAAGGGTTCGGCCGGCGAGCCGGGCGAAGCCGGGAGGGCCGCCTGATGCCTCCGTTCCGCTCCCGCGCAAAGAAGATCGACACCCGGCCCGAAGAGGAGCAGCAGGCCTCCCGGCAGGCCCGGCTCACCTACGGCGGGCCGTGGGCGCTGACCGCGAGCACCTGCATCGTCGCGGAGACCGCCCACGTCCTGCTGTCCGGCACCCCGGCCAGTCTCGCGCTCGCCGCGCTGGGACTGGCCGGGACGGGCGCGGCCCTGTCCAAGCTGGTGCTCCACATGGACCTCAAGGCCAAGCGCGACCGGGACGTCCGGATCCGCCACCAGGTCAACAGCCTGTCGGCGACGGCCGGGGTCACCCTCGGCACCGTCGTCGGCCTGGAGAGCGGGGCGACCCTGGGCACCTGGCTGCTTGCCGGTGCGGGCCTGTCCATCGGCAACAACCTCTGGTCCGCGCTCTACAAGAAGACCGCGGGCGAGAAGGGCGACAACAAGTGGGCGACGCTGGAGAAGGAGATCGGCCTCGCCAAGCACGAGCTGAAGGAAGCTCAGTCCAACGGCAAGGGCACGGTCATTGCCACGGTGGAGGGCAAGGACGGGGCGACGGCGGACGAGTTCGCCCGCCGGATCCCCGCCATGACCTCCGCGCTCAAGCTCGGGTCCGGTCGCATCACTCACACCGTCGATGACGACGACGCCTCGCTGATCACGATGCGGGTCCAGGTCGCCGACCTCCTCAAGGACGGCTTCTCCTGGCCCGGCCCATCCGCGTTCGGCACCGGGTTCGGTGACAGTCCGCTGCACCTGGGCCGCTACGAGGACGGCGAGACCCTCCGCGTCAACATCCCCGGCGTGCTGCGGGATCCGCAGGGTCTGAAGACCGGGAACGTGGAGCACTGCATCTTCCAGGGCACCAACGGCTCCGGGAAGACGCAGGGCAACGCGTCCCTGATCACGGACGCGGCGACCCGCTCCGAGGTGTCCATCATCATCGTGAACTGCGCCAAGTTCATGCAGGACTACGGACACATCCGGCACGCCGCCGACATGGTGATCACCAACGAGAAGGAGGCCAAGCGGTTCTTCAAGCAGCTCGGTCCGGTCATCGACGCCCGCGCCTCGTACCTGGCGTCCAAGGGCCTGGCCCGCTGGGAGCCCGGATGCGGCATCAACTTCCTGATGATCGTGTGCGGTGAGGCGGCCGACTACGCCGACGGCGACGCGTACGGGAAGGTCCTGCGGACCATCCGGTCCTCCGGCGGCTGGGTCGAGTCGGAGATCCAGCGTGCCACGCACGACAACATGGACACCTCCGCGCGGGCCAACCATCCGGCGGGCGTGGCCTTCGGGCTCGCCGACGGGGCGGAAGCGCAGTACGTGCTGCCGCCCGAGGCGATCGAGGCCGGCGCCTTCCCCGGCTGGGGCAACCGCAAGCCCGGCTACCTGTACGCGGCCGGGCTCGGCATCCCCGAGGACCGCTGGGCTGTCGTCGCCCGCACGTACGCGGTGGACCGGCCAACCCTGGCGGCCGCCGTCACCGCGGGCATGAACGTGCGCACCCCCATGGACGAGACGACCGCCACCGCGTTCGGCCCGCTGTGGACCAACCGCACCTTCTACACCACGCCGATCCTGGAGGGCGACACCGACGGCACCGGCGCCTTCCCTCAGGAGCAGCACCCGGCCGCGCCCGCCACCGGGGCGGGCACCGCGGACCCGGCCACCGAGTACGACGACAGCGAGTACGAGGAGGACCAGGACGTGGAGGTCGACGAGGAACTGCTCGCGAAGGAGACCGAGGACATGATGGAAGAGATCCGGAACATCCTCGACTCCGACCCGGAGCCCGGTGTCACCCAGGGCCTGACGGCGGAGACGGAGATCGAGGCGCCGGCCGACGACGCCCCGGTGTTCTCGCTGCCGTCCCCGGCCGAACCGGGCGACAAGTTCACCCAGGAGGAAGGCCGTCAGGCCATCCTCCAGCGGCTCCATGAATGGTTCGCGAGCGGGAAGGCATCGTTCGAGCCGAAGGAAGTTTCCGACCTGTGGCTGCGGGTGGATCTGAAGACCCCGCGCAACTGGTGGAACCGGCTGCGGGTGGACCTGCTGGAGTCCGGGGTCATCGAGGACTCCGAGACCTACGGCGAGTACGACATCGTCCGCGACCCCCTCGCCGAAAACAACTGAGCGTAACTACAGGGGGGTGTGAAAAGTTCAGGGCTCCCGAACTGTTCGCACCCCCCCGTTTCCCTTAGGAACTCGGGGCTGTTCTTGCGCGAACAGCACGAACACCACCCGAAAGATCCCTATTTGTTCCGAGCGAACACCACCGCGAACACTCCCGCGAACACCCCCGAACACTACGGAAGGTAACCAATATGACGGACCGTCCCGAGCCTCCCCCGCCCCTGTCCAAGGCCCAGAAATGGGCCGTGGGCATCGCCGGAATCTTCTTCGGCGGCCTCGCCGGACTCGGCGGATTCGCCTCCTTCGCCGCCGTCGAGGAGGTGGCCCGCGAATACGGCTTCGGCAGCCACGCATGGATCGTCCCCATCGGCGTTGACCTGGGCATCCTCGCCCTCCTGGTCGTCGACCTCATCCTGGAGCAGCTCGACATGCCGCTCCCCCCTTTGCGATGGCTCGCCTGGGCCTTCACAGTCGCAACAATCTGGTTCAACATCGCCGCCGTTGACACCGGACTCCCCCTGCAGGAGCGCCTCACCGGCCAGGGCATGCATGCCGCGATGCCAGCCCTGTTCATCGCCTTCATGGAGGGCGCCCGGCACGCCGTACGGCGCCGGACCGGCATGCTCTCCCAGCGCCGTATGGACGGGATCCGGCTCAGCCGCTGGGTCCTGGACCCGTTCGGCACCTTCGGGATCTGGCGCCGGATGAACCTCTGGGAGGTCCGCTCCTACCGCACCGGCCTCATCCTCGAAGGGCACCGCCGCAAGCTCAAGGGGGACCTCCGCGCCAAGTACGGGCGCCTCTGGCGCCGCGCGGCCCCCCACGAGGAACAGTGGCCCCTGCGCGGCGGCATGCTGGACCTCGCGCTGACCCTCACCGGGGACCACCCGGGGGCCATCCGGCCCGCCGACGGGAACCCCCCCGCTCTCGCGGCCCCCGCCCCGGGGACCACACGGGCCCTCACGGGGACCACGGCCCCCGGCCCGGCACTCCCCCCGGCCCCCGTGGTTCCCACTGGTGCGGAAACCACTATCGCGTCCAGCGCGCCCACCAGCACGGGAACCGGCCCCCGTCCGGCCCCCGCCCCGGTCCCCGCGAACGGAACCGCGGGAACCACCCGCGTTCCGGAGCACTCCGAGGGGACCATTCCCGGGAACCACCCGGCCGCACCGGGGACCACCACGGGGGACCACCACACCACCACGGGGACCACCGCCGAGAGCACGGCCCCCCACTCCGGCCCCCACGCGAACGGATTCCCCACACAGGCCCCCCGCCCCGGGGACCACACCCCCTACGACAGCACCGGCTGGGGGACCAGCCGCTCTCGCGAGCACCACGCCGCACCCGCCCGGCCCGACATCGACGACGCGAAGCTCGCCGACGCCAGGGAACTCGCCCGCGGCATCATCCGCGCCGGATCCAGCAAGGTCTCCCGCCGCTCGCTGAAGGCTGCCGGCCTCACCGGCAAGACCAAGACCCTCCAGGACATCGCCGACATCCTCAACGACGAAATCGACCAGGGCCTGCTCCTGGACGAGTCGGCCTGACCCCGCCCGCCACCCACACACCACGAAAGAGGACACGATGGAAAACCGGCCCGAGGAACGCGAGCACGGATACACCTTCGACTTCGTCCGCCAGGACCAGGACGTCACGCTCCTGGACCCCGTCGGCCCCCAGCACCCGCCGACGATCCTCCTGCACGGACCGGAGACGCTCGCCACCCGGCTCCACCAGCTCACGGACTAGACCCGGCCGGGCCCGTGGCCGGGCTGGCTTCAACACCCCGGCCACAGCACAGCCACAGCCGGACACCCCGCACACGTGAGGCCCGGACCGTTGCGGTCCGGGCCTCACATATGCACCGGCACCGACAACTCCAAGGGCCCCGAGGCGGCTTCAACGCCCCGGGACCCCTGAAGAGGCCGGAGCCTCACCCGGACGCGATCCCACGCCACATGACATCCGCCCGGCTCCCCCGAAGAGGAGACCTCTCATCATGCCGCACCAGGACTACGAACCCGTCTACCAGCCCATTCCCCTTCACCCGTACGGACAGCCGGTGATGCCGCCCCAGCACGGCGTTGTCGCCCACCCCTCCACAGGCATCGACGGCGTCACCATCGCCCAAGGCCCCTACGGGCAGCCCGTCGCCTACTACACGGCGCCCCCCGCCCCTGCCCCCGCCCCGCTCGTCTCCCCGCTCCTCATCAAGGCCGCCCTCGCCTCGGCCGTCCTGGCCGGCGGCGGCGTCGGTATCTACTTCCTCACCCTCGCCCTGGCCGCTCTCGTCCAGGCGCTGATCACGCTCGTGGCCGTCCTCGCGGGCGGCGCCGCGCTGCTCCTGGTCCTCAAAGCGCTCGCGGCGAACAGCAAGCCGGCCGCCCCCGCCGTCACCGTCCAGGCCCGCGGCCGCGCCAAGGTGCAGATCCACACCGGCCGCGGACACAACCGTGGCCGCCGCTGACACGCCGCCGGCAGCCCTCGAGGACGTCGACCCGTACGCCGACCCCACCGGCGCGCTCCCCGTCTACCGCTGGAGGCAGGCACCCCAGGGACTCGCCACCCGGCGGCAGCTGCGGGAGCGCCGCTTACGACCCGGCGGCCACGAGCCGGTCGCCGTCATCGAATGCCGGGGCGGCACACGGTGGGCGTGGCTCTACGAGATCGAACACGCGCTGCCGGTACGGCCGATGACCCTGGCCAAGGAAGCCGCGCTCGACAAGGCCATGGCGAAACGACAGACCTGCCCGGCCTGCTCGAGGCGGTATTACCACTGCCTCCCGCTCAAATCCCTCGGCTCGTGCCTGGAATGCCACGACGGCACCCCTGCCGCCCCCGGCAGCTACCAGCACCCGCCCACCGTCGGCCGGCTCGCCGCCGCGGCCTGAACATCCCCGTGTCTACCGGTTGCCTGACCCACCCGTACCGCACGTCGCGGACCGGGTGGCGAGGGGGAGCCGGGCAGCCCGGCCCGCGCACACCACCTGTCCCCTCGTGCCTGGGAGAGCCCACCCCGATGGCGAAACCGCCGCCCGCCGTGATCGGCGTCCTGACCGAACCCGCCCCGCCCACCTGGTGGCAGGCCCACCGCCACCAGGTCCTGCTGCTCGCCGGGATCGTCCTCGGCTGGCAGCTGTGCGGCGCGAACAGCGGAGCCACCGAACACGAACAGCACGGCCCGCCCCGACCCGACCACAGCACCACCCCGTCCGTGACGCCGCCCACTACCGCGAAGGAGACGACCGTTGAGTGAGCCCACCGACCCCCACCAGCCCGATCCCACGGTCCCGCCGCTGCACACCATCGCCGACCACCAGCGCGTACCGCCGCCCCGGCGGCCGGCCCCGCCCCGCGTGAAGCCGATCAGCGCCGTCGACGACATCCCGCCCGCCGCCGTCGTCGCTCTCGCGGCCGTCGCCCTCACCGCCCTGGTCCTCACCCTCAAATGGGGGATCCCGACGGGCATCGGCTGGTTCCAGCACCAGGACTGGTCCTGGGCCACCCAGTGGGCCGCCACGGTCGCCGATCCCGTCCACGCCTACCTGAGCACCCACACGACCGACCTGCCCATCACCGCGGGCACGGTCTTCGTCATCTGGCAGGCAGTCGGCGCCGCAACCCTGATCAGCGCCTGGATCACCGGCGGCTTCGGCCCCCGCCTCACGTGGCTGGCCTACGGATCAGCCACCGTGGCCATGACATGGGACGCCTCCCCCACCGCCGGGCGCACCGTCGCCACAGGCCTGGCCGTCATCGCCTGGACGATCCTCTCCTCGCTCGCCCTGCGCGGCTTCTCCCTGCGCCCCGTGGTCAACGTCCTCCACCGGTCCTGACGGTTGCCTGATCCACCCGCCCCGCCACGGGCCGGGTGGTGACGGGGAGCCGGACAGCCCGGCCGGTACTCACCCGTCCCGCCCTGCTCATCCTCGCCGCGGCGGCCACCGCCGCCACCGGCACCGACAAGGAGTAGCCCTATGGCCCTCACCCTCTTCACCCGCCGCCCCGCCCCCACCCCCGCCGCCCCGCCGGCCGCCAGGCCCGACACGTGGCCCGAGATCGGCGAAACCTGGAAGCCCGAGGGCGTCACCGTCGTAGAGCGGTACTACAACCAGGCCAACGCGGTCGTCCTCTTCTACACCGCGGCGAGGGAATACGACTACGCCATCGCCTGTCTGGGCTGCCACTTCACCGCGACCCGGGAAACCATCCGCGGCTACCAGGGCTGGTACACCCTCGAAGATGTGGCCACCGTCGCCAACGACCACGCAACGACCTGCCGCGCGCTGCCCCGTGACATTCCGGCCCGCCCGGATGACGACGCCGTCCGCGACCGGTTGAAGAAGTGGGCGGCCGGCTGTCGTCGCCAGGACGAGGACGTGCAGCTCCGGATCCAGCACCTGGATCTGATGCGGTTGACCCTCCAACGCTCCAACGGCTGGATCGAGAACGCGCTCCAGCAGCTGGCCGACGGCCATCCGGACATCGTGATCGCCAAGCCCAGCAAGTACAGCGGCGGCCACACCGAGTTCTACGCCCGCTGCTCCTGACCGGATGGTCTCCGTCGGCCCCGCCCTCCCGCCCCGCGCGGTGAGCAGCGGGGCCGTGCGGTGTCCGCCCGGTCAGCAGAGACCAGGCGACCGGCCCTCCCCGGAGGACACCGTGCCCCTCGCCCGCCGCTCCCTCATCGAAGCCGCCGCCGCCCGTTTCGGCAGGCGCCGCGCCTACACCGACACCACCATGGTCGACGCGCTGCTCACCGAGCAGACCGAGACCGTCTACACCGGCGCCGTCGACCACGCGGCCCTCGCCACCGAGAAGAACAGCGACGTCCTCGCCGTGCAGCCCGGCGTCCTGGACGTCCGCGGCCGTGTCCTCGCCGACGTCCTCTACCTGGAAGGCGTCCTGGCCGGCGCCCGCAACCGGCGCCTGGCCCCCGACCTCATCGAGCGCCTGGAGGACGTCGTCGACCACGGCCACGAGCTGACCGTGCTGCTCGCCGCCACCGTCCGCACCACCGCCGCCGTCCACACGGCCGGTCGCTGAACGCCCGGGGCGGCCGCAGGCCTCGAGTCCGGCCGCCCCGGAGCACGCACCACCTTCCCCTCCCAGAGCACATCCGACAGATGAAGGAGCCCCAAAATGGCCTCAACCCCGCGTGCCCAGCAGATCGCGAGCTCGGTGATCGAGGGCGCGAGCGCGACGTCCGCGTTGTTCGGCGGCGCCGTCGGCGCCTACCTCGGCTACCAGAGCGGCCCGGCCTCCTGGTCCGGCGAGATCCGGATCCTGCTGGCCGGCGCCGCCGCCGTCGTCGGTGCTGTCGCCATCGACGCTCTCGTAGACCTTGCCATCGCCCCGCTGCGGCGTCGGCTCGCCAACAGCCGGTACCGCACGCCGGCCAGGGAACTCCCCGCGCTGCCGGGGTCGCTCGCCGACAGCATCACCACCGTCGCCGCGGCGGCTGCCGGAGACGCCGCCGACCAGGCCGCGATGGCCGCGCGCATCAAGCTGGACCGCTCCGACGACGGATCGTTCCTCACCGTTGCCGAGCGGTGGACCGGCTACGAGAACGGCGAAGCCAGCCTGTTCCTCGCCCCCGGTGCCCAGCTGCACTTCGCCTTCGCTGACGACCGCCGCGGCTATCCGGAGAGGACGTTCACCCTGCTGACTTCCCAGCAGGACGCTCCGGTCGCCATCACGACCCTCGCCCAGCTCCACCAGCACCTCCTCGCCCGCGAGTCCGGCCTGCAGGTCTCCCAGCCGGCCGACAGCAACACAGAGCTCTCCGCGGCCTGACGGACTGCCCGTTCCGCCCTGGCCCCTGCGACCGGGGCGGTGCGGTGGCCCCTCAGCCCCATCCCGCCGGAAAGGACCCATCAGTGCACACTCCGACCTCATGCCCCACTCCGGACAAGGGCCGGTGCGCGACCCAGGAAGCTGCACAGAAAGCCGCCCAGCGGATGCAATTCCGCGTCGGCCGGCTCCTCACCCCCTACCCCTGCGCGTGTGGCTGGTGGCACCTGGCCAGCGACTCCACCCAGGAGCTGCCCGCCGACGCGGTGGCCGACCCGGCCGACACGGACCGGCTCCGGAAACTCGAAGACGCCGCATTCAGGGACGTCGTCAGCGCCGAGGCTCGGGGTCAGCTCGATACACCGGACCGCCTGGCCCTGCGCCATCCCAAGAATCTCGAACGCTGGCGTCGCATGCTGCGCGAACTGAGCGACGACCTCGAAGCGCAGCTGGTGCACCGGTCGGACGCGAACATCCCCGGCATCGACGACTGGCGTCGAAGGGCCCGCCGCTACGGACGGGCGCTCAACGAACGCGCCCGTGAATGCCGCGCACTGCTCGCCCGGCCCCGGCAGGACACGGCAACGCCGGTCAAGACACCGGCCGCACAGTCACGGTCCGCGCAGAACGAGCTGCGTCGGCTCGGGGGCGATAAGGCCATTCGGCGGCTGATCGCGGCACACGGGCCCGAGTTCGCCGGCTACCTGGCCGAGGAATACGCCGTGCTGGGCGCAGACCTCCCCCAGCACATTGAGAAGTACCTGCCGACGGAAGCCGAGAAGGCCGCCTGACACACACCGTGCCGCCTCGGCCGGGACAGCACAGCGACTCGCCCACCCACCACGAGAGGACCCCTCGCATGCCCCGCACCCAGACCTCGCGCTCCGAGCTCAGCGTGATCCGCTACGGCGCCTTCGTCTCCCGTACCACCGAGCAGCTCATCGCCTCCCAGGCCGTCAGCATCCGCAGCGTGGTCCACGACCACTTCGCGCGGCGCTCCCTGGGGGCCGTCCAGATCTGCCTCACCAAACCGCGCCTTCTGCGCGAACTCGCCAACCGTGCCCAGGGCCAGGCCGCGAAGGTCCCCGAGCACGTCTGGACCAGCGCCGACCAGGAGATCACACGCCGCCCTCGCCGCCTGCTGAGCGCCACCGTCATCGCCCCTAAGGGCGCCATGTGGATGCTCGTCAACGTCTCCCTTGTACGTAACGACCCCCAGCAACTCCGACTTGCCCTGCTGCGCGGCTTCATCGGCGTCGACCAGCTCATTCGGCCGGGAGCCCGTGAGGAGCGCATCTTCTGGATCCGGCACGAGATGGGCGTTCACCCGCTCACCCGCCGCCAGGAGGCCCGGGCCCGCGAGCGGATCCGGGACGACGAAACCGAGACGCATCGCCTTGCCCGCGTGCTCGCCGCCCGTCTGTGACATCTGACGGCCGCCCGTGCCGCCCCGGGGATCCCGGGACGGTGCGGGCCCCCGTCAGCCCGCACCACAGGAGGACCCGTTGCCCCGCACCGTCCCCACGGCTCTGACCGAACGTCTCACCGACGTCGTCACCGGCGTCCTTGGCACCGGCTGGACACCGCCGGCCAGCCTCGACTGGCCCGCTTCCTTCCTCAACGAGGCAGCCGGCCGCGAGCTCACCATCTACCCCGACCGGCTGAACAACCGGCTCACCTTCATCACGGCGTCGACCGACGACTTCGACTGTCAGCGCCTCGCGAAATACACCCCCGACCTGACCGGCCACGACACCATCGACGACTGGATCGCCGACGCCGACCTGGACGCCGCCGCCGACTCCCTGGCCGTCATCCTGCAGCGCCTGGTCGACCAGCCGCTCCCCGAGCGCATTCCGCGTCCCGACCCGCTGGAGCGTGAGCGCGAGCAGCTGGCCAAACAGGCCAAGGAACTGGCCGCGCACGCCGGTCACTTCGCCGCCGGCCTCATCTGGTCCCAGCCCGTCACCGACGACGCCCGCGGGCTCGCCACCCTCGCCCAGCGCCTCGCGTGCACCGCCACCCGCGTGGACGAACTGCGCGGCCACACCCGCACCCGCTGATCCCACGCTGGTTCCGGCCGTACCGCCGGAACCAGCGCCCTCCCACCCACCCGTATCGAGATCCGGAGACCCACGCATGCACCGTCCCGCCACCTTCGCCGCCCTGCTCGGACTGACCCGCGCCGCAAGCGCGATCGGCGACTTCTGGGTCCAGAGCCACTTCTGCGCCCGCGTGAAGAGCGCCTCCGATGACTGCCCGGTCACCTACGAGGACCCCGCCACCGAGGAGAAGACCACCCACGGCACCGCCGACGGCCGCAGGGCGTGCCTGCATCACTGCCTGACCTACACGGCCACGCAGGCGATCGTCGCCGGACTCGGGTCACGCGCCCTGGGTATCCGTGTCCACCCCGGCGCGGCAGCGGCCGCACTCGCCCTGTCCTTCGGCACGCACTACATCGCCGACCGCAGGGTCCCGGGCAAGGGCGTCCTGGAGAAGATCGCCTACAAGACCGGAAAGGCCGACTTCTACAAGCTGGCCGACTCCGGCATGAACGGTGCCTTCCACCTCGACAACTCCTGGCACCACGGCTGGGAGACCGTCGCCGCCCTCATCGCGACCACCAAGGCGACCAGCCGGTGACCACGCAACCCCACACCCCTCCGCCGACCATCGCGCCCGGAACCCTGTGCGCCCTGGTCGGCCCCCCGGGCAGCGGCAAAACCACCTTCGCCACCCGCTACCCGGACAGCTGGCGCGTGTGCCTGGACATCTACCGGCGCCTGGCCACCGACTCCGAGGCCGACCAGTCCGCAACCCCGGTCGCCGCCGAGATCCAGAACTTGCTCCTGGACGCCCGGCTCTCCCGGGGCCTGAACGTGCTGGTGGACTCCACCAACGTCTTCCCGCACGTCAGGGCAGGTCTGCTCGCCCGCGCCCGCTACTGGCAGCGGCCCGCCGTGGCCGTCCTGTTCGACGTCCCGCTGTCGACGGTGGAGGCGCAGAACGCCGGCCGCGACCGCGTGGTTCCCCTGCACGTCGTACGCGAACTCCATGAGCTGACGCCGACCCGCGAGCAGCTGCTCGCGGAAGGCTTCGGCACCGTGCACGCCGTCTCCGAACTCGCCACCACCGCCGGTGCGGACGCCCTGCACTGAGCCGCGCGCCGCCCTGTTCATCAGCACGACCTGATCCGACCTGGAGGAAGCTATGGCACAGCCTGTCGTCCACTACATGGCCACCCGGCCCGAGGGCACCGTCCCGCCCACCGATAACTACCTCGCCCGCTACTACAGCGGCCTGGGTGAGACGATCCCGACCGTCAACCTCGCCGACCACATCGGCCAGGTCATCGACCACCCCACCCCCGGCCAGAAGTGGTACACCGACAAGCCGTTCAGCTACTTCCACATGTACACGCGGCCCGGCGAGATCCTGGAGCGCATCGAGGACGGTTGGCCGATCCGGCTGTTCGTCGTGGAGCCGCTCGGTGAGACCGGCAACTGGGGCGGCGCCCACTACCCGTACTGGCTGATGTCCCAGCAGATCCGTGTCGTCGAGGAGACCGACGCCTGGAAGGCGTTCGGGCACCGCGGCGCGCAGACCCTGGCCGCCATCGCCCAGGTCCCCGACCTCGCCCGGCAGTGGGCCACGGAGTGGGCCGCCGATCCCAAGGACACGCGCCGCACCTACGCCGCGTGGAACGGGCGGGTGGACCGCACCCGTGCGCTGACCGGCTGGGCGTTCTGCCGGGCGCAGTACTCCCGACGGGAGGCCGGCCTCAAGGCGGCCGAGCAGCTCGCCGACACCGCCGCCGCCCAGGCCGCAACCGACGCCGGCGCCGACCCCGAGGCGCTGGCCGCGATCCGGCTGCGGGCTCGTTGCCTGGTCGCCGGTCAGCTCATGTTCGACCGGATCCGCAACGGCGAGTACGAGCAGGAGATCCGTGGCCTGCTCCTCGGCAGCGGACTCGACACCCCCGCGCCCGCCACGGTCTGACGTCCCGTTCACCACGGCCGCCCCGGCCGGGGCGGCCGCTCCTCCTCGCATCAAGAACAGGAGTCACCTCATGACTACCGGCACCACCGACGAGTCGATCCGCTACACCGCCGACGTCGTCCTGCTTGCCGCCGGGCAGGTCCTGCTGATCCTGCGGGGCTGGGACCCGTACGAGGGCTGCTGGGCTTTGCCCGGCGGTCATGTGGACCGCGGAGAGACCAGCCTGGAGGCTGCGGCCCGGGAGCTGAAGGAGGAGACCGGTATCGGCGTCGGCGTCGCCGACCTCCGCCAGGTGGGCGCCTACGACGCCCCTGGCCGTGATCCCCGCGGCCGGTACGTCACCGTCGCCTACACCGCCACTCTGGCCTCGCCCGTCCCGCCGGCGGCCGGAGATGACGCCACCGCCGCCCGCTGGTGGCCCCTGAACGCGCTCCCCAACCTCGCGTTCGACCACGCGGAAATCCTCGCTGAGATCCTCGCGGGCGCCACGAGCAGCTGACCCGTCCCACACGGCGGCGTTCCTCCGTGCCGCCCCGGCCATCCGGCCGGGGCGGTCGCGGTGTTCCGCCACGACCACGCCGTGCTGCCCGCACCGGCCGGGCAGCACAGGCACACGCACAAAACCCCGGGACGAGCGCCAACGGCGTCCAAACCAGTCGCCCGTCCCGGGGCCCGTCCAACCCGTACAAGACGAGAAGGAGAGATCCCAGTATGACCTTCACCGTGCGCGTAGCGGCCCGATCCGGGCAACGCGCTCTCCTCATCACGACCCTCGCGGTCCCGCTGACCGGCTGGACCGTCCACGCGCTCGCGTTGCACCGCAAGCTCTCCGCCGCCCGCCGCGACCCGCTGACGGGGCTGCTCGGCCGCGACGGATACACCGCCAAAGCCCGGCAGATCACCGCCCGGTACGGCGACCACGCCCTGGTGGTCCTCGTGGACCTGGACCACTTCAAGGAGGTAAACGACGGCCCCGGCGGGCACGCCGCCGGTGACCGCGTCCTGGCCGTCACCGCAACCCGGCTCACCGCGTGGGCGGGCAGCCGCGGCGCGGTCGGCCGGCTCGGAGGAGACGAGTTCGCCGTCGCGGTCCGGATCGGACCCGCCCGCCGTGAGCTCCGACTTGCCCAGCTCACGCGTCTGCTTGCGCAGCCGGTGGAGGTCGACGGCGGCGCCTTGGTCGACGTCGCCGCGTCGGTCGGCGCCGCTTCCCCCGACGCCCTCGGCACAACGGACCTGGGAGTGCTCCAGCGGGCTGCCGACGCCGCGATGTACGCGGGCAAACACACCGGACGCGCCGTCCTCGCCGACCGCTCCCACGCCACCGTGCCGTCGATCAACGGTCGGCGCGCCGGGCGAGCGGGCACCAGCGCCCTCGGAGTCGCCGCGTGAGGACGCCGACCCTGTACGCCCCGGACCACATCCGCGGCATCACCATCAAGCAGCCCTGGGCCGCCGCGATCCTGCACGGCGACAAACGCCTGGAGAACCGGCCCCGGGCGTGGGCGCCGGGCTGGCGCCTGCTGCACGCCGGAGCCGAGACCGACCGGGCCGCCCTGCGCGACCCGCTCGTGGCCCGCACAGTCCGCGGCCTGGAGCTGCCCACCCGCGCGGTCCTCGGCATCATCCGCATCACCGGCTCCCACACCGACACCGGTGAGCCGTGCAGCCCGTGGGCACAGCCCGAGCGCGTCCACGTCGACCTGGACGATGTCCACCCGCTGGCCCTGCCCGTCCCGTGTGACGGGCAGCTCGGCCCGTGGCGCGTCCCGCTCGCCGTGTTCGAGCAGGTCCTCGTTCAACTCCCCGACCTGGCCAAGCAGCTCACGGAGGTCCCGTCATGAGCGGCTCCCGCACCGGTGTCCCGCAGCCGCTCACGTTTATCGCGGCCGACGACCGGATCCGCTTCCCTCGCACCGAGCGGCCCCTGCGCTGCCGTACGGAACCCGTCCTGTTCTCGATCGAGGACATCCACAACACCGACGACGACCGGAAGGCCCGCGAGAGGGCGCTCGCCACGGTCCGGCGGGCCTGCTCGGGGTGTCCGATCGTGAAGGGCTGCCTGAAGTGGGCGCTCGCCAACCCCGACCTGACGAAGACCGGGGTATGGGCGGCGACCACCGCCCCCGAACGCAAGGAGCTGCGGCACAAGCTCGCCGAGCGGCTCGGGGACGACTGGGTCGCCGTGGTGGTCGAACAGGACCGCCGCCGACGCGAGCGGCAGCGTACGGCGCGCGTCAAGCCGCCGACCGTTCGTGAGAGGGCGCTCGCCCGGCTGGAGCTGGAGCTCATTCCCACCCGGCCCGAGCCGTACGAGCCGTGGAAGGAACCGATGACCCCGGCCCGGCAGGCGCAGAACACGGCGGTCCTCGAGGCCGCGCTGTCCACCAAGGCGGTGGCGTGATGTTCAGCGACTGGCAGCAGGCCCTCCAAACCGAGGTCCTGTCCCTGAACCCCAACCCGGTGGAGCAGCAGGCCGCTGCGGCCTGCACCGTCGCCCGCCACTCGAACGGCAAGGAGGACCTGCTCCACCTTCTGGACGCGGTCGGACTGCCCACCGACGACGACACCCTCACCGCCCTGCTCCTCCTTCCAGGAACCGGAGACACACCTGCCATGACGAACACCCCGGCCACGGCCGCCGAATCCCCGGCCATCGACGTCCCGGTCATCCCGCTCCCCGTCACCAACGGCGTCCAGAAGCTGCTCGACTGGGCGGCCGCGCACCCGGCCGCCGGAGTCCGCAGCCGCGCCGCCCGCATCACCGCCGACCTCTTCGCGCTGTCCGAGCGCCGCGACAGCGAGGCCGCGCAGCGCGAGGCCGAAGAGAAGGTCGCCAAGGCCAAGGCTGAACTGGAGAAGGCACAGGAGGAGCTGCGCACCGTCAAGGCCGGCACCCGCACCACCACTGCGGCCGCCGCGCCCACCCCGATCCGGGCGGGCCTCGGCAGCGGCCGCACCCGGGAGGAGCTCGCCGCCGTACGGACGTGGGCGCGCGCCAACGGCCACCAGGTCGCCGACGCCGGGATGGTGCCCAAGCGGGTCCTGGAGGCATACGACGCCGCGCACCAGGCGCCGGCCCGGAAGGCCGGCTGACCGTGGCCGCCGACGACGCGATAGCCCTGGACGGCTACCTGGACGAGGAGACCGTGCCCGGCGACCTGCACGGGTCGACGGCGCGGTTCCGCCTCACCGTCTCCCCCACGGACGAGCGCGCGGACGAGATGATCCTGCCCTGCAGCGTCGCCGACTCCACGCTCGCGCACGCGGTCATCCACGACCTGGTCCCCGGCGACAAGCTCCGCGTCACCGGCTACCTCCGGCTGCCGCGCACGCCGGACGAGCCGATGTGGCTGGTCGTCACCACGCTCGCCGTGCTGGAGACCGCGCCGGAGCTGTCCGACCCGGCCGCCGTCGCCACGGCCTTCATCGAGCGCTACGGGCCGTACGTCTGCTGGTTCGACGCCGACACCACCGGCGTGGAGGTGTTCACCGAAGGCGGCACGTGGGTCGGCACCGCGCCCGAGCCGAACGACCTGGGCGAGCTGCTCGAAGCCTTCGAGCACCGCCAGGCCGCCGACGGCGAGCAGTAGCGGAGCCGCCGTGCCCATCCGTCCCGAGAACCTGCACCGCTACCCGCGCGACTGGAACGAGATCAGCGCGCGGATCCGGTTCGAGCGGGCCCGCGGCCGCTGCGAGTGCATGGGCCACTGCGGCCTGGCGCACCCCGGCGGCCGCTGCCCCGCCGTCCATGAGGAGACCCACCCGGACACCGGGTCCGTGGTCGGCCTCACCACCGCCCACCTCAACCACACCCCTGAAGACGTGCGAGACGAGAACCTGCTCGCCGCCTGCCAGCTCTGCCACCTGCGCATCGACCACGGACACCACCGGGTCACCCGCTCACTCACCCTCGCCGCCCGCGCGGCCGCCGCCGGACAGCTCGGACTCCTCCCCGAGACCGCGCTCACCCGCACCGAGCCGCCCACCCCGCCGCGCCCCACCCGGAGCCGCACCCCGGCGGCCGCGCTCCACCAACTGCCCTTCCCCGAACCCGACCAGGAGACAAAGCCCATGGCCCGCATCAGCGTGAAGATCGCCCCGCTCCACCCCGACGGCACCGAATGCACCCACGCCGTCCGGCCCTCCGGCAAGCCCCGCGACCCGGACGCCGGATGCGCCGGCCGCCGCAACTACGCCGTGGTGTGCAGCGCCTGCGGCCCGGTCGGCGAGCCGCACGGCCTGCGCGTCCTTGCCGAACCGGCGCAGACCGCGCACCGCGACAGCCACAAGGCCGCCCTCACCCCGGCCACCCGCTGACCCCCACCTGCCCGGCCGCCGGGACCACCACGGTCCCGGCGGCCCCATCCACACGAGCGCTGTACCCGCCTCCCGTACGGGCACGGTGCTCTCTGGTACGACACCCTCACAGAGAGGATGAAGATGCTCTTTCTCGTTCGCCACGCCGAATCCATCGAGAACGCCACCAAGCACACCGGCTTCTACGAGGATCCCCGTCCGTGGTCCGGGCCGGCCGCGCATGCACTGTCCCGGGACGTGGTCGGTCTGACGCCCCGTGGCTTCCTCCAGTGTCTGTGGCTGCGGCAGACGCTGCGGGACCTGACCGGACCCGACCCGGCGATCCGCACCTCGCAGTACCGCCGCGCCCTCGACACCGCCGCGCTTGCCATGCCTGGCCTGCCCTACGAGGTGACCAGGCTCCTCAACGAGCAGCACTACGGCGCGGCCACCTACATGACCAAACAAGAGCTGTACGCCACCTATCCCGAAGGGGCGGAGGACCGGCAGGCCCGCAAGCACCTGTGGACGCCGCCCGGCGCCGGCGGGGAGTCCCTCGCTGGGGGCGTCCTGCGGCGGGCCACTGTGTTCGTCGACGGCCTGCATACCGAGTCCGCTCCGGATGTCGTGGCGTTCACACACCACACCGCGATCCTCGCGTTGCGCGCCGTTCTGGAGCGCCGACTGGTGACCGAACTGGTCGACGAGGCCCGCGCGCGCAAGACACCCAACGCCGCCGTCCTGGTCTACGAACAGGTCGGCGGCCTGTTCCACGCCCGCGGCACCTTCCAGCCGGACTGCTGAGGAGGCCGCGGCCATGAACGACGTCCTGTACGTCAACGGGCCGGTGCAGAACGGACCCTTCACCATCGCTGAACGGCCGGGTAAGGCGGCCGGCATCCGCGCGGCCGAAGCACTCAACACCCTCCTTGATGTTGGGCCGGTCCCGCATTTGTGGAACACAGTCACTCTGGCCGGAGACCTGCGCCACCGTGACGCTCCCGACCGGGACACCGTTGGCCGACAGGAGCGGGAGGAACGTGCGATCGCCGCCAAGTACGCGCCGGGCGCGGCCCCGGCCGGTGGCGTTCTCACCGACACCTCGCCTGTCGTGGCCGTCCTCGCGCTGGAGATGACCGAACGCCTCCTGCTGGAAGGTGTCCTGGCGGTCACTCCCACCGCGGTCCATCTCTGTATCTGCTGTGGCCACATGACTGGCGCCGTCGCCCACGCCTGCCGGGCGTGCGGGCATCAGGGTTCCCGGCCGCGCACCCGGCGGTTGCTGGTCTGGGACCGGTCGCCCGACACACCGGTGCTCGCACGTGATGACTTCCACGCCCACCGAGCCAGGCCACCGGGACATCTGCTGACCATCGCTCAGAACGTCCCGGAGCGGCTGATCCTGTCCCGCACCCGCGACCACGGCATCAGCCTCGCGCCGCTCGGGCTCGACGGCCTGGTCCTGGACCCGCGGGTCGGCGTGCACATCGCCGTACTGGCCGCTGCTGCCCGGTCCAACGCCGGGCAGCCGGTGATGACGGTCACCGAGAACGCCGCGGCGAACGTCGCCGCCTACGGAGCCCTGTTCCGGCGGCACAACGGAACTCGGCTGCGGTACGCGCTGCACGGGCGCATCCCGTACGACGACACCACCGCCCTGCAGCGGCTGTGCGAGGTGCACCGCGTCAGCCCGGCCCAACGGCACCTGTTCCTCACCTGGTTCCTGCCCCTGTGCTCCCTGCACATCCGGGCGGGCATCACCGCGGCTCAGCTCCCGGCCCTGCTGAAATTCTGGCGTCGCGCCCACCTGACCCGGCCGGACACACCCGGGAGTGACGACCTCGCCGAACTGCGGCGCCACGTCGCGGCGGGTGATATGCGCTGGGTCATGGACGTCCGGACCCTGTCCCACGCCATCCCCGAGAACCCGCCCACCCACGGCTTCACCAAGGAGCCGGAAGGAGCGACCTGATGAACGACAACAACTGGCGGTTCGTCAAGAAGCGGACCGCCGCGGACGGCGCCGTGTACGTCTCCGCCGACGGAATCCGGTACCGGCGTACCGGCGGAGCTGAGCTCCAGGCGGAGGCCGCATTCCAGTGCCGGATCGCGGACCTGGGCTACCCGGTCCCGCACGTCCTGGAGGAGGGCGTCACCGACGACGGCCACTACTACGTCGTGGAGGAGTCGTTGGGAGACCAGACCCTGCACGAGAGGGCGGTGGCGTCCCTGGACGGCGGCCGCACCCTGCACGACGACGTCGCCGACACCGCGGGACAGGTCGCCGCCCGGCTGCTGCGCGCCCAGGCCGCCCACGTTGTCGAGCCCGCGCCGGGCTCGCTGCGGCAGTGGCTGGACAGCGCCGGGTTCACCCAGAACGTCTTCCAGGAGAACCCCGACCTGGACAACACCCGCACGCGTGCCGCGCTCGATCACGTACTGGACCGTCTGGGCACGGTTCCGCTGGTGCGGGGTCACCTCGACTACGGCCTGCCCAACGTCCTGCCGGCCGGGGTCATCGACTGGCAGCACCACGGGCTGGTGCCATTGGGGTACGACGTCCTCCCGGCCCTGGAAATCATCGCCTTCAAGGGCGGCACCAAGGGCTACACCGCCGGCCCCGGCCAGCGTCGCCGCTACCTCGCCGCGTTGGACGACGCGAGCCTGAACGCAACCGGGCAGCCGGTCAGCGAGAACCTGGGTGCCTATCTGCTCGTCAAGGCCCTGTTCTTCCTCGCCCTGATGCGGCCCACCGACCCCTCCCGCACGGACAAGCACCTGAAGTGGCAGTACCGCCGTCATCTCTTCACGAAGGGACTCGAGCAGTATGAGCGCACCGGGACGGTCGATACCGCCCTCTTCCCCCGGCTCGAAGAGTTCGCCGCTGGGCACAGCGCTGGCGACCATCCGTGACCGCGACTACCTCCTGGACCGCGCCGGGGTGATCTTCAAAGTCATCGGCGACGTCCATCCCGGCACGCACTTCCTGGGATACGTCAAGTACTACCCGGACCCCCGCGGCGACCGGGCGCTGTTCGGCCGCACCTACCGGCAGAACAGCGTCGTGTCCAAAGCGTTCGGGATCCTCGCCGACCGGCCCGAGTGCTACGTCTACTCCCCCGCCGTGGGATGCGTCATCACCGGCGTGCCCCGCGAGGACATCGTCACCCACTACTCCTGCCGCCAGACCCTCGCCGCACTCCACCAGACCCCCGGCCTCCTGGACCAAACGCCGGTCAGCGAGGACCTGCTCGCCGTCATCAACTGGGTCGTTACGGCCGGCGCCGCCGACGTCATCGGCGTGACTGGGTCCTTCCTGGTCGGCGCCTACAACGCCCGCTCCGACATCGATCTGGTCTGCTACGGACCGCGCGGCTACGCGGCGGCACAAGCACTGTTCGCCGAACGCGCCCTCATCCACCCTTACGAAGGCGAGACCCTCACCCGGCTGTACGTACGGCGCGCCAAGTACATGGTGGGCGGAAGCTTCGACGCGATCATGCGCCAGGAGGCCCGCAAACTGCAGGGCCTGACAGCCGGCGCGGGAGCGCACATCAACTGTGAGCCGCTGAGGGGCGACGGCGACAAGACGTTCGCCGGGGTGATCGCCAAAGAGGTAGGAGCGATCTCCGTCCTCGCCCGGATCACGGATCACTCCGAGGGCCTGGTCACGCCGGCGCTCTACGGGATCGAGGTGGACACGGTCACCGAGTCCACGGTCGACGAACCGTCCGTGTTCGCCCGCCGGATCACCCACCTCCGCAGCTACCTCGGTGCGTACACCGGGGCGTTCCGCACCGGCGACGTCGTCTACCTGTCCGGCCGGCTGGTCCACATCCAAGGCCCCGCACACAGCGGCTTCGGTATCGAGCTCACCCCGTGGTCGGCAGCCGAGTCCTTCCTCGCCAACCTGACCCTCTGAGTCACGCGCACGGCCGCCCTGCGGCACCTCGCTGCCCAGGCAATCGCCGCTGGCCTTCCCAACCCTGACGAAGGCAGCCCCGCGACCTGGGCGGCCTGATATTCGAAGGCCCGGCTCCCCCGCGACAGCCAGTCGCGGGGGAGCCGGGCCTTTTTGCGTTTCAGGGAACGAGGAAGCCACGGTCGACTCCGCCCCTCCGGAACCTCGCCGCTGACACCGTGTCGGAGTTGAGACATGTTTCGTTTCCGATATCGGACTCGTCAACTCCGCGCTGCCCGGCGCCCCATGAAGTATGAACCCACGATCTCGACTCCCCAATAGGGGAGTGATGCCCGCAAGCCAGTCTTTGCAAGGGGTCCGAGTGTGCCAAGATGCCACTGCCGCGCACGGTGCGGTCCACACATGAGCAGCGAGGAAGGGCACCCCCGTGCTGAACCCAAGCACAGCGCAGGCGATCGAACCTCCCGAAGGCAGCACAGCCGTCGGCACGGGTAAAGGTGGGGTCGGCAAGTCCACCGTCGCCGCTCACCTTGCAGGCGAATCCGCAGCTGCCGGGTACCGCACCCTCCTCATCTGCGTGACGGGTCAGGACGACGACGACCTCGGCATCAAGCGGTACGGCCGCGGAGTTCACCCGCAGGGCTCCTCCGCCATCGATGGAGAGGGCCTGTACCGGGCGATCCATGACCGCGTGCCTCTCCAGCCGATCCGCGAAGTCCGGGCCAACCTCGATGTGCTTCCGGGTGGTCCCCGGGTCGCCGACATCGCGAACGTCCTGATGCTGCGCCTCATGCAGGAAGGACCGGGCGTCGTACTGAGTCTTGCTCGATCCCTCGCGCCGATTGCGATGCTGTACGACCGGATCCTCTTCGACAGCGCCCCCGAGAACGATCCTCTTGAGCAACTGGTGCTTGCTGCCGCCCGGACGCTGATCGTGCCGACACGCTCGGACGATTCCTCGATCTCGGGAATGGAGCGCATCAGTAAGAACTTCAAGGTCGTCAAGCAACAGGTGAACCCCCATCTGCAGATGGCAGGGGCCTTTCTGTACGGCTCGAACCGCTCCGCGACCCTCATGCACAACGCGGTCCGGAAGCAGATCCGGAAGACGTTGGGCGAAGGCACCCCGATCCTGGACACGATCGTCGGCTATCGGGAA
This sequence comes from Streptomyces sp. NPDC056987, assembly GCF_042673865.1. Lineage (NCBI taxonomy): Bacteria > Bacillati > Actinomycetota > Actinomycetes > Kitasatosporales > Streptomycetaceae > Streptomyces > Streptomyces sp. NPDC056987. The sequence goes on from NZ_JBHURV010000059.1 coordinate 23,496, forward strand.
GTCCCCGCAGTCAACGCCCGCAGGAAGGGCCTACTGTTCGGCGAGTACGCCGACCTGTTGCCGACTTCCGCGACGTCGTACGACGTGAAGGCCGGCCGCGCGGAAGAGGCCGATGTAGTCCCGGAGACGATCATCCCGCTCGCCAAGGAGATGCGGGAGCTGACCACCGAGATCTTCGAGCACCACAGGAGGGCTGCCTGATGGCTGGCATTTTTGACGTCGACACCGAAGCTCCGCAGCAGCAGGCGGGAGGTCTCTTCGGCGGCGGCCTGCCCGGCACCGCTGCCGCAGCGAGCGTCGTGGTCCAGCCGCTCCCCGGCACCACTCTCGCCTCCATCCCAGCCCCCTACCAGCCCCACAGCGAAGACGAACTATCCGACCAGGAGCGTCAGGACCTCGACGCCTGCAAGGCCGGCGTCGACAACCTGCACAACGCCTTCTGGATCGCGGGCAAGGCACTCGAAACCATGAGCACGGCCCAGCTGCACCGCGAGGAGAACCCCAACTTCGCCGACTGGGTCTGGGAGCAGTGGGAGATCTCCGAGTCCCAGCTCTACCGCCTCATCGACGAATGGCGCGTCGGCGAAGCGCTCGCCAACCTAGGCCACAAGCCGCTGGAGTACCACGTCCGGAAGATGACCGAGCTGCGCCGCCAGACCAGCGACAAGGTCGCGATCACGGTCTACGACACCATCGTCCGGTGCCGGCCCCGCGTCACCGGCGAGCTTGTCGAGAAGGTGGTCAACGGCCTCGGCTTCCTCCCGAAGGACACGGACGCCGCCGACGTCGGCAGTCGGGTCCGCGGACTGCTGGAGACTCCGGATGAGGCCGATAACAAGAAGAAGAGCGACGATGTCCCCGACGTCAGCTCGCTCGGGAACGACTCCCCAAAAGGGGAGTCGAGCCGGAAACCCAGCAATAGCAAGGCCGATCCCCTCGCAACCAAGGACCTCGAGCGTCTCGAGAACACCCTGGCAGCGCTCCAGGAGGCGTCGAAGAAGGTGAACAAGTCCGCAGCACGGCGAGCCGTCGAAGCACAGCCGGACATCGCCGTCCCGCTCATCCAAGAGATCGGGGCGCTGCTCCAGCAGATCGACAGGGCCGTGGCGATCAGGCTTCCGAAGACGGAGTGACACGGCGGTCCCGAGGTTGACGGCCGGATTCCCAACTCGGGAATCCGGCCGACTGCGTCCAGGGCGCTTCAGCTGTCGGATCGGGCCGTGAAGGCCCCTTTGACGTGGGGACATTTGCGGTCTCTAGAGTTTCGTCCGTGACGAAACAAGCGAGCCGGACAACAGGACAGCAGGGGCAAGCCGGAACCGGGCAGGGCGGCGAGGTGGTCGCGGTACGCGAGACGACGGGGGTACGTACCCGGCTGATCGAGCGCACCTGCGAGTGGTGCGGCGCCCCGGTCCCGTACACAGGCAAGGGCCGCCCACCGCGCTACTGCAGTCCGGCCCACCGCAACCGCGCCTACGAACTGCGCCGCGCCCAGGAACGCGCCGACCGGCCAGTGAGCGAGGGCGGCCGCAGTCCGGAGCCGGTACGTGAGGTGGTGGAGCGGACGGAGACCGTGGTGCGCACGGTCGTACGTGAGGGCCCCCTGGAGATACGGCGTGTCCCGGCACGACGGCTGAGTGGTCAGCCGTACACGCTGCCGGAGGACGTGCTGGAATGGGCGCAGATGCTCAAGCACTTCCGCGGCGCCGTGGCCGAGGGGAGGATCCCGGCCGTGTTCCGGGAACAGCTCGCCCAGGCATGCGAGGCGACGGCGAAGGCGCTGCGTGAAGCGGTTCCGCCACCCGGATCCTGAGCTGGTCAGCGAGGCCGTCTTTCGTCCGGCCGAGGCTTGGAGATCCAGGTCTGCTCGCTTATCGCGCCGACCATGGCGCCGCGTTGCCGACGTTACTCACGCTTCCGGGACGGTCAGGGGCCGGTGAAGACGGAGTGGGTACCGACTCGTCGCCACACGATGTGGCATTCGCCTGCTAATCGCTCCGGGCCGTAGGACCACGTCGCACGGCCGTCCGGTGCCCAGGTGAGTTCGTAGACGCCCGGGGCGCAGCGGACGCGCTTGATGCGTAACCCGGGGCGGAACTGGTGGCCGGGGCGCAGGTCGTGCACGAAGGCGTCCAGGACGACACGGCGGAAGCGCCGGCGCTGGGTGGGGGTGAGGTGCTGGAGGTCGGTGGTGAAGCGGGGGAGGGTTTCGAAGGTGGGCACGGTGGTCTCCTGCGGGCAGCACGACGAAGCCCCCGGCGGGTGCCGGGGGCTGCTGTAGGCGGTGCTCGTCGGTGGTGGCGTCCTTGGTGCTCGGTACTGCTCAGTGGTGCGTATTGATGTCGTCCGGGTCGTGATGAGTGGGCTGCCGGAGAGCGATGACATTCGCTTCCGGCCCGGGGCCGCGTCCCGCCTGACGGGCGCCTGAGAAGAAAGGTCGGCCGCTGCCCCCGCCTGGCGGGACGTACCACTGATCGGCCTTTTCTCGCAGGTCAGAGCCGTGTGGCGTGGCCTCCATGACAGTTGATATCCGGGTCATCCGGGCCGGTCAGATGTACCGCTACTACCTGCGCCAGACCGTTGTCGGCGACGGCCGCCGCCCCGCACGCACGCCGCTGCGCGCCGCCCAGGAGCAAGCTGGCGTCCCGGCCGGGCGATGGATGGGCCGGGGACTTGCCGCGCTCGGACTGACACCGGGTGAGGAGGTCACCGAGGCGCAGCTGCGGAACCTGTTCGGCGAGCGGGGTCGGCACCCGTACGCGGACCAGATCGAGGCCGACCTGCTCGCCAAGGGCGACTCCCCGAAGACGGCGTTCAAGGCCGGCGCCCTCGGACGCCGGGTGATGGTCACGGGCGTCGACTTCGTCTTCCGGCCGCAGCCGACGATCTACCTCCTGTGGGCGCTGGGGGATGAGGAGACCCGGCGGGTGATCGAGGCCGCACACGAACGCGCGATCGAGCGGGTGCTGGAGTGGATTGAGGACGAGGCGGCGGTGATCCGGTACGGCAAGGACGGCATCTACAAGGTCCGGCCGCCGGGCGGTCTGGTCGCCGCGCGCTTCCGCCACTACGAAGCACGCTCGGGAATGCCGCTGCTCCACGACCATCTGCTGCTGTCGGTGAAGGGGCAGCGCCTGGACGGGAAGTGGGGATCGATTCACTCGGAGGTCCTGTTCGAGAACACGGTCGCCGCGTCCTCGCTCTACAACGAGCTCGTGGCCGCTGAGGTCTGTCAGGAGCTGGGGCTGGCGACCGAGCCGCGCACCGTTACCGCAGGCCGTCGACCTGTCATGGAAATTGCTGGGGTGCCGCACGAGCTGATCGGCTGGACCGCGAAGCGCGGCGAGCAGATTGCCGCCTGCCTCACCGAGTTGGAGCACGAGTACATCACCGCCGTCGACGACGACGGCGAGCTGAAGTACCTGCCCGCGGTCTCCGAGCGGGCCCGGGTGGAACTGATGCGGATGGCCGCCCACAAGACCCGCCCACCCAAGAAGCAGACGGCCCGCCCCCTCACACAGCTGCGCGCCGACTGGAAGCAGAGCGCGATCGACACCTCCACGGTGGCCGCCGACGTCATCAACTCGCTCCTTGAGCGCGCCCGGGCCGCAGCCGTCGCGATCCGGTCCCGGGCCGCCGCCGTGGTCGATATCGCCCTGGCGGCCGTCGACGTCACCGCGGTGGTGTTCGTGATGAACGGCGGCGGCCGGTTTCACCGCCGGCACCTGCTCGCCGAAGCCCGCCGTCACCTCGCCCTCGTCCTGCGCGGCCGCCGCCGCGAACCGGGCCTGGACGAACGGATCGTGGCCGCCGCCATCTCCACGCACTGCCTGGACATCAGCGAACCGGAGACCGCGCGCGGCCTGGAGCCCGGCTACCGTCTCTACACCGCCCGGTGGGACCTGCCCGAACTCCCCGCCCGGCGCCGCCCACCAGCCCTCGTGCCCGACCTGGACCGGCAATCCGCGGCCGGTTCCGGCGAGGCGGCTGCGCCCCAGCCCCCGGACCGGGAAACGGGACTGGGGGAGGTACCCCGGGTGCCGTTGCGGTACGAGCGGGCCGTCCTCGCCGGTGCGATGGTCCGCGAGAAGCTCCGCACCACCACCGTCACCGCTGTGCGGGGCCAGGCCTACGACGTCGTCGCACACCAGCAGGCGGCGATGCCCGAGCAACTGCTCGCACCGCCGGGCCCTGACTCCGAGGACGTCGGCCAGGAGCCGGAAGCCGGCCCCCGGGAGACGATCGACCTGACGGCGCTGCGGGCCTTGAGACAGTCGCGTACGGACGTGGAAGCCCTGGACTTCACCGCCGGGCAGCTGCGCCGCGTGACGGACGCCTTCACAAAGGCCGGCGACGGAGCCCGCGCGAGGACGAGGAAGCACGCCCGCCCGGAGAACGCCCCCGCACCGCACCCAGCGCGCGAGGACGACCAGCGGGCGCACCATCCTCCGCGGACCGATCCGCACCGTGGGCCGGAAGCCGGCCGCTGAGCACGCCCGCACCGGCCCACGAACACCGCGAACTCACCTGATGCGCGCCACTCCCGCGCTCCGGCTGTCCGGCACGCGGCTACTGGCGCGCGCTGTGGAAGGCCGCCGCCAACGCCAGGTGCTCGGCCAGCATCGTCTTGAGGGTGTCGACGATGTCCTCCCCCTCCTTCCGCAGGACGTTCTCGGTGAACCGGATGATGGTGTTGGCGATGCCCCAGAGCGAGCTGGGCAGGCACTCACGCGTCCACTCCTCCAGCATGGCCAGCAGGATGTTCCCGACCTCGTGCAGGGCGAAGGAGTCCGCGCACAGGTCGGCATCGACCGCCAGGTCCGTGACCGGACGGAGGATGTCCTCAGCCAGCTGCATCAGGAGGAAGGCAGGCTCCGGAACACCCTTGGTCCGATCGCAGATGGCGGTGACGGCGTGCCCGTGGGGGTTCTGGACGGCCAAGAGGTACTCGAAAGCGAGCTCCACCTCTTCGGGGGTCAGCGGCATGCGGGGCTGCTCCAGGTACGGCATTCGGATCTCCTCAACAGGCTGGCCGCCGTGCCGGTCACGGCGGCTGATCTGATGCTCCGGCCGCGCCCCTGTGGATAAAGACCAGAGACTTCCACCCCGTCTTCAAACGGGGGGCGAACTGGTGCTGTAGGGGTGAACCGGGCGCCTTGTCGAAGTTGGTCGGCCCGACCATGACCCCTTGTCGAGCCGTGGTCGGGCCAACCACGCGCCCCGGTGTTCAGCCGGGCCCGGCCCGGTGCCCGGGCCCGGCTGTACGCAGGGCGGGTTCGGCGCCGCCGCCCCGTCTACTGGTTCCTGTGTGGTCGGGGCGCTGGGGCTACTGGCTGGTCCAGCGGGTGAGTGCGGTGATGGGGGTGGGCAGGGGCCGGCGCTGGGTGGGGGGCGTGTACCGGGTGGGGGGGAAGGTGTCGTTGAAGGCGCAGAGGAGGTTCTCCAGGCGCTGGGCGGGTTCGGGGGCGGGGCGCGGGGGTGCGGGCGGCGGTGCGGGTGGGTTGAGGGGCTGGGGTTCGGGATCGGGGGTGCGGGACTCGGCTTCCCAGAGGGGCTGGAAGTAGGTGGGTTCGCCGTCGAGGATCTGGATGAGCTGGAGGACGTCGTCCCAGGTTCCGGTGGTGGTGCCGTCGAGGAGGGCGGTGATCTCGTCCTCGGGGAGGGTGTGGCTGGTGGTGATCTCCATTGCCCAGGCGGTCGGGCTGCCCGCGCGCATGTGGAGGTAGCGCAGGGCGGAGGCGAGGGTGTCGCCGCGGCTGGTGTAGCGGCGGGCTTCCGCGTCCTGCCAGACCTTGCGCAGCAGGTTGGGTTCGACGCCGCACGCGCGGGCGATGGAGGCGGCCGCTTTCCAGGTGGGGAAGCGTTCGCCGCTCATCAGGCGGGACAGGAAGCTGGGGGACAGGCCGGTCGTGCGGCTCAGGCTTCGGAGGGTGAGCCGGGAGGCTCGCTGGAGGTTGCTCAGTACCTGTGCCAGGTCCTGGTCGTGGGGAGAACGGCCCGGGGCTGCCGTCTCGGGGGCGGGTGGCGGGAGCGGGGGAGAGGGCGCCGGCCCGCTCGTGTTGGGCCGGGAGTTGGGCCGCCGCTGAACAGACGGCGGAGCCGGCATCGAGGGGGAGGCGTATCGGTTGAGAGCACGCTCGATCGACTCCGGCGTGTACTTCTTGCGGGCCGTGTCCTTGTTCGACCCGACCAGGCCGCCGATCGCTTCCCAGGACGCGCCGCAGTGCTTGGTGCGGCCGACCATGACCCGCTCGATGTACGCCATGCGCCGCTGGAGCCGCACCATCATGCGCAGCGGCTCCTCCGGGGCGATCCCGGGCGTGTTCAGAGCGCGGAGCATCGTCTGGACATCGGCTGCCACGCGGCCGAGCTGGTCCCTGAGGTAGGGGTCGAACTTCTCGGTGTTCGGGGGGTGGGTGTGACGCCTGCGGTGGGCGGCCTGGCGGCACTTGGTGTCGCAGTGCTCGCCCGGGCGGCCGGTCGGGTTGTGCGATAAGGCCTTGCCGCAGTGCTTGCAGTTGCTCGGTGAGAACGCGTTCCCCATGGTGATGATCCCTCGCGGGTAGGAACCCGGGCGACGAAAGGGGCGCGCTGCCCGGGAAACGTTACGGAGAAGGGTGCTGCCACGCCCGTTTGGTGGTGCACGGACGCCGGCGGGTCCGGCTGGGGACCGGGACGGTGGGCCCGGCCCCCAGGGTCGTCATCGCGAAGGCCGGCCGCGACGGGAGTGCAGGTAGGCGACGAATGCCCACGCGAGGGCCGTTGCGAGGAGAACGGCGGCACCCGTGTAATCCGGTGAGCCGGGTGCGATCACCAGGGGCGGAAACGCGGAACCACCCGCGCGGGGCAGATCCTGGTGCCAGTTGCCCGATGTTGCCTGCATGTTGACCGGCATATCGGGGCTCGACCCGCTCTTGTTAAGGTTTGGACCTGTGGGTCGCTGCCACAGGCGTTTGACCCGGAAACGGACTGGGGAAGCAGACATAGCGCGAACTCCTTGTTCGTAGTCACGTGGAGCGCGAGCCGGGTCCCCGCTAAGAGCTGGCTCGCGCTCTGTGACTGTAGTAACACGTTCGGGTCAAACGCCATTCGGTCAAATGCTCCCAGTCCCAGTACAAGAGCGGACCGATCGGACAGTTTCGTAGAGGCCGACGGGCATTCCGCATGGAAACCGGAAAAACGGCCCCATGGGCGTCCGGATCTTGGTATCTCACTCGAAACGTCGCCTGAAGACCTCACCGCACAGCCACGTCCCGTCGAAGCCGCCCGGCACTCGAGTCGCGTGGACATCCTGCGCGAATCCACTTCTCAGGTGATGGGACCGCGTGACCTTTTCGGCCCCGGGACTTTAGTGGGCAGGCATGGTCGTGCGAGCGTGCAGTGATGCGTGCCTATGCAGCCCTGCTGCACTACGGGGCGGCCCGCCGCCTGCTTGCTGCGAGCGTCGCCGGAAAGCTCGGCTTCGCGATCTTTCCGCTGGCCACCGTGCTGCTCGGACACGGCTCCTCCGGATCCTTCCTGGACGCCGGGGCTGTGGCCGGCGCCTGGAGCATGGGCGGCACCATGACGGGTCCGCTGCGCGGGCGCCTGGTCGACCGGTACGGCCAACGCGGCCCGCTGGCCGCCTTGACCTTCATCACCGCCCTCGCCGTCACGGGACTGGCTAGCGCGGCGGGAACCGCGCAACTGATCTGCTTCGGCGCGCTCGCCGGCGCCGCTGCTCCACCCATCGTGGCCAGCATCCGCCCCCTGTGGACGCAAGCGGTGCCCAAGGAGTTGGTACACAGCGCCTATGCCCTCGATGCGGTACTCACCGAAGTAACCAAGATCTGCGGACCGCTCATCGCAGCTGCCGCAGCCGCACACTCCCCACGGATGGGTGTGATCACCGCCGGAGTGCTACTGGCCACCGGCACCTGCCTGGTGATGTCCCATCCGCGAGCCGATCGCGCTCCTGCCGCAACCGGCACCGGCCGCGGCATTCTGGCCTCGCCCGCGCTGCGCCTGCTGCTCACCGCCAACGTGTGCGCCGGGTTATGTCTGGGGGCACTGACCGTGGGTCTTCCCGCCCGGGCTGCCGAAGTGGGCTCAGCGGCGGATGCGGGGTGGCTGTTCGCCTGCCTGGCCCTGGGCAGTGCCCTTGCCGGTGCACGATTCGGCGCCCGCCCCGGCGCGGGCAATCCGGCCAAGGGCTATCTCACCGCCTTCGTCTGGCTCGCCCTCGCGCTGGCTCCCCTGGCCGCTGTCTCGGCACCGTCGCTCCTGGTGATCCTTCTCATCACTGCGGGCGCCGCGTTGGCGCCCATGACGATCTGCCTGTTCGGGCTGCTGGACGCCCATGCACCACGCCAGGCAGCAGTCGCATCCATGATGTGGCTGGTCGCAGGAGAAGAGCTCGGAATCGCCGCCGGGACCCTGATGGCAGGGGCACTGGCGCAGCAGACCGGTGCCTGGCTGGCCCTCCTCACCGCGGCAGCCGGCGGCGGACTCGGTGCCCTCGTTATCGCCATCCGCAAGGCCGACCTGGCTCCTAGAAGCAAAGCACCCGCTGTCTGACAGGACCACCAGGGTCGGATCCGCACTCGGAAGGAGGACGCGGACACGGCGGCACCACGATCACCCACTGGATCACCAAAATGTGAAACGAGCACTCAGGAACGTTCGGTGATGGTGTCCAGCTGCTGCCAGAGCTGGTGGGCCGCCGCGACCAGGCGGTCATCTGCCGCGAACCAGATCGACGCGCTGCCGCCCTTGTCCGCGTAGGAGACGACGGCGTCGCCGTACGTGCCGTCGGGCTGGATGAACCCCGCATGGAGGCTAACCCCGCCGTGCAGAAACGACCCGGTGACACCCAGCCAGCGGCCGGCCGGTTCGTGGACGATCCGGGTCTGCTCGCTCATCGCGCCGCCCATGAGACGTGCTTCTGTCCAGCCGCACCCGTTGACGATCGTGATGGCAGCCGTTTCCCACTTCATCGCTGTCACATGTCCCCCTCGCCGCAGACGTGTTGCCCGTGCTGCTCACGCTATCGGTCAGGGGGCCGGTGAAGGCAGCGTGGGTGCCGACCCGCCGCCACGAGCACGAGCAGCAGCACCAGCGGCCCGGCCCGTCCAGGGCGATGACGGGGACCACTCAGTTCGTCTCGGCAGCAGTAGAGGCCGTTGCTCCGGTCTGCGGGTTGCAGACATCGCAGATCTTGCTGCCCGGTACGGCCAGCAACTCCGGCATCTGTGCGGTGGTGACGGGGAAGAGTGCCGCGGGGTCGGCGGGTACCCAGCAGTCGTGCCGGTGGATACGGACCGGCGGCATGCCGCCGGCCTCGACAGCCCGGATCCGTTCGGCCAGAGCCCCGGAGGGTGCGGGCGGCGGTGCAGGCCGACGGCCGGTACGGGCCCGTACGAGCGCCGCGCGGTTCCTGCGGACCGGCACCCCCGTGTAGGACTGCCCGGGAACGGGCTCCACGTGCGTGGCGGGCGCGCTGATGACGATGTCGTACGGCTCCGCCGCGACGTCCTGGTCCCGGACCTGCACCGTGCTCCACAGCGTGACCGCGCACTCATACATCCACCTGCCGCCCGCCGTCTGCCACCTGGCGAGGAGCCTGCCGGTGAGTTCCTGCCCGTCCGCGAACCGGATCCGCACGAAGGCCACGTCACCGCCGGCAGGGAGCCGCTGTCCGCCGTCGCGGTTGGACTGCGCGCGCCGGGGCCCGGCAGCCGGACCGTCGCTCACGACGCGCGGCCCCCGCGACCGACGGACGCGTCGGTCGCGGCCGTCTCCCGGGCGGCACGCCGCAACTCGCAACGCAGAGCCGAAGACCGGCCCGGGCCTCCGGCGAGGAAGGGATGGTGGGCGATGACGTCCGACAACCGCAACAGGCGCCGGCGCAGCACCGTCGTCCCGGGACACGACGCAGCGAGAGCCTCGTAGGTGCGGTTCCACTCCCGCTGCGCCTGGAGCAGGTCCTCGGGGAAGGTAGGTGATGCCATAACGGCAGTAGATCAGATGTTCGATTTCCTCGTCCCGTCGAGACCGTGAAGCCAGTGATCAAATGCGACGGCTGCGACCATCACGGTCATCAATGAGTGGCCGTGGCCAGGATTTCGGGAGCTCAGGACGGACCTGCGTACTTGCCGTGCTTGAGGCGGCCGAATGCGAGACCTCTCGGCCGGCCGGGCGGTAGAGTCCGCACGTGCGTTGATCTTCCGGGCAGCGGCCGAGAGCCGCCGCAGACGGTGCGGGCGACCCCGATGATTTGGGGCCGCCCGTCTGGCATACCCGTCATCAGAACACCGGAGATCATGTAATGACTGCTCAGCAGCCCATCACCTACGATGCGTTTGCCGAACTCGCCGCCGCTGATTCAGCTGTCGTCGGCCTTGTCCTCAAGGGTTCCCGGGCTCACGAGGGCATGACCACCGAGCACTCCGACCACGACCTGTACGTCGTCCTCGCCAACGGCGCGACTACCTCCCTCACCCGGTTTGCGGGGCACCGCACCCCAGAGCTCGACCTCGTCATCCTTTCCCTCGACGAGTTCCACGCTGTCGGAATGCCCGGCTTCGAGCGGTACGCTCTCGCCCGCGCCCGGATTGTGCTCGACCGGCTCGACGGAGGCATCGCCCAGATCCTGGCCGGCAAGGCACGGCTCGACGGCGATGAAGCCTTCCGGGAGGCGGACGAGTGGCTCGATGCCTACGCCAACTCCCTCTACCGCTCGGTCAAGAACGACCGCGACGGGCATGCGCTCGCGGCCCGTCTCGACGCCGCTGACAGCATCCGGTTCCTGCTGGAGTTGCTCTTCGCTCTCGATCGTCGTCCCCGTCCCTACAACAAGTACCTGGAATGGGAGCTTGCCCAGTTCCCGCTGCCCGGCTGGGACACCGGCATGTTGCTCGACGCTGCGGACCGCATCTCAGGAACGGGCGACGTGTCCACTCAGCGTCGTCTGTTCTCCCAGGTCGAGGCAGTGGCCCGCCGGGCCGGGCACGCCGCGGTGCTGGACGCATGGGGTGAGGACTTGGCCCTGATGCGCCCGCAATAGAAGCGCACCGCAGGGGCTCCCGCCCGCACTCTGGCGGTCTGAGGCTTTCGCAACAGGACCTAGCCGCGGATCTCCTGCACGAGGTCCTGGAGCGCGGTGTCTTCGTCCGGGCGCCGGTGCAGGTCTACGTAGAGGCGTGCTTGCACCCCGGCCTGCCCCGGGGTGCGGTGTACGGGGCGTGGGCCGGAGGTGGCCCACAGCCGGTCCAGGGTGGCCATGGCTGCGTGCGCGGTGGCCTCGTCGGCGGCCGTGATGTCGATGACGAGGAGACCGGGGGCGCAGAGATGCTGTCGGTCGGGGAAGTCCATGGCTCTACCGACGTCCGCCGCGGTGCGGCCGGTTCGCTGGTTGGGCTCTCTTCACCCGGCCGAGCGACCGTCCCCGGGTCGCCCGGACTTTCACTGCCTCCGCGCTCCGCCCGGGCAAGCCCGTGTGGTCGGCGGCTGGAAGTCCGTTCTCCGTGAAGGTGGCGAGAGAAGCGTTCCGTGCGGCAGCGAGCCGCCCGGTTGTTCGTCGGCCATTGCCCCCTGTGGCGGGCCGCCGACCAACCCGTTCGCCACCTTCGCCACGTTCATTGAGACCGTCAGGCGGACCCGGCTACCACCCGCTACCGCACTCCACGGGGTCTGGCAGCGCGGCCCGAGCCGCAGCCGCGGCCATGGCCGTGCCTGCCCAGATTTCGGGAAGACGGCCGTGCCTCGGACCGTCGTGCACGATCTCCCCGGCCCGCACGAGGGTGATCACGCCGGGCCCGGCGTCCCGCGTCACCCACGGCATCCACAGGTTCGATCCGTCGAACTCCCCCGTCGGGTCCTCCTGTACGTCCGGATTGGTGAGCGGATAGTCGTGCATCACCAGCGTGAGGACCAGCTCCCCGGACGAGTTTGGCCTGGTGTCCGGCACCACCCGATAGATGTCTGACCAGGCGACGCCGAAGCCCGCGGGCCCCCGCCACACGATCAGATGATCTCCCTCGATGGGCGGATAGCCGGGCAGCACGGCTGAGTTGTTCGCAGTAGTCATACCGGCCCAACGATGTTCCCGGACGCTCGTCACGCCAGCCGGCTGACAACCCGGGGCCCCACCCCGTCCGCCATCTTCGCCACGTTCATTGAGACGAGCGGCGAACGGCTCACCAACTACAGCGGGCGCTCGCCAGATACCCGGAGACCGGACAGGCAGGGGCGGTGTGGCATCGGCCACGGACGAACCGTCCGGTCAAGGGGTGGTCAAGGGGCAGAACGGACACGGTGGGCCGGGGTGAGCCGAGCGTGGACGAGGGCTGATCGAGCAGGCTGTTCGCCTGTCTCGTCTCGCACGTGTCCGGTGCCTGTGGGACGGACGACCAGTCACCCCGTCCCGGCCCTGGCCGGGAGGAACGAGGACCCCGTGCCCGCATTCGTGCCCGCACCGCCTCCGCCGCCCCTTCTCTCCGCCGCGCACGCCCGTGGCGACGGAGCCCGGGCCCCGGAGGCACGCCGCCCGGACCATGCCCTCCGTGTCCTGCGCGCAGCAGTGGGCAAGCCCCGGCGTGCCCCTGCCGCCGGGGCTTGCGTTCCCACTGCCGAAGCCACTTCCGTGCTCAGCTACCGCGCACTGGACATTTTCCCTGCTCACCACGGCTTTTCGGGCATCCACCGGATTGTCACGACCCTCTTGTCCTCCCTTGTTTGTGAGTGGGTTGTCGGTGGTGGGGGAGAACATCGGGTCCGGAGGGCTGGTTCCCGTCGCGTCCGGGGGCGGCCGCGGGCGACGGGAGCGCACCCGGGGACAGGCCGGGTGCGGATCGGAGGGCGGGCCTGATGGCGGGCAAGCGCGAGACGAACGAGGCGGGATCGTCGAACGGCCTGCGCAGCGATGTGCTGCGTGTGCTCGGGGTGCTCAAGGTCGCCACGGCCGACCAGATCCAGCGGCTGGCCTCGCCGCATCTGACCTACCGGCACACGACAAAGGAGACGCCCGCCAAGCGGAAGGAGGCGCGTACGGCCTCGCACCGTGGCGCGGTGAACGATCTGCGGCGTCACGGTCTGGCCGTGGACGGCGGCCGTACGCGGGGCGGGGAGGAGGTCCGGCTGCTCACGAAGGACGGGTTGGCCGCGGCCGCGATCGACCTGGACCGTGAGCCGGAGGAGATGGGCGGCATGCCCAGGAGCGCGGGCCGCTCCGGCGCCTCCCACCCGGTGACGGTGAACGAGATGGTCATCGCCCTGATCCGCCCCAAGCCCGACCTCGACCTGGTCGCGGGAGAGCCGGCCGAAGCCCGGGCCGCCGCGCGGGCCGCCGTCGACGCCCCGGACGGGATCGGCACCTTCACCTCCTACGCCACCGAGGTCGCCCTCCCGGTCAAGGGCACCTGGAAGAACCCCGCGATCGGCAGCGCCCGCGCCGACATCGTCCTGACCGCGCCGGAGGCCGGGGTGCCGCTGCTGTTCATCGAGGCCGACAACTGCACCGAGGAAGCCGTCCTGATCGCCGCGAAGTTCGACAAATACGTGAGGTTCTTCCAGCGGATGGAGAAGGACACCGACGGCATCGAAAAGCCGCTGTGGCGCACCCGCTGGTCCGCGCCCGCAGGGGAACAGTACGAACGGGTGCACCCGCCGGTCCTGCTCGTCTTCCACCAGGTCGGCAAACGCTCCGCGCAGAGCCAGACCGACAAGGTCGCCGACCTCACCCGCGACCACTGGCAGGGCAGGTGGCACGCCGGCGAGGGCTTTCACTCCTACGACCGCTGCATCCCGATCGTGGCGACCACGCTGGACCTGCTGCGCGAGCACGGCCCGGCCGGCCCCGCGTTCCTGCGCTTCGGCCGCGACCACCGCGAGCCGCTGAGAGACGCTGTCGGGAACCCGCGCCGCGACGCCTATGTCGCCCGCCGCCGCCAGGCCGACCGGGAGGAGCAGCGGCGCCGTGCGGTACGGGAAGCCGCGGCGCGGGAGGCATCGCGGCCCGTGTGCACGGACTGCCGGCGCAAGTTCACCGACGACCGCTGGGAAGCGGTCGGATACACCCGGGACTGGACCGGGCGCCAGACGCACCCGTACCTGTGCGAGGACTGCCAGAGCCGGGTCGTCGCAGCCGAGCAGCAGGCCGAAGCCGGCGAACGCGAGCGCCAGGAGCAGGAGCGTCTCCGCCAGGAGGAAGAGGCCGAGCAGGCCGAGCAGAAGGCGGGCGGCTGGTTCTCCCGCTTCCGGACCTGACCCGGGCAAGCCTCCCGGCCGACTGCGGGCAAGCCCACGGTGCAAGGCAGCGGCGAGTGTGGTGCTGGGCGTAGCCGCTCGCGCCGTCGGGCCGCCGTAGAGGAGCCCCGTGCCCGCGTCGGTGACCGGGCTGTGGGCGGCCCGCGGTGTGGCGAAGGCGTCGATAAGACTGGTCCGGTGACGGCGCCTGACCAGTCAGCAGTACGACGTTGTTCCGTATGAAACTGGGTGGTCTCTACGGGGCGCTTCCCATCATGCTGTTCTTGAGGTGAGGGGGCGCGTGGGACGAGATCAGGCGGAGAGCGCCGAGCAGAAGAACCAACGTTGTCTTGAGGCGTACGTGGTGAGAGCCCGCCGCGTGGCAGAGCACTCCCTTGCACAAGACTGGGATGCACTCGTGGCGTTGACCAACCCGACGATCGGAGTCCGCTTCGACAACGGTGAGATGCGGATCCGGCACGAGCTGCCTCCTGAGGAGGTGGTCGAGTCCGCCGCGGCCCGGATCCGACCGATAATCCTCGAGAAGGAGGACTGCTTCCACATGAAGGCGCTGAAGGCCCTGGGTTATGCCTGCCGGGCGCTGCCACGTGAGGCGGAGTGGGTCCGAGCAGCACGTGCCGAGTGGGGGAGGCGCGTGGCTCCCTCCACACCTGCGGATGCCGCATACCGAGTCCTGGTCTCCAACTCAGGTACAGGCGAGGAACACGACCTCGACGCACACAGGCTCGCCATGGCCTGGATCTACGGCGACGTCGTGCACCACGACACGGAGCGGCGGAGGGAAGGCGACGCCTTCGGATTGCGGGACCGTTTCCGTGCCGCGGTGCCACTGGTCGCCTGGACCATGGTCGGGACGATCGAGCTCCTCCACTACATCCAAGCCTTGTGGGAGGACGGTCTGCTGCAGCTCCGGAAGGAGGTATTCGACGAGCGCGTCGTCCTGAAGTCGACGGTGTGGGAAGAGCCGGCGCAGATATATTTCGCCCCTGTTGGGACAGAGCCGCCATCCGGTGCGGCCACCCCACTGCCCGAGGCATGGACCCGGCTGGGCAAGGACACCGACTTCTCGCTCGTGCAGCACACTTTCGGCGGACAGCTCGTCCACCCGATGAGTTCAGCAGGCGTGACCGAGCGCCCATCTAACGGAGAGATCGACGCCGCCCCCCGCGAGGGCTTCGACGGCACAGCCCAGCCCGCCCACGGAGTTCCACGGCCGCTGACCAAGGACTGGCAGGCCGAGCTGATCGAGCGCTGGAAAGCGATGCAGCCCTGACGGTGCACCAACGCCCCGCGTTGGCGGTGGTGTCGGCGATGCGCAGCAGGTAGCTGGCGACGTCGCGGACCCCGGCGAACCAGCCATCCTCGAACCGCGGCTCGGACTTGTGCGGCGGGCTGCTCTCGGAGATCCAGGTGTGGGCGCCGGCCACCGCCCCGGCCTCCAACGTCGCCACGATGTCGTCGGCCTGCTCGTGCCCGATCCCGACGGCCGCCAAGGCCTGGAAGACCATGAACCGCGCGCTCGTGGCCTCGTGCTGGTGGTGCCTGATGCGGGCCAGCTCCTGCCCGTACGCGTCGGCGTCGTGCTGCTCGGTGCTCACGCGGTGCCTCCCTTGTCTGCGCGGGTCCGGTTGGCGACCCACTCCGGATCGCGTACGGGCGCCGTCGGCTCCGTGGTGGTGGCCGTGGCGCGCATGATGCGCTGGC
This sequence comes from Streptomyces sp. NPDC056987, assembly GCF_042673865.1. NCBI lineage: Bacteria > Bacillati > Actinomycetota > Actinomycetes > Kitasatosporales > Streptomycetaceae > Streptomyces > Streptomyces sp. NPDC056987. The sequence continues at coordinate 39,444 of NZ_JBHURV010000059.1, forward strand.
TGGTGCCCGGCGCGGTGACGACGTGGACCAGGTCGACGACGGCCTGGCGCACGGTGCCGCCCCGGACCCACGCCCCGGTGAAGCAAACCTGATCGGCAGCCCAGTCGCCAACGCGAGACCACGGGCGAAGCCGCCCGAGCAGATAGCCGGCCGTGAGGGCGGCGGCCGTGGTGACAACGATCTCCATCACAACCACCGCATCCCGATCGAGGACAGCTGCTCCTGTCGCGGGTCGTTTTTTATGCGCAGTGCGCGTGTTCTGAGCTGAGGTTTTCTCAGTTGTAGTGGTTCGTTTTTTGGGGTTGATGGTGCGCTGAGTGTGGCCTGGCGGTGTCTTGCAGGTTCCTGGCCTTGGGTTGTGCAGTTTGCCTGGGTGGCGTGCAGGGAAATTGGGCCGCTACTTGAGAAGCGTGCAGGGTGTTGCTCGGGCGCGGGGTCATGTGGTGGTGCCGGGGTTTGTGGGTGGGGTCTGGCCGGTGGCGGGGCGGTGCTCGCGGAGTGCTTGCAGGATGTTGGCGTGGTGTTCGTCGGCAGGGCTGTTGCCGGTTTCGGACTGGAGGAGGGGATCCAGGCGTGTGTAGAGGTCGTCGAGACCGAACATTGCGTCGAGACCGGCCAGGACACTCTCATCGATCAGACGGTGCGGGCGTGAAGTGGGTTGGATGAGTTTGCCCAGGAGAGGGAGAAGCTCCCATCCGTTGTCGAGGCGTTGGCGTAGCCAGGGGCGCAGGCTGTCGGGATGGGTGTGGCGCCACATCCAGATCAGGTCGGTATCGGACTCGGTGAGTTCCTCGGCGGGTCTGCCCGTGGTGGGCGCGAGGTGCTGGGCGATCCGATCGGCCACGGCGTCGCGGGCCTGAAGCGACCAGTCTTCGGTGGTCTGCACTTGCTCGGAGTCGTTGTTGTCAGGGTTGGTGGCGCGGTGCAGGGTTCGGGTGGCCAGGACCGTTCCGTCGGGGGTGGCGCCCATGGCGCCCAGTACCGAGGACCTTTGTTCCGGTGGGAGGTCGGTAAGGAGGTCCCGGGCCAGGAACTGCAGGCTCATGCCACTGCTGACCAGGCCCATCATTTCCGGTTCGGCGGTCAGCTGCCCGTAGCTGTCTGCCATGGCCTTGAGCAGTGCAGCAGCGGGGAGGCGGATGCCGGCGCTGCGGCGCTGCTCGATTCGGCGCGTGATGCGGTGAGTGTCGTCACGGAGGCGGAGCAGCAGTTCGGCTGCTTCCTCTCCAGGAGCATCGGCGGTCAGTTGGGCCAGGGCTTGGTCGAAGGCGGCTTCGGGGAGGTCGTCGTCGGGGACGCCGAAGACCATGTACCGGTCGAAGTAGTCGGGGCTGCTGATCCCGCGGCGCTGTGCGGAGGCTTTCGTATCTCCGCCCCCGCCGAGGTCTTGTTGGACTGTCGGGAACAGTTGGGCCAGCAGGTGGAGTATGCCTTCGATGTGCTCTTCGGCCCCGCCGGCTTCGCGCAGGCGGCGGCGCCAGCGTTCGGCTCGTTCGCCGGGTTGCTGTGTGCTGTGCCGCTGCGCTGGGTCGATGCTCGTGCCGGTCAGTTCGGCGCGGTGCCGTTTCAGGAGTCGGTAGACGCCGGGCTCATTGGTGCGCAGGAAAGTGACGATGAGGAAGTCGACGACGTCCACGTTTCCGACGAGGGAGGCGAGAGTGGCGTCGGCCTGTCCGAAGTAGCGTTTGACGGCCCGTGGCGTTTGTAGCCTGTCCTGCAGGTGCCGGAAGTAGGCCTCGGAGAAGCGCCGCTCCTCGCCCGGCGTCATGGACAGGCCGTGGGAGTCCAGAAGGGCGTTGAGTGCGCGGATGCTCATGGCGGCCGCATCGCGTTCGCGGAACGCGGGAAGGTCGAGCCTCACTTGAATGATCTTTTCCAGGAACTCGCGGGCCCTGGCTTCGCTAGTTCCCACGAGGTCGCTGCGCTGCAGGACGTCCAGCAGCGTCTGTTCATCAAAGCTGATCAGGTAGTAGACGTTCGGAAGACGGCCTACCAGACGCACCAGCTTGAAGACCAGGAGCAGTTCGTCGGGGGTGAGACGGTCCAGGTCGTCCATGACGACCAGGACGGGCTGGCCTGCCTGCCGCAAGGCATCTTCGGCCTTCCGCTTGGCGGCCGAGGCACTGGCGTCTCCAGTGATGCGGTCGCTGAATGCCTGGATTAGACCCTCCGAATCGAGGCCGGCCAGCGCGGTGAGCTTGCCCAAGGGGCTGATGGCCTGCCCGAAGCCCCCGATCCTCTGGCGTGCCTGCGACCAGCGTTCTTCCTTGGGCAGGGCAGCGCGGATCTCGCTGAACAGCGCCGCGGTCAGCGATTCCAGATCGGAGTACAGCCATGGATTGAGCTCCGCGATCAGCCAGGCTTCGCGGCCGTCCTGGTTCTGCAGGAGACGGATCACTTTGCCCAGGACGGTCGACTTTCCGGAACCCCAGGGACCGATCAGAGCCAGGACGCCGGATTCCGTCTGAGCCCGGACGCGCCCCAGCAGTTCCACAGCGTGCTGCGCATACTGCCCACGACCGAGGAGGTCGGGCCCCTCATCGTCATGGAAGGGCTCGTCGTTGAAGAAACGCGCGTCACTCATCGGCATATCGTGCCGGACCGCATCGTTCCCCGCCGCAGGTCGGCGGATGAGGTTACGGATTTGGGTGGATGTCGATGGTGGTGAGGAGGTGTTGTTGCTGGGGGTGGAGGACGTTCCACAGGCTGCGTTGAGTGTCGGTCCAGTGCTGGAGGGCGGGGGAGGCGGGCTGGCCTGTGTGGTGGTGCTCGCGGGCTTGGTGGTAGGTGCGGTGCCAGTGGTAGGGCCAGGGTGGGTTCCACCAGGGGTCAAGCATGGTGAGGGCGCGGTGAACGGCGTAGGGGGTCTTCGTGTGCTGGGCCAGGAGGCGTTGTCGGGCCAGCCAGGACCCCAGGGGGAAGCTGTCGTGGACGACGGCGCAGTACGGCGTTGCCAGACTGTCGTGCGCGGCTTTGTAGGTGCGGGCGTGGGCCAGTGCGGTTTCGGCGTAGGGGGTGAGGGGCCGGGCGTGGGCGCTCTCATCGGTGAGGCCGATGTCGGCCAGGAGGCTCTGCTGGCTGGGATGCAGGTCGTTGTAGCGGGTGACCTGCCGGCGTAGCCAGGCGCGCTCGGTGGGGGCGAAGCTGCGGAACTCGTGCAGGGCGTATAGCTGGTGGCCGGCCTGGACCTGCTGGTGGATGTGCTGCCAGGTGCGCTGCCAGGCCAGGCTCCAGGGCGGGCACCACCAGGGATCGACCCTGTCCAGCGCCTTCGCCGCGGCAGAAGGAGGCGCACCCAGGCGGGTGTCGGTACGGGCGCGCTGACGCTGTCGGCGAAGCCATCGCCCTAGCTGGAATCCGTCGTGGGCGGTGTCGATTTCGGCGGCGAGGGTGCCGCGTGCGGCGTGGTAGGCGCGTGCGTAGCCGAGTGCGGTGACGAAGTCGGCCTCGTTTTCGGCGGGCCGGGTGGCGGCGCCGCGGGCGGTGTCTGCGGTGAGCCCGATGCGGGCAAGCAGGTCCCGCTGGTCGGACAGGAGCGTGTCGTACTGGGCGCACTGGGTGGTTAGCCACGTGGCGAGGGCGCTTCCGGTACCGGGGAACCCGGCCGCAGCGTCCAGGACGTGGCCGTCTCGGACCTGGGTGCGTGCCTGGTGCCAGGCGCGCTGCCAGTCCAGGGTCCAGGGCGGGTTCCACCAGGGGTCGATCGCCGACAGTGCCAGTGCTCGGGGTGAGGGTGTGCCGTGGCGGGCCCGGTAGGTGCGGTCTTTGCTGCGCTGATTGGCCAGCCACTGTCCCAGCTTGAGTCCGTCCTGGACGGTGTCGGTGGTCGCGGCCGTCAGCGTGTCGTGGGCGTCGGCGTAGGCACGGGCAGAGGAAAGGGCGCGCTGGAAGTGGGTGACCATGTGCTTGCGGCGTGGCCGGGCGGTTCGTACGGCTTCGCGGGTGAGGCCGATGTCGGACAGGAGGCGCTGTTGTGCGGGGTGGAGGTCCCCGTAGGCGGTGCACTGGTTGTAGAGCCACTCGCCCAGGCCGAAGTTGGTGGCGGGGAAGCCGTGTTCGGGGCGCAGGCTGCCCCGGGCGCGAGCGTGGTCGCGGGCTTCGTAGTAGGAACGCTGCCACATCACTGTCCACGGCGGTCTCCACCATGGATCCAGCGCCTCCAGTGCTGTCGCCGGTCAGTGAAGCCGGACCACGGTGACGACCGCGTTCCGCGTCGTGCCCACCACGACCTCCACCACCACGTCGCCGTCGACGGGGATGTAGGAGTCGCCGCTCGTCGTCGACGCCGGCCCGCTCCGGGGCACCAGGTGCGGGCCGATGAGGCTGGAGAGCGCGGTGGACAGCCGCTGGGACAGCACGGCCCGCCCGTCGGGGAGCCGAACGACAAGCGCCTTCGGATGGCGGGCGGTCCCGGTGAACCCGGCCACGACCGCGTCGACCGTGTCCGCGTGACGGATCTTCACCCTTCTCTGCACCAAGTCAAGTTCAGTGGTGTGTGCTGGGGGCCGATCATCCCGCCCAGCACTCCGATCTTCGGC
>NZ_JBHURV010000060.1:0-43948 GCF_042673865.1 Streptomyces sp. NPDC056987
CGTCGGTGGTCGCCGTCCGGGAGGAGCTGTACGTCGACGCCGCCCGGGTCTCCGGACTCGGCGACCCGCGCATCATGCGGCGCCACGTCCTCCCCGTGGTGATCGCCCCGTCGGTCATCCAGGCCACCCAGCTCTTCGCCGTGGCGATCGGCATCCAGGCCGGCCTCTCCTTCCTCGGCCTCGGCAAGGCGTCGCAGGCGAGCTGGGGCGCGATGCTGGCCGACGGCTTCACCAATGTGTACAACGCGCCCGAACTCCTGGTGTGGCCGGGCCTCGCGATGAGCCTGACCATCCTGGCGGCCAGCCTGCTGGGCAACGCGGTGCGCGACGCGCTGGGCACGGGCGAGCGCCGGGTGACCGGACGCCCGGGGACCGTCGCGCGGCGCACCGGCGCGACGGCCGCGGAGCCCGCTCAGGACCGTCTGCTCACCGTGACGGGGCTACGGGTCGGCTACCCGGCGCCCGGCGGCCTCAAGACGGTGGTCGACGGGGTGAGCCTCACCGTGGAGCGCGGCGAAGTCCTCGGCCTGGTCGGGGAGTCCGGCTCGGGCAAGAGCCAGACGGCGTTCTCCGTCCTCGGGCTGCTGCCGTACGAGGCGCAGGTGAGCGCCGACCATCTCTCCTTCGACGGAGGGGAGTTGCTGGGGCTGGACACGGCCGCGCTCAACGCGCTGCGCGGGCGCGGGATCGGCTACATCCCGCAGGAACCCATGTCGAACCTGGACCCCTGTTTCCGGATCGGCTCCCAGCTGGCCGAACCCATGCGCAGGCACCTGGGACTGTCCCGCGCCGAGGCCCGTACCAAGGCGCTGGCCCTCCTGGAACGGGTCGGCATCCCCGACCCGGAGCGCGTGTACCGCTCGTATCCGCACCAGATCTCCGGCGGCATGGCGCAGCGCGTCCTGATCGCCGGCGCCGTCTCCTGCGACCCGCGGCTCCTGATCGCCGACGAGCCGACCACCGCCCTCGACGTCACGGTCCAGGCCGAGGTGCTCGACCTGATGCGCTCGCTCCAGCGGGAGGGCGAGATGGGGATGATCCTCGTGACACACGACTTCGGTGTCGTGGCGGACATCTGCGACCGCGTCGCCGTGATGAGGGCCGGCCGGATCGTGGAGACCGCGCCGGTACGCCAGATCTTCGCGGCGCCCGCACACCCGTACACCCGCAAGCTCCTGGAATCCACCCTCGAAGGCGGGCCGGTGCGCGGCGCGTCGCACTCTCCCGCCGCCCTCCAGGAACCTCTCAAGGAGGTGACGCCGTGACGTCTCCGGCTGCCAGGGCCCCTCAGGCCTCCCCGACCGGGCCGGCCGACCCGGCCCCCGGGGCGCCTCCTGCCGCCCCGCTCCTCGAACTCGACGACGTCGTGGTGGAGTACCCCGGAAAGGGCCGCCGCGGGAAGCCGTTCCGCGTCCTGCACGGCATCGACCTGTCCATCGCCCCCGGTGAGACCCTCGGCCTGGTCGGCGAGTCCGGCTCCGGCAAGACCACCCTGGGCCGGGCCGTGCTCGGCCTCGCCCCGGTCACCGGCGGTGAGATCCGCTACGAGGGGCGTCCCGTCTCCCGGCTGGGCAGGCGGGAGCGCCGGGCGCTGAGCAAGGACATCCAGGTCGTCTTCCAGGATCCGTTCACCTCGCTCAACCCGGCCATGACGGTCATGGACATCCTCACCGAACCGCTGCTCGTGACCGGGGTCGCACGCGCCGAAGCGGAACGCCGGGTGCGGACCCTTCTCGACCACGTGTACCTGCCGCGGGACGCGGCCCACCGGCTGCCCCGGGAGTTCTCCGGCGGCCAGCGCCAGCGGATCGCCATCGCGCGCGCCCTGTGCCGGGACCCCCGGCTGATCGTCTGCGACGAACCGGTCAGCGCCCTCGACCTGACCACACAGGCCCGGGTGCTCGACCTGTTCATCGAGATCCAGGAGGCGACGGGCGTCGCGTATCTCTTCGTCACCCACGACCTCTCCGTCGTACGGCACATCAGCCACCGGGTGGCCGTGCTGTACCGCGGCGAGATCGTCGAGACGGGGGACACCGCCCAGGTCACCGAGCGCCCCGAACACGCCTACACCGAGCGGCTGTTGCTCGCGGCGCCGGTACCGGACCCGGAACGGCAGGCCCAGCGGCGCGCCGAGCGCCTGAAACTGGCCGCCTCATGACCGGCGTCCGTGAGGCTGCCGGTTCCGCCGACCCCGCCCCCTTCGCGGCCACCCTGACCCGCTACCTCGCCCTCTGCGACGTACCCGCCCGCGCGGAGGGCGAGTTGGGCGACCTGTTCACCGAGGACGCGGTGTGGGAGGGCGGCGGCAGCGCGTACGCCGACAGGTTCGGCCGTACCGAGGGCCGCACGGCGATCGTCGCGATGCTGTCGGCGTATCTGCCGCCCGCCCCGCACTTCCTGGCCAACACCCATCTGCTCTTCCCCGGCACCGTCGACGTGAGGGACGGTGCGGCGCGGGGGAGCTGGCAGATGCAGCAGCTCTCGCGGTACGCGTCGGGCGGCGCCGAGATCATGGTCGCCCGCCTCGACGTGACCTTCCGTACCGGTCCCGACGGGCCCCGGATCTCCGCCTTCCGTACCGAACGGCTCTTCGCCGCACCGCTGTTGGAGGAACGATGACGGACCGGACGGTGGCGACGACGGACCGGACGATGCTGCTGACCTGTTACGCCGACACCCACGGCTACGGCTGGCACCACGTGGACCTGTTCGTGCACGACGGCACCGGCCGGGAGGTCAACTGGGTGCACTGGCAGGTCGAGGAGGACGGCCCTGACGGCGCCGACGCGGCCACCGCGCGGGTCGAGCCGGCCCTGCGCCGTACGAGCGCGTGGCGGCACGGGATCAGCGCCGACGGAAGTGAGTACTGGACCGCTCCGGCCGCCTGGGACGGCTGAGATGTGCCTCGTCTACATCCTGGACGACGACGAGGCGCTGAGCGAGTCGCTCGCCTGGCTCCTCGGGTCGGTCGGTATCCGCTCGGAGCGCTTCCACGACGCCCGTACCTTCCTCGCCGCGTACGACCGCGGCCGGCCCGCCTGTCTCGTCCTCGACGTGCGGATGCCCGAACTGAGCGGATTCGGGGTCCAGCAGCTGCTGAACGAGACGGGCTCACCGCTGCCCGTGATCTTCGTCTCCGCGCACGGGGACATCCGGATGTCCGTACGTGCCCTGCAGAACGGGGCCGTCGACTTCCTGGAGAAACCGTACGACCCCCAGCACCTGCTCGATGTCGTGCAGTCCGCGCAGCGACTGGCCCGCGAGCGTTTCGCACGGGCCGCCCGGCAGGACGGACTGCGGGCCAGGCTCGCGGGCCTGTCCGTGCGGGAGCGGGAGGTGCTGGGGCTGGCCGTGGACGGTCTGCCGAACAAGCGGATCGCGGTACGGCTCGGGATCAGCGCCAAGACCGTCGACGTGCACCGGGCCCGCATCCGCGAGAAGACGGGCGCCGAGAGCCTCACCACGCTTGTACGCGACATGCTCCGACTCGGCCTGCGCCCCCCGGAGGCCGGAGAATGAGAGGCACCGCCCCATGGCCGGACCCCCGCCGGACCCCGCGCCGCGGACCACGCCCGGACTCGCCCCCGGTGACTTCGAGGCGCTGACCCAGGCCCTGAAGTACTGCGTCCTGCTGCACGACGCCCGTACCTTCGAGATCCTCTGGGCGAACGGCGCGGCCTGCGACCTGCTCGGCTGGAGCGTCGAGGAGCTGAAGCCGCTCAAGGCACCGGACATGAGCAAGAACGCCCGCGAGTACAGCCGCGAACTCGGCCATCGCTGGCTGCGCCACGCCGTCGCCGACGGGGTCAGCGCCACCGAGTGGTGCTACCGCTCCAAGAGCGGCGAGGAGATCCTCACCGAGGCCATCGCGATCCGCGTCGACCTGCCCGCCGGAACCGTGGTGATGGTGCAGTTCCGGGACATCGCCGAGGAGAAGGCGGTCCGGCGCGATCTGTTCCGCACCGAGAGCCGGCTCCGCACCTTCCTGGGCGGCCTCGCGGAGGGCATCGTCGTCCTCGACGACGCCGGCCGGGTCGTCTTCGCCAGCGAGTCGGCGACCAGACAGCTCGGCGAGGGCCTCCACGGCGCCGACTTCGCCGACTACTGCCCCGACGGGCCCGTGCCCGCCCGCGAGGGCCGCTACCGGTTCGCCGCGCCCGGCGCGCACCCCCGCTGGTACGCGGCGACCTGCCAGTACATCGGGATCGAGAGCGATCTGCGCGGCCGGATGCTCCTCTTCTACGACATCAGCGACCGCGTCCGCGAGGAGGAGGAACACCGCCGCGACACCCAGCGCCTCGACCACCTCGCCCGCTACAACGCCATGGGCGACATGGCCATGGCCATCGCCCACGAGGTGAGCCAGCCGCTGGCCGCCGCGTACAACTTCGTCGAAGGGGCGCGCGGCCGGCTCGCCGCGGGCGACGAACAGGTGGCCTGGGGGCTGGACAACGCCGTCCGGCAGATCGACCGCGCCCGGCGGATCCTCGGCAGCCTGCGGCAGTACGTGGGCCGCCTGGAACAGTCCGAACAGCTCACCGACCTCAACACCATCGTCCGCGACTGCGTCTACTTCATCGAGCTGCGCGCCCAGGAACACGGTGTCGTGACGGAGTTCGACCTCACCGCGGATCCGCTCCCCGTGCGCTGCGAGAACGTGCTCATCGGGCAGGTCGTGATGAACCTCGCCTTCAACGCGGTCGAGGAAATGGCCCGCCGGCCGGCCGCGGAACGCAGCGTACGGATCACCACCCGGCGGGCCGGTGACGGCGACGCCGAACTCGCCGTCCGGGACCGGGGCGACGGCCCGCCACCCGGTGACCGGATCTTCGACGGAGTCTTCACCGCCAAGGAGAACGGCAGCGGAATCGGACTCGCCCTCAGCCACCGCATCATCACCCGCCACGGCGGCCGGATCGGCGTCGGCCCGAACACACCGCGCGGCGCCGTGTTCCGCTTCACCCTGCCGGGGGCCCGCACCACCGGATAGGGGAATTCCCCTACACAGTGCGGTCAAGTCCCGATGGTGGAAGGCCGGTTGCCGCGCCTAGCGTAAAGGCAGGGCGGTCGAGAAAACCGCCGCCCGGCAATGCGAGGAGAAACTCTCATGACGCGGACGCTGGATTCCCATCCCCCGCACGATGCCGCCCATTCTCCGGAGACCGCCCCGGAGATCCCCGCCATGACCTCCCCCGACACCTCCTCCGACGCCTTCTCGGCCTTCGAGCGGGTCCTGGACGTCGTGGCCGAACGGCGGGCCGAATTCGAGGAGAAGCGGCACGTTCCGCGCGATGTGATCGCCGAATTCAAGCGCGCGGGAATCTACCGGTCGAGCGTCCCCACGCGATTCGGCGGCAACCCGCTGCCACCGGTCGAATTCCTCCGCCTCGTCGAGCGGATATCGGTCGTCGACGGCTCGGCCGGCTGGGTCGCCAGCTTCGGCTCCTCCCATGTCTATCTGGCCGCGCTTCCCCTGGAGACCCAGGCCGCGCTGTACGCCGACGGCCCCGATGTCGTCTTCGCGGGCGGCCTGTTCCCGGTGCGGCCCGCCGAGCGCGTCGAGGGCGGCTACCGGGTCTCCGGCCGGTGGAAGTTCGCCAGTGGGTGCAAGGGCGCCGATGTGTTCGGCGTCGGCATCACGGCCGGCGAGGACCGGGCGGGCCGTCCGCTGACCGCCGTACTGCGCCCCGGGCAGGTGGAGATCGCCGAGAACTGGGACGTCATCGGGATGCGCGGCACCGGCAGCCACGACCTGGTGGCCGACGGCGTCGTCGTCCCCGCGGAGTGGACGTTCGTCCGCGGCGGCGAACCCACCGTCGACGAGCCCCTGTACCGCTACCCGACGGTCCCGTACGCCGCGCAGGTCCTCGCGGTGGTCGGACTCGGTGTGGCCCGCGCGGCCCTCGACCACGCCGTCGCCCAGGGCGGCCGCCAGGGCTTCACCGGCGCGCCCAGACCGGCCGAGCGCGCGACGTACCGTATCGCCGTCGGCCGGGCGGAGGCGCGGCTCCGGTCCGCGCGCGCCTTCTTCTACGAGGCGACCGAGGAGGCCTGGGCGACGGTGACGGCGGGGGACCCCGCGAGCGCCGCCCAGGCCAGCCTGCTGCGGCTCGCCGCCACCCATCTCGCGGAGACCTCCTTCGCGGCCGTACGGAGCGCGTACCAGCTCAGCGGCATCGCCGCCATCGCGGACGGCAGCCCCATGCAGCGCTTCCTGCGCGACGCCTCGGTCGTCCCGCAGCACGCCTTCCTCCAGGAGGGCATGTACGACGGCGCCGGCGCGGTCCTCACCGGAGTCCCGCCCTTCCCGGGCTACCTCTGACCGCCGCCGCCCCTCCTCACGACCGCCATCCGGCCACCCCTGAAAGGCAGGACCCCTCCATGCCCGAGCCCGAGTCCGGCACCGCACCTCTGCGGGTGCTGTTCTGCATCGGCGTCAACCAGAACTTCTTCGATCTGCCCACCGGCCAGGGCAAGGCGGTCTGGGACGGCTTCATGACCATGTTCGGCCGGCTCCACGGGATGCCCGGCGTGCGCGTCCTCGGCACGATCGACGACGACCAGCACATGGTCGGCCCGTCCGGCTCCTGGCCCTGGACCTCGTACGTACTGGCCGACGTCGTCGACCAGCCGACCGTCGCCGCGGTGTGCAACCTCTTCCGCACCGTCCAGGTCGGCGAGTACGGCCTGTGGCGCTACATGAAGATCGAGGCCCGCGCCGGCCGCCCGCTGCCCGATCCGGAGGCCACCCGATGACCGCGTCCCCGCGGACCCCCGACATCGCCTCCCTCGTCGGGCACGACCGGGTCTCCGGCACCCTCTACACCGACCCCGGGCTCTTCGAACGGGAGATGGACCGGATCTTCCACCGCACCTGGGTGTGGGTGGCGCACGAGAGCGAGATCGCCAACGCGGGCGACTTCAGGACCGCCTGGGTGGGCCGCCGCCCCGTCATCGTCAGCCGCGACCGGCGCGGCACCGTCCACGTCCTGCTCAACCGTTGCCGCCACCGCGGCGCCAGCGTCTGCGAGACCCCCAAGGGCAACGGCAACGGCTTCACCTGCCCGTACCACGCCTGGTCGTACGCGCTGGACGGCACGCTCCGCGGCATCCCGTACCCCGAGGGGTACGAGGACGTCGCCGAGAAGAAGGACATGCCGCTGCAGAGGCTGCGGGTCGGCACCTACGGGGGCATGGTCTTCGCCAGCTTCGACCACGACATCGAGCCGCTGGAGGACTTCCTCGGCGGGGCCCGGCTGTGGATCGACCGTTTCATGAAGCAGGGCGCCGGCTACCCGGTCAAGGTGCAGGGCGAGCACAAGTTCCGGTTCGACGGCAACTGGAAGATCCAGCTGGAGAACACCACCGACTGGTACCACTTCCCGATCGTGCACCGCTCCTGGATGTCGTCGGTGGACGCCGAGACCGCGAGCATGCTGTCCATCATGACCGACGAGACCGCGGTCACCCACGCCCTCGGCAACGGCCACAGTGTGTCCGTCTCCGTCGCCGCTCACGTCGACCTGGATGTCGACGACGGGACGGAGAAGCTCCAGGACCGCTTCCGCCATGTCGTCGAGGAACTGTCGAAGGACATGCCCCCGGAGAAGGTCCGGCGGATCGTCCGCTCCCTGCACGGCGCCGGGTTCAACCTCAACCTGTTCCCGAACGTCGCCATGTCGATGTCGTTCTTCCGCGTGCTGCGGCCGATCTCGGTGGCCCGGACGGAAGTCCGCCACGTGGCCCTCGGCCTGGACGGCGCCCCCGACATCGTCAACCGCGAACGGCTCCGTATCCACGAGCACTTCCAGGGGCCGTTCGGCTTCGGCAGCCCCGACGACGCCGAGGCGTGGAACCGCGTCCAGCGCGGTGTGACCGGCGGCGCGGAGATGCCGATCCTCGTCAACCGGGGGCTCGGCCGGGAGAAACCCGACGACCTGGGACAGCCCACGTCCCACGCGACCGACGAGACCGGGATGCGCGAGGCGTACGCGATGTGGAAGAGGACGATGACCCATGACGACTGACGCCCTCACCACCGCGGCGGTGGCGGGCGAACTCCCGCTGGACGATCCGCGCGCCCTCGCCGCCGTATCGCTGATCTGGCGCGAGGCCCATCTGCTGGACGCCCGGCGGTACGCGGAGTGGGACCTTCTGTGGGCCGCGGGCGGTGAGTACATCGTCCCCATCGACCGCGACACGACGGACTTCGCCGGTCGCCTCAACCTGGTCTACGACGACGAGCGGATGCGCCGCATGCGCATCGAACGGCTCACCGGCGGCTTCTCCATCTCGGCCGCCGCCGCGGCCCGTACGGTCCGGTCGGTCTCCCGCTTCGTCGTCACGGGACGCGAGGAGCACGCGATCGAGCTCTGCTCGGCGCAGATCCTGGTCGGCTACAAGCGCGAGGAGACCTTCGTGCTCGCCGCCGACGTCACCCACCGGATCACGTACGGCGCGGACGGCACGGCCGGTTCCGACGGCCCTCCGACTGGTCCCCGGATCGCCCGGAAGATCGTGCGGCTGGTCAACTCCGAGGACACGGTGACGGCATCGGGGTTCCTGCTGTGAGCCCGCACGGAACCGGCGAGGGCCGGGAGGACGACACCCACCGCATCGCCCTCGTGACGGGCGCCGCCCGCGGCCTCGGTGCCTGTATCGCGGGCCGGCTGTACGACCGCGGCTACCGCGTGGCGCTGACCGACCTGGACGAGGACGCAGCCGTCAAGGCGGCCGCGGAGCTCGACCCGGCCGGGCGGAACGCGATCGGCCTCGCCCTGGACGTCCGCGACAAGGACGCCTTCGTACGGGTCCGCGACCGGATCGTCGCACACTGGAGCGCCCTCCACGTCCTGGTCAACAACGCGGGCGTCGCCAAGGCCGAGCCGCTGATGGACATCGCCCCCGACAGCTTCAGGACCGTGGTCTCCACCAACCTCGACGGCACCTTCTTCGGCTGCCAGGTCCTCGGCGCCTACTTCGCCGAGCGCGGATACGGACGCATCGTCAACATCGCCTCCCTCGCCGGCCAGAACGGCGGCACGGCGACCGGCGCGCACTACGCGGCGGCCAAGGGCGGCGTGGCCACCCTCACCAAGGTCTTCGCCCGGGAACTCGGCCCGCACGGGGTGACCGTCAACGCCATATCCCCGGGCCCCCAGGACCTGCCGGTGGTCCGCGAGATGGTCCCTCCCGAACAACTCGCCCGGATCGAGGCATCGATTCCGGCGGGCCGGCTCGGCCGCCCCCGCTTCATCGCCGACATGGCCGTGCTGCTCGCCTCGGAGCACGCGGACGCGGTCACCGGGGCGTGCTGGGACGCCAACGGCGGCCTGTACATGCGCTGACAGCGCCGTCAGCTTCCCCTCCCGAACGTGAAGGCAGACGGATGTTCACTGTCACCGTCACCGACGCCGTCGACGCGACGGACGCGGTCAAGGTCCTCAGGCTCGCCCGCCCCGACGGCGCCGCCCTCGCCCGCTACCCGGCGGGCGCCCACATCGATGTGACCGGGCCCACCGGAATCACCCGCCCGTACTCGCTGTGCGGGCCACCGGACGACACGGGCGCGTACACCATCGCGGTGAAACGCGAACCGGACTCGCGCGGCGGTTCCCAGGCCCTGCACGACAAGGCGCCGCCTGGCACGGAACTGGCCGTGGGCGCGCCCCGATCGCTCTTCGGCCTCGCCCCGGACGCGGGCGAGCACCATCTGGTGGCCGCCGGCATCGGCATCACGCCGCTGCTCGCGATGGCGTACGAACTCCACCGTACGGGCGCGGAGTTCCAGCTGCACTACGTGGCCCGGAGCCGGGCCGAGGCGGCCTTCGCGGAGATCCTGGAGGAGTCCGCCTTCGCCGACCGGGTGGTCTTCTCCCTCGGCCTGGGCCGAGAGGCGAACGCCCGTGTCCTGGAGCGGGAGTTGGCGGGGCTACCGTCCGACGCGCACGTCTACACCTGCGGCCCGCGGGGCTTCATGGAGTACGTCACCGGCCTCGCGGCCCGCAGTGTGCCCGAGGAGCAGATCCACTCCGAGCTGTTCCAGGCGGGAGACCCGGCGGACGCCGCGCCCGCCGAGGGGTTCGAGGTCGAGCTGGACACGGGCGAGGTCTACGCCGTACCGCCCGGCAGGAGTATCGCGGAGGTGCTGGAGGAGAACGGCGTGCCGCTGGACACCTCCTGCCGGGAGGGTATCTGCGGGACCTGCGTCCTGCGGGTCGTCGCGGGCGAACCCGACCACCGCGACCACTGCCTGACCGCCAAGGAGAAGGCGGCCGGAGACCAGATCGCCGCGTGTGTCTCCCGGTCGAGGACGCCGCGACTGGTGGTCGAGGTGTGGTGAGCGCTCCGACGCAGGCCCGAGGACACACGCAGGCGCGAGAACACACGCAGGCCCCAGGACACACGCACGCCTCAGGACACACCACCATGCAGCAACGCGAGAGGAGCGGCGCGGCCGTGAACGCCAGTCAGACCGAATTCCGGGAGGCGATGGCCCATCTCCCGGCGGCCGTCAACATCCTGACGACGGACGGCCCGAACGGCCGCTGCGGCATCACCGTCAGCGCGGTGTGCTCCGTCACCGACGACCCGCCGACCGTGCTGGTGTGCGTCAACCGCAAGAGCGCCATGCACGACGTCTTCAACGCCAACGGACGGGTGTGCGTCAATGTCCTCGGCGGTGACCAGCGGGCGCTGGCCCTGCACTTCGCGGGCGCCACGAAGGTGTCCATGGCGGAGCGCTTCACCTGGGACGTCTGGGACCGCACCCACGATGTGCCGGTGCTGAAGGACGCCCTGGTCACCGCGGTCGGCCGGATCACGGACACCAAGCCCATGGGCTCGCACAGTGTGCTCTTCGTGGAGGTCGAGCGGATCCGCACGCGGTCGGGCGGCCGGAGCCTCGTCTACTTCAACCGGGACTTCCACAGCCTGGACGCGACCCCGCCACCGGTGGCCTGCTGACCGGCGGGCTCCGCCCGGCGAGCGCACCGTCCGGTCTCCCCGTCTCCCTCCTCCGCAGAAAGCAGGTTGATATGTCGGTACCCGCATCCGCATCGGCGTCCGCATCTGTGTCCGCGTCCCGGTCCGTGGAGGACGCCCTGACGCGCCTGGAGCGGACGGAGGGGAAGATCCACGCCTGGGTACGGGTGGACGCGGACGGCGCCCGCGCGGCGGCCCGGCGGGCCCCGGACGGGCCGCTCCGCGGCGTCCCGTTCGGAGTGAAGGACATCATCGACGTAGCCGGACTGCCCACGGAGTGCGGCTCGCCCCTGCGGCGCGGCCGGATCGCCGAGGCCGACGCCTGGCTGGTGGAGCGGCTGCGCCGGGCGGGCGCCGTACCCCTGGGCAAGACGGTCACCACCGAGTTCGCGTACTTCCAGCCGGGTCCGACCCGCAATCCGCACCGCCCGGAGCACACACCGGGCGGCTCCTCCAGCGGCTCGGCGGCTGCCGTGGCGGCGGGCGTGGTGCCCCTCGCGCTCGGTTCCCAGACGGCGGGCTCACTGACCCGGCCGGCCTCCTTCTGCGGTGTCGCCGGGTATGTCGCCCCGGTCGGGGCCTGGTCCACGCGGGGCATCGCCGGGCTGAGCCCGAGCCTCGACGCGCCGGGGCTGCTCACCGCCACGGTCACGGAGCTGGCGGCCGCCGTCGCCGCCGTCGACGCCACCACCACCGAGGAGGTCCCGGACGACATCGAGGTGCTGGTGTGGTCCGGCACCGAACTGGCCGACATCGAACCGCCGATGCTCGACGCCCTGCACCGCACCGCCCGCGCCCTGGGCGCGGCGGGAGCGCGCCGCGCCGACCTCGGCGACCGGGTCCCGGTCGCCGAACTCACCGACGCCCACGCCACGGTCATGGCCCACGAGGCCGCGCGCTCCCTCGCCGCCGAGGCCCGGCACCCCGAGGCGCTCAGCACCCCGCTGCGGGAACTCCTCGACCGCGGGGCCCGGTCCTCCGGGGCCGAGTACCGGGCGGCGCTGGAGACCGCCCGTGCGGCACGTACCCGGATCCTCGCCCTGCTGGAGCGTACGGACGTGATCCTCGCCCCCGCCGCACCGGGCCCCGCGCCGTACGGGGTGGGCGCCACCGGCACCCCGGTGCTCAGCCGCTGCTGGCAGCTCCTCGGGCTGCCCGTCGTCACGGTTCCGGGCCACCGCGATCCGGACGGCATGCCGCTCGGACTCCAGCTCGTCGGGCACCCCGGGCGGGTGGGCCGGCTGCTCGGCATCGCCCGGCGCACCGAGGCACTGATCGCCGGGCACCCGCCGGCGATCGGGTGAGGGACCGTCATCCGGCGGCGGGAACCGTGATGATCTCGCCCTTCTCGTCCACGGCGTGCGTCTCCCAGTAGATGTCCCACTTGTCGCCGACCTTCTCCGGCACCTTGCCCTCCGGGTAGCGGACGTAGCCCTTCGGGGGATCCTCGTCCTCGGGCGTGCAGGCGCGGCCGGTGCTGCCCACGGTCATCACCGGGTACTCGCCGTCGGCGCAGATCGCGTCCTCGATCGAGCAGCCGCTCAGCGCCGCGATCGCCGCGCAGGCCAGGACGAGTCCCGTGACCGTCCGCATCGGGCGCCGGCCGCGCACGGGCGGTGAGGTACGGAATCGGCTGGTGGTACGCATGGTGGACTCCCTCGGTGTGGGTCGATGCGGCCATCCTGCCGGGACGGAGCGAAGCCCGACGTGAGTACACGTACTCACGTGTCGGTGTAAATTCCCCCGGATGCCCGCCACGGGGCCGCGACGGCGGCCCCGTGACACTCTCTGTATTTTCGTCAGCACCGCAAAAATCCAGCATCTCTTGCAGATCGCTTACGTTTCCCTGCTCGGCGCGGCGGAACGGCGGCGAATGGCCTCGTACAAGGGATGTGACCACCAACTCCAAGACCGCTGCGAGGATTTGGTTCGGTCCGGGCGATGGACGGGTCCGCATTTCTCTGCAATTCTCACACCGCGAAGCGCAAAATACTCCGTTCATCAGTGCACACACGCATGCCGTGCCGGCGTGCGGTCAGAGCCGCGCCCTCGCCGCTCTCGCGCCGAGGCCGAAGATCGGGGATCCATGAGATCGCTACGCAGGAGATGGCGCATCCTCTCCGCCGCCCTCGCCGGGAGCCTGTTACTGGCCGGCTGGCCGACGCTCACCGCCGCCGCGGCGGCCGACGGCCCTTCGGCCAGGGGCCCAGGCATCGCCGCCGCCCCGGTCAACCTGGCCCTCGGCAAGACCCTGACCGCGAGCAGCTTCACCGAGGTCTACGGCGCCGGCAACGCCAACGACGGGAACCGGGCCACCTACTGGGAGAGCACGAACAACGCCTTCCCGCAGTGGATCCAGGCCGACCTCGGCACCGCGGTCCGGGTCGACCAGGTGGTGCTGCGGCTCCCCGACGGCTGGGGCGCCAGGGACCAGACCCTCAAGATCCAGGGCAGTACCGACCGGATCGCCTTTACGGATCTCACCGCCTCCAAGGCGTACACGTTCGACGCGGCGGGCGGCCGGTCGGCGACGATCCCCTTCGACGCCACCACCACGCGCTTCCTCCGGGTACTGATCACCGCCAACACCGCCCAGCCCGGCGGCCAGCTCTCCGAACTGGAGATCTACGGACCCGGGACCGGTGACACGGAGGCGCCCACCGCGCCGGCCGAACTCTCGTACACCGAGCCCGCCACCGGCCGGATCCAGCTGGCCTGGAAGGCGTCCACCGACAACACGGGGGTGACGGGGTACGACATCTACGCCAACGACGAGCTGCGCACCAGCGTCGCGGGCGAGGTGACCACCTTCCTGGACACCCAGCCCACCGGGGCGACCGTCGCGTACTACGTACGGGCCAAGGACGCGGCGGGCAATGTCTCCGCCAAGAGCAACACCGTCACCCGGCGCGGCGACAGCGGGGACACCGAGGCGCCGACCGCCCCCGCGAACCTCGCCCTCACCGAGCCGTCCGCCGACGAGATCAAGCTGACCTGGAGCGCCTCGACCGACAACAAGGGCGTGACCGGCTACGACATCTACGCCGGCAACGTCCTGCGCAAGAGCGTGGCGGGTGACGTCACCACGTACACGGACACTCAGCCGGCCGGGGCGACCGTCGCGTATTTCGTCCGGGCCAGGGACGCGGCCGGCAATGTGTCGGCCGACAGCAACACGGTGATACGGGACGGGAGTCCGGGCTCGGCGTCGAACCTCGCCGTCGGCCGGCCGATCTCCGCGTCCTCCGTGGTCCACACCTACGCCGCGGAGAACGCCAACGACAACAGCCTCACCACCTACTGGGAAGGCGCCGGCGGCAGTTACCCCAACACCCTCACGGTGAAGCTGGGCGCCAACGCCGACACGCGGAGTGTCGTCGTCAAGCTCAACCCGGACGGCGCCTGGGGAGCGCGCACCCAGAACATCCAGGTGCTCGGCCGCGAGCAGAGCGCCACCGGGCTCACCAGCCTGGTGGCCGCCAAGGACTACGCCTTCACCCCGGCGACCGGCAACGCGGTGACCATCCCGGTCGCCGCGCGCGTCGCCGACGTCCAGCTCAGGTTCACCTCCAACACCGGTTCCGGCGCCGGTCAGGTGGCGGAGTTCCAGGTGCTCGGCGCACCGGCGCCCAACCCGGACCTCACGGTGACCGAGCTGAGCGCCGCACCCACCGCGCCGGTCGAGTCGGACGCGATCACCCTGTCGGCGACGGTACGCAACACCGGACGCGCCGCCGCGCCGGCCGGCCCGGTCGAGTTCCGGCTCGGCGACACCAAGGCGGCCACCGCCCAGGTGGGCGCGCTGGCGGCCGGGGCCTCGGCCACGGTCACCGCGAACATCGGGCAGCGGGACGCGGGTTCGTACCGGATCGGCGCTGTCGTCGACCCGGACGGCCTGATCATCGAGGAGAACGAGAGCAACAACGCCCACACCAGCCCCACCCCGCTCGTGGTGCGGGCGGTGGACAGCTCCGACCTGGTCGCCGCGACCGTCGCCACCACCCCGTCCTCGCCCTCCGCCGGGGACACCGTGGCCTTCTCCGTCGCGATCAGGAACCAGGGCACCGTCGCGTCGGCGGGCGGAGCACACGGCATCACCCTCGCCGTGCTCGACGCCCAGGGCGCCACGGTCAAGACCCTCACCGGCGCCCACAACGGCACCATCGCCCCGGGAGCGACCGGCGCGCCGGTCGGCCTCGGCACCTGGACGGCCGTCAACGGCTCGTACACCCTCAAGGTGACCCTCGCCGCCGACGCCAACGAACTGCCGGTGAAGCGTGGCAACAACACCAGCACCCAGCCGCTCTTCGTCGGCCGCGGCGCCGACATGCCGTACGACCTGTACGAGGCGGAGGACGGCGTCACCGGCGGTGGCGCGCGGGTCGTCGGGCCCAACAGGACCGTCGGCGACCTCGCGGGCGAGGCGTCGGGCCGTAAGGCCGTCACGCTCGACGACACCGGCGCCTCCGTCGAGTTCACCACCAAGGCGAGCACGAACACCCTGGTCACCCGGTTCTCCATCCCGGACTCGGCGGGCGGCGGCGGCATCGACGCCACCCTGAACATCTACGTGGACGACACCTTCCTCAAGGCGGTCGACCTCACCTCGAAGTACGCCTGGCTGTACGGGGCCGAGGCGGCCCCCGGCAACTCGCCCGGCGCCGGCGCGCCCCGCCACATCTACGACGAGGCCAACGTCCTGCTGGGCAGAACCGTGCCGAAGGGCAGCAGGATCAAGCTCCAGAAGGACGCGGCCAACACCTCGAAGTACGCGATCGACTTCATCAGCCTGGAGCAGGCCACACCGATCGCCAACCCGGACCCGGCCACGTACGCCGTGCCGGCCGGGCTCGGCCACCAGGATGTGCAGAACGCGCTGGACAAGGTCCGGATGGACACCACCGGGAAGCTCGTCGGCGTCTATCTGCCGGCCGGTGACTACGAGACGGCCGCCAAGTTCCAGGTGTACGGCAAGCCCGTGCGGGTCGTCGGCGCCGGGCCGTGGTTCACCCGGTTCCACGCCCCCGCGTCGCAGGAGAACACCGACATCGGCTTCCGCGCCGAGGCCGCCGCGAACGGATCGTCCTTCAGCGGCTTCGCGTACTTCGGCAACTACACCTCGCGCATCGACGGCCCGGGCAAGGTGTTCGACTTCTCCAATGTCGCCGACATGGTGATCGACAACATCTGGAACGAGCACATGGTGTGTCTCTACTGGGGCGCGAACACCGACCGGATCACCATCAAGAACTCCCGGATCCGCAACATGTTCGCCGACGGCGTCAACATGACCAACGGTTCCACGGACAACCATGTCGTCAACAACGAGGCGCGGGCCACGGGCGACGACAGCTTCGCGCTCTTCTCGGCGATCGACGCCGGGGGCTCGGACATGAAGAACAACGTCTACGAGAACCTGACGTCGATCCTGACCTGGCGGGCCGCGGGCATCGCCGTGTACGGCGGCTACGACAACACCTTCCGCAACATCCATGTCGCGGACACCCTGGTGTACGCGGGCATCACGGTCAGCTCGCTGGACTTCGGGTATCCGATGAACGGCTTCGGGACCGGTCCGACGACGATCGAGAACGTGTCGGTCGTCCGGGCCGGCGGACACTTCTGGAACGGGCAGACCTTCCCCGGGATCTGGCTGTTCTCCGCGTCCAAGGTGTTCCAGGGGATCAGGATCAACGATGCCGACATCGTCGATCCGACCTACAGCGGCATCATGTTCCAGACCAACTATGTGGGCGGGCAGCCGCAGTTCCCGGTCAAGGACACCATCCTCAACGACGTCTCGATCACCGGGGCACGCAAGAGCGGTGACGCCTTCGACGCGAAGTCCGGCTTCGGACTGTGGGCCAACGAAATGCCGGAGGGAGGGCAGGGGCCGGCCGTCGGCGAGGTCACCTTCAACCGCCTGAGGCTCGACAACAACGCCGTGGACATCAGGAACACCACATCCACCTTCAAGATCAACATCAACCCCTAGGACGGGACCGAGAGAACGGGACCGAGAGAACGGGACCGTGGGGCGGTGCCGGCCGGTACGCGCGGCCGGCACCGTACCGGACGATTGTGCGCGCAGTGCGCAGCGCACAGCAGAGCAAGTGGCTTGCAATTCTTGCGATACTCTTGCGCGCATGACGCGACGACTTGCTCAGGTGGCGAAGAAAGTTGGGGTCAGCGAGGCCACGGTCAGCCGGGTGCTCAACGGCAAGCCCGGTGTCTCGCAGGCCACGCGGCAGTCCGTACTGACCGCCCTGGACGTTCTCGGCTACGAGCGTCCCACCCAGCTCCGCGGGGAGCGCGCCCGGCTCGTCGGTCTGGTCCTGCCGGAGCTGCAGAACCCCATCTTCCCGGCGTTCGCCGAGGTCATCGGCGGTGCGCTGGCCCAGCAGGGCCTCACCCCCGTGCTGTGCACCCAGACCAAGGGCGGCGTCTCCGAGGCCGACTACGTGGAACTCCTGCTCCAGCAGCAGGTCTCCGGGGTGGTCTTCGCGGGTGGTCTCTTCGCCCAGGCGGACGCCCCGCACGACCACTACCGGCTGCTTGCCGAGCGCCGTGTCCCGGTCGTCCTGATCAACGCGCCGATCGAGAACCTCGACTTCCCCTGCATCTCCTGCGACGACGCCGTCGCGGTCGAGCAGGCGTGGCGCCACCTGTCCTCGCTCGGCCACGAGCGCGTCGGGCTGGTGCTCGGCCCGGCCGACCACATCCCGTCCCGGCGCAAGCTCGCGGCGGCGCACGTGGCGTACGCGGCGGCGGGCGGCGCCGGTCAGGCCCTCCCGGACGAGTGCGTCGAGCGGACCATGTTCTCCCTGGAGGGCGGCCAGGCGGCGGCCGCGCGCCTGCTGGACCGGGGCGTCACGGGGATCATCTGCGCCAGCGATCCACTGGCCCTGGGGGCGGTACGGGCCGCGCGCCGGCGCGGTCTCGCGGTGCCCGGCCGGGTCTCGGTCGTCGGTTTCGACGACTCCGCGTTCATGAACTGCACCGAACCGCCGCTGACGACGGTCCGTCAGCCCATCGAGGCGATGGGCCGGGCGGCCGTCGACCTGCTCAACGCCCAGATCCAGGGCGGCGTGGTGCCCCCCGGCGAGCTGCTGTTCGAACCGGAGCTGGTGGTACGCGGCTCCACGGGGCAGGCGCCCCGCGACTGACACGGGGCCGGCGCCCCGCGGTCGGCCCGCCGCTGTGCGCCGGTGCCTGCGGAATCCTGTCAACTATTTTCTAAATCAGAGCGACATATTGCGGACATCCGTTGTTGGTGGTTGAGTGAGCGCCGCCACACAGCGAGGTGCTGTGGGTTTCCCGCGCTCCTGCCCAAGAGGGGTCCGCCGATGAGTAGTTCCGGGTTCCGCCGCACCTGCGCCACCGCCACAGCCACCGCCCTCGCCCTCACCGCACTGGCCGCCTGCGGCTCGGACGGCGACAGCTCGGCCGGCGGCAAGACGCGCGTCACCGTCAACTGCATGCCGCCCAAGAGCGCCAGGATCGACCGGCAGAACTTCGAGGACGACATGAGGACGTTCGAGAAGGCGAACCCCGACATCGACATCGTCGGCCACGACGCCTTCCCCTGCCAGGACCCCAAGACCTTCGACGCCAAGCTCGCCGGCGGCCAGATGGAAGACGTCTTCTACACGTACTTCACCGATGCCGGGCACGTCGTCGACATCGACCAGGCCGCGGACATCACCGCGTACGTGAAGGACATGGCGGGCTACGGCGACATCCAGCAGTCGCTGCGCGATGTCTACACCGCCGACGGAAAGGTCTACGGCGTTCCGCGCACCAACTACTCGATGGGGCTGCTCTACAACAGGAAACTCTTCCAGCGGGCCGGCCTCGACCCCGACAAGCCACCGGCCACCTGGGAAGAGGTTCGTGCCGCCGCCAAGAAGATCGCGGGCCTCGGCAAAAATTACGTGGGGTACGCCGACTACAGCGCGCAGAACCAGGGCGGCTGGCACTTCACCGCCGAGATCTACTCGCAGGGCGGCGATGTCGTCACCCCGGACGGCAGGAAGGCGGCCGTCGACAGCCCCGAGGGCAGGGCGGTCCTCCAGAACCTGAAGGACATGCGGTGGCGCGACGGCTCCATGGGCACCAAGCAACTGCTCATCCTCAACGACGTCCAGCAGATGATGGGTTCGGGCCGGCTCGGCATGTATCTCTCCGCCCCGGACAACATCCCGATCCTCGTCAAGGAGAAGGGCGGCTCCTACGAGGATCTCGCCCTCGCGCCCATGCCCGGCGGCAAGGGCACGCTCATCGGCGGCGACGGCTACATGTTCAGCAGGAAGGCGTCGCCGGCCCAGATCAAGGCCGGTCTGAAGTGGCTGGAGTTCCAGACCAACGCCCCCGGCTCCGGCCTCAACGACTGGAAGCGCGCCGCCGATCTCAAGGCGCCGGTCGGCCTCCCCGAGCCCCGGCTGTGGAGCGGCGCCACCGACACCAGGGACCAGGAGCTCAAGAAGACGTACGCCAACGTCCCCGT
Source organism: Streptomyces sp. NPDC056987 (assembly GCF_042673865.1). Classification (NCBI taxonomy): domain Bacteria; kingdom Bacillati; phylum Actinomycetota; class Actinomycetes; order Kitasatosporales; family Streptomycetaceae; genus Streptomyces; species Streptomyces sp. NPDC056987. Next base: position 19,493 of record NZ_JBHURV010000060.1, read on the forward strand.
CGAGAACTACCGGGCCTTCCTGGACGGAAGCCAGAACCTGACGGCGAAGCTGGAGCCCCCGAAGGCCCAGCAGATCTACTCGGTGCTCGACGGCGCGGTCTCCGCCGTCCTCACCGACCAGGACGCCGACATCGACCGGCTCCTCAAGGACGCCCGGTCGAAGATCGACGGAATCCTGGCCCGGGGCTGACGCACCCATGAAGACTGCCCAGGCCCCCCGGCGGTCCGCGCCGCCTCCCGCACCGGTGCCAGGACGCCCCGAACCGGCCCGCCGCACGGCCCCCGGCGCCCTCCGCCGCGCCCTCTCGCACCAGCTCCGCGCCTACGCCTTCCTCATCGGCGGCCTGCTCTGCTTCGCGCTCTTCTCCTGGTACCCGGCGATCCGCGCGGTGATCATCGCCTTCCAGAAGTACACCCCCGGAGCGGAACCGGAGTGGGTCGGTACGGCCAACTTCACCCAGGTCTTCCAGGATCCCGAGTTCGGCGCGGCCTGGCGCAACACACTCACCTTCACCGTCATCGCCCTGCTCGTCGGCTTCGCCGTACCGTTCCTGATGGCCCTCGTCCTCAACGAACTGCGGCACGCGCGGGCCTTCTTCCGGGTGGTCGTCTACCTCCCGGTGATGATCCCGCCGGTCGTCAGCGCCCTGCTCTGGAAGTGGTTCTACGATCCGGGCGCCGGGCTCGCCAACGAAGCCCTGCGCTTCCTCCACCTCCCCACCTCGAACTGGACCAACGGCGCCGACACCGCGCTCCTCTCCCTGGTCATGGTCGCCACCTGGGCCAACATGGGCGGCACGGTCCTCATCTATCTCGCCGCGCTCCAGGGGATTCCGGGAGAGCTGTACGAAGCGGCCGAGCTGGACGGAGCCACCCTCTGGCAGCGGGTGCGCCATGTGACCGTCCCGCAGACCCGCTTCATCATCCTGATGCTGATGCTCCTCCAGATCATCGCCACGATGCAGGTGTTCACCGAGCCCTTCGTGATCACCGGCGGCGGCCCGGAGAACTCGACCGTCACCGTCCTCTACCTCATCTACAAGTACGCCTTCCTCTACAACGACTTCGGCGGCGCCTGCGCCCTCAGCGTGCTGCTGCTGACCGTGCTCAGCCTCTTCTCCGCCCTCTACCTGCGGCTCACCCGCACCGACGACTGAGACGACTGGGAGGAGAACCGCCACCATGACCAGAACCGGGACCAGAACCACGACCCGAACCGGCACACCGACCGGACGCGGCCACGCCGTACGTACCCTGGTCTCCCCTCTGGCGCTCGCGAGCACCCGGGGAAAGACGCTCTACTGGACCGTCTTCTCCGGTGTCGTCCTCGCCTTCGTCCTCGCCTTCCTCTTCCCCGTGTACTGGATGGTCTCCGGGGCCATGAAGTCCCCGGACGAACTGGTGCGGACACCGCCGACACTGCTCCCCGGCACCTGGCACACCGGCGCCTACACCGACGCCTGGGAGCTGATGCGGCTCCCCACCCACCTCGGCAACACCGTGGTGCAGGCCACCGGGGCCTGGATCCTCCAGCTCGTCCTGTGCACGGCGGCGGCCTACGCCCTGTCCAAGCTGAGGCCCGCGTTCGGAAAGGTGATCCTGGGCGGCATACTCGCCACCCTGATGGTGCCCGCCCAGGCACTGCTCGTACCGAAGTACCTGACCATCGCCGATCTGCCGCTGATCCACACCAGCCTGCTCAACGACCCGCTGGGGATCTGGCTGCCCGCCGTCGCCAACGCCTTCAACCTCTACCTGCTCAAGCGCTTCTTCGACCAGATCCCGCGCGACGTCCTGGAAGCCGCCGAGATCGACGGCGCGGGCAGGCTCCGTACGCTCCGGTCGATCCTGCTGCCCATGTCCCGGCCGGTGCTCGGGGTGGTGTCGATCTTCGCGCTGGTCGCGGTCTGGCAGGACTTCCTGTGGCCGCTGATGGTCTTCTCCGACACCGGCAAACAGCCCATCAGTGTCGCGCTCGTCCAGCTCTCCCAGAACATCCCGCTCCCGGTGCTGATCGCCGCCATGGTGATCGCCAGTATCCCGATGGTGGTGATGTTCCTGGTCTTCCAGCGGCACATCATCGCCGGGATCAGCGCCGGCGGCACCAAGGGCTGAGCCCTTCCCTCCCCCCGAAAGGAACACCGTATGGAAGGCAGCCCGCCGGAGCCCGCCGACGCCCTCTGGTGGCGGGGCGCCGCGATCTACCAGATCTACGTACGCAGCTTCGCCGACGGCGACGGGGACGGCACCGGGGACCTCGCCGGGGTCCGCGCCAGGCTGCCCTATCTGGTCGAACTGGGGGTCGACGCGCTCTGGTTCACCCCCTGGTACCTCTCACCGCTCGCCGACGGCGGCTACGACGTGGCGGACTACCGCACCGTCGACCCGGCCTTCGGCACCCTCGCCGAGGCCGAGAAACTCATCGCCGAGGCACGTGAGCTGGGCCTCCGTACGATCATCGATGTCGTCCCCAACCATGTCTCCGACCGGCACGCCTGGTTCCGGGCCGCACGGGCGGCGGGCCCCGGCGGCCCGGAGCGCGCCCTCTTCCACTTCAGGCCCGGCCGCGGTGAGCACGGCGAGATCCCGCCCAACGACTGGGTCTCCGAATTCGGCGGGCCCGCCTGGACCCGGCTCGACGACGGCGAGTGGTACCTGCACCTGTTCGCCCCCGAGCAGCCCGACCTCAACTGGGCCCACCCCGCCGTACGCAGGGAGTACGAGGAGGTGCTGCGCTTCTGGTTCGAGCGGGGCGTCGCGGGCGTACGGATCGACTCCGCGGCGCTCCTCGCCAAGGACCCCGCCCTGCCGGACTTCACCGCCGGCCGCGACCCGCACCCGTACGTCGATCTCGACGAACTGCACGCCATCTACCGCTCCTGGCGCGCCATCGCCGACGCGTACGGCGCCATCTTCGTCGGTGAGGTGTGGCTGCCGGACACCGAGCGCTTCGTGCGCTATCTGCGCCCCGACGAACTGCACACCGCGTTCAACTTCAGCTTCCTGGCCTGCCCCTGGGACGCCCGCAGGCTGCGCGCCGCGATCGAGGAGACGCTCGCCGAGCACCACCCCGTCGGCGCGCCCGCCACCTGGGTGCTCTGCAACCACGACGTCACCCGCACGGTCACCCGGTACGGGCGCGAGGCCACCGGCTTCGACTTCGCGGCCAAGGAGTTCGGCACCCCGACCGACCCCGGTCTCGGCACCCGCAGGGCACGCGCCGCCGCGCTGCTCTCCCTCGCCCTCCCCGGCGCCGTCTACCTCTACCAGGGCGAGGAACTGGGCCTGCCCGAAGCGGAGATCCCGCTGGACCGGATCCAGGACCCGATGCACGCCCGCTCCGGCGGCCGGGATCCGGGGCGCGACGGCTGCCGGGTGCCGCTGCCGTGGACGGCCGACGCGCCGTACGCCGGATTCGGCTCGGCCACCGAACCGTGGCTGCCGCAGCCGCGCGCCTGGCCCCGGTACGCCGCCGACCTCCAGGCGGCCGATCCCGGCTCCATGCTCACCCTCTACCGGGAGGCCCTGCGGCTGCGCCGTACCGGACCCGGCTTCGGCGACGGTCCGATGACCTGGCTGGAGTCGCCCTCCGGGGCGCTCGCCTTCGTACGCGCCCCGGACACCGGCGCCGCCCCGGACACGGGCGCCCTGATCTGCGTGGTCAACTTCTCGGCACCCCCCACGCCGCTGCCCCCGCACACGGAGGTACTGCTCACCAGCGCCCCGCTGACGGGGGACCTCCTGCCCCCGGACACGGCCGTCTGGCTGCGCGCCTGAGCGGCCGTGTGTCCACCGGCGCCGGGGGCCGGCGGTGCGGGGGCCGGGGTGGGTTCACCAGTCGTGGACGGAGCCGTCCTGGAGCCGGTTGACCGGCAGGTACGCGGCCTCGTACGGGTGCGCGGCGGCCAGTTCCTCGTCCAGCTCCACCCCGATACCCGGGGCTTCGCCCGGGTGGAGGTGTCCGTCGGTGAAGGTGTAGGCGTGCGGGAACACCTCGTGGGTCAGCGGTGTGTGCCCCGCGTACTCCTGGATTCCGAAGTTGTGCACCGCCAGGTCGAGATGGACGGCCGCGGCCATGCCGACCGGCGAGATGTCCTCCGGGCCGTGGATGGCGCTCTTGATCTGGTACTGCGCGGCGAAGTCGAAGAGCTTCCGCAGCGGCGAGACACCGCCGAAGTGGGTGACGGCCGAGCGTACGTAGTCGATGAGCTGCTCGCCGATGAGCGTCTGGTAGTCGTACACGGTGTTGAAGACCTCGCCGATCGCGAGGGGGGTGGTGGTGTGGCGGCGGACCAGCCGGAGGGCTTCCTGGTTCTCGGCCGGGGTGCAGTCCTCCAGCCAGAAGAGGCGGTAGGGCTCCAGGTCCTTGCCGAGCTGGGCCGCCTGCGCGGGGGTGAGGCGGTGGTGCGCGTCGTGGAGCAGGGGCAGTTCGGGCCCGAACTCGTTCCGTACCGCCTCGAACACCGTGGGGATGTGGCGCAGGTACGCCGCGGTGTCCCAGTCCTCGACCACGGGACGGGCCTGCTGGTGGGGTGCGGCCTCGGCGCGGTCGGGGCTGCTGTGCACCCCGTACACGGTCTTCAGCCCCGGTATGCCCGTCTGCACCCGGATCGCGGGATACCCCTCGGACAGGCGGGCACGGATCGAGTCGAACAGCTCGGGAACATCCCTCCCGTCGGCGTGTCCGTACGTTCCCACGCGCTCCCGGCTCGCGCCGCCGAGCAGTTGGTACAGCGGGAGGCCGGCGGCCTTCGCCTTGATGTCCCACAGCGCGACATCGACGGCGGCGATCGCGGCCATCGTCACGGGCCCGCGCCGCCAGTAGGCGCCGCGGTACAGCGACTGCCAGGTGTCTTCGACGCGGTGCGGGTCGATGCCGATGAGCAGGGGTGCCACATGGTCCCGCAGATAGGCGGCGACGGCCAGTTCCCGCCCGTTGAGGGTGGCGTCCCCGAGGCCGGTGAGGCCCTCGTCGGTCGTGATCCTCAGCGTGACGAAGTTACGGCCGGGGCTGGTGACGACGACCTTCGCGTCGACGATCTTCATGAATGCGTTCTTCCTGAGCTGGGTGATGCGGACGGTGAACGGTGGACAGGACGGGGGAGGGGTCAGCCCTTCGAAGCGCCTGAGGTCAACCCCGCCACCAGGTACTTCTGTCCGAGGACCGCGGCGAGGAGGACCGGCACCGTGATGAGACCGGCGGCGGCCATCAGACCGCCCCAGTCGGTGCTCGCGTAGGAGATGAAGTTGAACAGCGCCACGGGCACGGTCTGCGTGCGTTCGTCGGCGAAGATCAGCGCGAACATGAAGTTGTTCCAGCTGAAGACGAAGGCCAGCAGGGAGGCCGTGGCGGTGCCCGGCGCGGCCAGCGGCAGTGTGATGCGCCAGAACGCGCCGAACGCCGACAGCCCGTCGGTGCGCGCCGCCTCTTCGAGTTCGACCGGCAGGCCCTCGAAGAAGCTGATCATGATCCAGAGGATCAGCGGGACCGAGACGAACATATGGCTGAGGATCAGCACGGTGTAGGAGCCCACCAGGCCGGCCCGCGCGAACAGGTAGTACCAGGGAACCAGCAGGGAGACCGCCGGAACGATGCGCGCCACCAGGATGAGCGATCCGGTGCGGCGCATCCGGAACCGGCCCACGGCCCAGGCGGCCGGTACGGCGATGAGCGCGGAGAGCGCGGTCGACACCACCCCGACGAGCAGCGAATTGCCCATCGGCCGCAGGATCTGCCCGGTGTCCAGGACGTTGCGGAAGTTGTCGAGGGTGGGGGAGAACCACAGACCGACGGTCGGGTCGGTCACCTGGACGTTCGTCTTGAAGGCGGCGGCGAACATCCAGACGACCGGCAGCGCGAAGACGAGCGTCACGGCGGCGATGGCGGTGCCCCGCAGCCAGGACCCGTAACGGCGCGGGCGCCGGCCGGGAGCGGGGGCGCCGGTGTTCCGTACGGAGGAGGAGGCGGCGGCGGTGGGGCTCATGCGGTCTTCCTTCCGGTACGGCGGCGGAGCAGGACCACGACGCCGATGATGAAGAGCGTGAACAGGGCGAGGACCGCCGATGCCAGCCCGTACTCCTGGTAGTCGAAGGTGAGACCGTAGGCGTAGACGTTGAGGGTCTCCGCCTCGAAGTCGGAACCTCCGCCCGCTCCCTTCGTCGCGTAGAGGACGTCGAAGGTCTTGAGCGCGTCCACGGCGCGGAGCACCAGGGCGGTGGCGAGCGTCGGGCCGAGCATCGGCAGGATGACGTGCCGGAACCGCTGCCAGCTGTTGGCCCCGTCGACCAGGGACGCCTCCTCCGGCTCCTCGGGGAGGGTGGTCAGCCCGGCGAGCAGGAGCAGTGTCATCATCGGTGTCCACTGCCACACGTCGATGAGCATCAGTGTCGGCAGGGACTGGCTCACCGAGCCGAGGAACTCCTGCGGCGGCAGTCCGGCGGCGGTGAGCAGATGGTTGGCGATGCCGTTGCTCGGGTCGAGGATGAGCAGCCACAGGATGCCGATCGCGACCGGCGTGGTGAGCAGCGGGATGATCAGGACCGTACGCACCCAGCGCATGGCGCGGAACGGCTTGCGCATGAGCATCGCGAGGGCCAGGCCGAGCACGGTCTCCAGCAGGACCGCGCCCACGGTGAAGACCACCGTGCGCTGCACCGCGGGCCAGAAGCGGCGGGAGTCGCCGAGGGCGTCGGAGAAGTTCTGGAAGCCGATGTAGTTGTTGCCGGAGTTCACCGCGCCGAAGGCGTCGGTGAGGCTGAGGTTGAGTGTGAAGGCCAGCGGAAAGACGATCATCAGGCCGACGAAGGCGAGCGCGGGTGCGAGCATCGCCCACTTGAGGCGCCGGTTGGCCTGCTCGAAGGTGCGCGGCGGGCGCGGTCGGGAGCGCCGCGCGGCCGGCCCCCGTGTGCCGGAGGCGGTGCCGGGCGTGCCGTCCGGCGTCGTCATGGTGGTCTCGGTCGTACGCATCAGGACTCCCGGTGGCGGTTGTCGCGGACCAGGAAGTCGTTGAACTCGGCGTCGGCGTCGCGGGCGACGGGTGCCACCTTCTTGCCGAGGATTCCGGCCACCAGCGGGCGTCCGACGATGTCGCGTGAGCGGCCGACCTGGAGGACCTGGGGCCGGTCGTGCCCGATGCCCCGCTCCGCGTTGGTCCGCATGGTCGCGGCGAGTTCGGGCGGGAACGCGGCGAGCGTCCTCGGGTCCGACCACGCCGACCGGCGGGCGCCGGGGATGCCAGCCGCCTGCAGTTCCGCCACCATCTCCGGGCCGGAGGCCCACCGGACGAACTCCCACGCCTCGTCGCGCAGAAGGGAGAAGCGGTTGATGCCCAGGCTCCAGGAGGGGATGTTGTGCGGCCGGGCCCCGGCCGGACCGGCCGGGAACGGGGCGAACCCCACGGTCTCTCCCACGGTGGAGATCTTCGGGTCGAGGAAATTGCTGTAGATGGCGTCGGCGTCCACGTAGAAGGCCGCCTTGCCCTGCGCGAAGACCGGCATGGCCTGTTCCAGGCTCATGTTGGTGGCCCCGGGCGGTCCGGTCCGCTCCAGCAGGGCGCCGTAATAGGCGTACGCGGCCACCGCCTCCGGCGATCCGATGCCCGACGCTCCGTCGACGATGAAGTCTCCGCCGAAGGAGTAGAGGAAGCTCGACCACTGGCTGACGGCGCCGTTGCGCTGCCCCCTCCCGACATAGCCGAAGAAGTTCCGGCCCCGGTCGGCGAGTTCGAGCGACATCTCCCTCAGATCGTCGAGCGTCCGGGGCGGCCCGCCCAGCCCTTCCACCAGGTCCTTGCGGTAGTAGAGCGTCGGGCGCTCGGTCACCACGGGGACGCTGAGGACCTTGCCCGCGGTGACCGACACCTCGCGGGGGGCGTCCTGGAAGTCCTCCCAGTCGTACGCCGTTTCGCCCTTCACCAGGCCGGTGAGATCGGTGAGCCAGCCGTTGAGCCCGAAGAGCGACTGGTCCTGGAGCGCCCGGACCATCATGACGTCCACGTCGGTTCCGGAGGCGTTGAGCTTGACGTTGTAGCTGTTGGAGAGCTGGTCGGCGGTGAGCAGGGTCATGGAGACCCTGCGTCCGGCGCGGCTCTCGAATTCCTTGAGACGGCGTCTGATCGCCTGCGACCAGACGTGGTTGATCGCCATGATCCTCAGCGGCGCGTCGGCCGGGGCGGTGCCGCCCCTGCTCGAACAGGCGCCGAGCGACCCCATGCCCGCCGCGGCCGCGAAGCCGGCGGCGGCCTTGCCGAAGGAGCGCCGGCTGAGGAACTGGCTGCTCGTGGACCTCATCGTCCTCGTCTTTCTGGTGCGTTACGTCCCTATCTGCCCCATTCAACTGGTCCAACTGGTAGGACCAGTTGTGGCAGTGACAGGGACCGTAGCAAGAGACGGCGCACACTGAACAGCCCTGGTGTGCCGGTATGACGCTGCGTCCCGCGGCGCACCACGGAACGTACCGGAGCGGTGGCCCGCTCCCCGGCGGGTCCTAACCCGGGTGGCCGGCCTGGCCGAGCAGTGATTCGATGTGCTGCCGGGCCATCGCGTGCACACTGACATCGAGATCGGCGCCGTAGGTGCGCAACCCGAGGGTCAGATGGGCCCGCATCCGCTCGCAGGCCAGCTCAACATCACGGGCCTCGATCGCTTCGAAGATCTCGGGATGGTGCGGCACACCGGCCTCGCCGATCGACGGATCGGAGTTCGAGCGGAGCATCATCTCGAACATCATCCCGCTGATCGAGGAGAGCATGATCCGCAGGACCGGGTTGCTGCTCGCCGCCGCGATCGCGTCGTGGAAGTCGACGTCCGCCTGGGCCTTGGCGACGACATCGGTGGCCGTCTCCACGGCGTCCCTGGCCGCCCGCATCGCCGACATGTCCTCCGTGGTGGCACGTTCCGTCGCCAGCCGGACGGTCTCGACCTCAAGCGGCACCCGTGCCTCGATGAGCTGCCGGACCGTGGGCCGGCCGGCCCGGTACAGGGCGTCGTAGCTGCGGGCCTGGCCGGGCGTCTGCTCCCGGACGAACGACCCGCGGCCCGGCGCGACCTCGATCAGGTGCTGGGCCTCCAGCCGGCGCAGCACCTCGCGGACCACGTTGCGGCTGGAGCCGAACCGCGCGGCGAGTTCGCGTTCGGAAGGCAGTTTCGTGCCGACGGCGATCTCTCCGGACCGGATGTCATGCTCCAGTTGACGCGCAAGGCGTTCGGTCAGGAGTCCCGCCTGGGCGGGAAGTGCACCGCGATCCGGCTGCGGGGAAGGGGCAGGCGGCATGCGCAGCAGGATACAGGGGGCTCGCGGGGCGTCCGGGACGCACGTCCGCCCGTAAGTGACCGATTCAAGTCTTTATGAATTCAGACTTCCGTGTACTGTTAGTCCCCATGTTGACTCTCGCCGCTGACATCGAGGTGCTGGCGCGGTTCGGCCGCGCCCTCGCCGACCCGATCCGCTGCCGGATCCTCCTCGCCCTGCGCGAGGCGCCGGCCCACCCCGCCGACCTCGCGGACGCCCTGGAGATCTCCCGTACCCGGCTGTCGAACCACCTGGCCTGCCTGCGGGACTGCGGCCTGGTCGTCGCGGTACCGGTCGGCCGGCGCACCCGCTACGAACTCGCCGACGCGCGCCTCGGCCGCGCGCTGGACGACCTGCGCACCGCCGTGGTAGCCGTCGAGGCCGACAAGACCTGTGCGGAGGCGGACGAGAAGGGCTGTTGCCGATGACCGCCGGGACCTCCGTCGGCCCAGGCCCGGCCCCGGCCCGCCGCGACGTCCTCACCCGGCGCATACGGCTGCTGGTCGCCGCCACGATCGCCTACAACGTCGTCGAGGCCGTCGTCGCGATCACCGCCGGCACGATCGCCTCGTCGACCGCCCTGGTCGGCTTCGGTCTCGACTCCGTGATCGAGGTGTCCTCCGCCGCGGCGGTCGCCTGGCAGTTCTCCGCCCGCGACCACGCCGTCCGCGAGGCCCGGGAGCAGACCACACTGCGGATCATCGCCGTCTCCTTCTTCGCCCTCGCCGCCTACGTGAGTGTCGACGCCGTCCGGGCCCTCACCGGCACCGGCGAGGCCGAGCGTTCCGTCACCGGCATCGTCATCGCCGCCCTGTCCCTGGCGATCATGCCGTTCCTGTCGGCCGCGCAGCGCGGGGCCGGACGGGAACTCGGCTCCGCCTCCGCGGTCGCGGACTCCAAGCAGACCCTTCTGTGCACCTATCTCTCGGCCGTCCTCCTGGTGGGCCTGGTCCTCAACGCCACCCTCGGCTGGTCCTGGGCCGATCCCGTCGCCGCCCTGGTCATAGCCGCCGTCGCGGTCAAGGAGGGGCGCGACGCCTGGCAGGGCAAGGGCTGCTGCGCGGTCCCCGCCGCCACGACGACCCCGTCCGCCGGCGCCGGAACAGACGCCTGCGGCTGCCGCCCCGGCTGCGGCTGCGGCGGCTGAACCGCCGGGGCCGGCCCCGGCGCACCCTGGAAAGGTGCAGGGACCCGTCCGGTCCCGGGCTGCCTAGTCTGACCGCAGTCAACGATCCGATCGTGATCAACACGAGGGTCGGCGCATCACGGAGGGGGAGTTCGGCCATGGGCAGGATCACTGGGTTCAGAACGAGGGCTGCCGCGACGACCGCGGGCGGCCCATGTCGGACCTGGCGTTCGACGCCGACATGGGGCGGCTGTTGACGTGGCAGCTGGCCTCGGGCAACCCGCTGTTCATCGTCTGCCACGGCCCTGCCTCGTTGCTGGCCACCAGGATCCATGGCGAGTCGCCGTTCAAGGACTACAACATCACCTGCTTCACCAACGAGGAAGAAGAGGGCGTGGGGCTGGCCTCCAGGGTGACGTGGCTGCTGGAGACCGACGTCCAGGAGAAGGTCGGGGTCAACTTCAGCCGCGGTCCTGGGAGAGCGGATGCTGGAAATCCTCAAGTGACCCCGTCCCGGGGCGGGGTGGGACGGGGTCAGGTCACCTGCCGAGTGAGCCATCGCCGAGGGGCCGGCGGGTCCCGGGGGGTACCAGAACCGTCACCGGCCTGATTCCCGCTGGTCAGGTGAAGGAAGTGAAGCATGAAGGACACGACGGGTGCGGGCACCGCCCAGAAGGTCGCGATCATCACCGGTGCCGACGGGGGCATCGGCTCTGCCGTCGTCACCGCCTACCGCGACCTCGGGTACGCGGTCGTGGCCACCAGCCGTTCCATGCCGCAGTCCGAGGACCCGCAGGTGCTCGCCTTCAACGACGATCTGGCCGAGTGCGGCGCCGGCGCGCGGATCGTGGCGGCGGCGATGGACGGGTTCGGCCGGATCGACACCGTGGTCAACAGCGCCGGCGTCTACATCGGCAAGCCGTTCACCGAGTACACCGACGCGGATTTCGCGGGTCCAGAGCCCGGCTTCGGCGGCCGTGCTGCGCGGGGGGCATGAATTCGAAGGAGTAAGAGTGACCTCCTCGTGCGAGGAGGTCACGAATGGACAGTGCTCTGTCCGCGCTTGTACTGGGGATGCCGAGAGCCATGGGCTGCTGCTCTCTCTCAAGCCGGGGGCTGGGGGAGGAAGGCGGATGCTTCCTCCCCCAGCCGACCGGGCTTGCGGTCAGGACGCGGTGAGTTCCTCGCGGACCGCGCGGGCGGCGGCGGCCAGGTTCTCCAGGGATGCGTGGGTCTCGGGCCAGCCGCGGGTCTTCAGCCCGCAGTCGGGGTTGACCCACAGCCGCTCGGCGGGGATGGCCTTCAGTCCGGTTCGCAGGAGCTCCGCAGCCTCATCCGTGCTCGGCACGCGCGGGGAGTGGATGTCGTAGACACCCGGCCCGGCCTCGCGCGGGTAGCCGTGGGCGGCGAGTTCGCGGGCGACCTGCATGTGGGAGCGGGCGGCCTCCAGGCTGATGACGTCGGCGTCGAGATCATCGATCGCCTGCACGATGTCGCCGAACTCGGCGTAGCACATGTGCGTGTGGATCTGGGTGTCCGGCCGCACTCCGGCTGTGGTGAGCCGGAACGCCTCCGTCGCCCACGCCAGGTACGCCGCGCGGTCGGCGGCCCGCAGAGGCAGGGTCTCGCGTAGCGCGGGCTCGTCCACCTGGATGACCGAGGTCCCGGCCGCCTCCAGGTCGTTCACCTCGTCGCGCAGGGCGAGGGCGACCTGGCGGGCGGTGTCGCCGAGGGGTTGGTCGTCGCGGACGAAGGACCAGGCAAGCATGGTGACCGGGCCGGTGAGCATGCCCTTGACCGGGCGGTCGCTCAGCGACTGGGCGTAGGACGTCCAGCGTACGGTCATCGGCTCGGGGCGGGAGATGTCCCCGGCGAGGATCGGCGGGCGGACGTACCGGGTGCCGTAGGACTGGACCCAGCCGTGCTGGGTGGCGAGGTAGCCGGTGAGCTGTTCGGCGAAGTACTGCACCATGTCGTTGCGCTCGGGCTCGCCGTGCACCAGGACATCGATGCCGATCTTCTCCTGGAAGGAGATGACCTCCTGGATCTCCGCCTTGATGCGCTCCTCGTACCCGGCGGAGTCGATGCGGCCGGCACGCAGGTTGGCACGGGCGGTGCGCAGTTCGGTCGTCTGCGGGAACGAGCCGATGGTCGTGGTCGGCAGCAGAGGCAGGCCGAGGTGGGAGCGCTGGGCCGCGGCGCGTTCGGCGTACGGCCGGGAGCGTCGCGCGTCGGCGTCCGTCACGGCCTCGGAGTGGGCTCGCACGGCGGGGTCACGCGTGATGGGTGAGCTGGCGCGGGCGGCGAGATCGGCGCGGTTGGCGGCGAGTTCGCCGGTGATGGTGTCGGTGCCCTGGGCGAGGCCCCTGGCGAGCGTGACGATCTCAGCCGTCTTCTGCTGGGCGAAGGCCAGCCAGCGCCGGATCTGCGGGTCGATGTCCCGCTCGGCCGTGGCGTCCAGCGGGACGTGCAGAAAGGAGCAGGAGGCGGCGACATCGACGCGGTCGGCGAGCCCGAGGAGGGTGCCGAGAGTGGACAGCGACTTCTCCAAGTCGTTGATCCAGATGTTGCGGCCATTGACGACACCGGCGACCAGGCGCTTGCCGGGCAGTCCGCCGACGGCGGCCAGGGCGTTCAGGTTGGCGGCGGCGGCCCCGGTGAAGTCCAGCGCCAGCCCGTCCACCGGCGCCTTGGCCAGCACCGGCAGGGCGTCGCCGAGCCGGTCGAAGTAGGAGGCGACGAGCACCTTCGGCCGGTCGGCGTGACCGCCGAGCTCACGGTAGGCGCGCTCGGCGGCCTTCAGTTCGGCCGGGGTGCGGTCCTGCACGAGGGCGGGCTCGTCGAGCTGGACCCACTCGGCGCCGGCCGCGCGCAGGTCGGCGAGGACTTCGGCGTACACAGGAAGCAGCCGGTCCAGGAGCATCAGCGGTTCGAAGCCCGCGGGCGCGCCGGGAGCAGGCTTGGCGAGCAGGAGGTACGTGACGGGTCCGACCAGCACGGGCCGGGGGGTGAGTCCCTGGGTGAGGGCTTCTTTCAGCTCGGCGACCTGCTTGGTGGAGTCGGCCGTGAAGACGGTGTCGGGGCCCAGTTCGGGGACCAGGTAGTGGTAGTTGGTGTCGAACCACTTGGTCATCTCCAGGGGAGCGATCTCCTGGGTACCGCGGGCCATGGCGAAGTAGCCGTCCAGCGCGTCGGCCTGGACGGCGGCGCGGTGCCGGTCGGGGATCGCGCCCACCATGACGGTGGTGTCGAGGACCTGGTCGTAGTACGAGAAGTCACCGGTCGGCACCTCGTCGATCCTGGCGTCGGAGAGGTGCCGCCAGTTGCTCCGCCGGAGCTCGGCGGCGGTCGCCTGCAGGGCGTCGGCGGTGACGCGGCCCTTCCAGTAGCCCTCGATCGCCTTCTTGAGTTCCCGGTTCGGGCCCTGGCGGGGGTAGCCGTACACGGTGGCCCGTGCTGCCGCGGCTGCGGACTTCGTTGTCACGGAAATCTCCTTCGCGAGATATCTCCCTGGAATCCCGGGACAGGACGCGAGCGCGAAGGGGTGACGAACCGGACGGACCCGACCTCGCGCGGCACAGCGCGGTCATCCGCCTGATATGTACGCCGACCCGCCCACGAGGTCACCGGGATCTCCGCGCACGAATGGTTCGCACACGGGCAACGGGCAGGTCTTCGGACTCGCGAGCACGCCTTCCTGAGGAAGACACCTACTGGCCGTCGCTTCCCGGACCCTGTACGTCGGATCCAGTGCGTATGACGGCGGTCGTTCCCACTCACCGCTGCGGGGCAGTCCCGGATTCCCACCGGGTTCCCTCTTACGACGCGTCTGCCTGGAGGGCAGGGCGAACCAGCTGCATGGCCAGGCTAGAGTGTGGACAGCCCTTTGGTCGAGCGTGTTCACATTCCGGAATCTGACACGGAGCGCGAGAACTCCCGCCCGGCCTTCAACGGCGCGATCGCCGGGACCGGTACTGGCTCCTACCGCCTCGCCGGAACCCCGAGCCCGAGCCGAGGAACCCGCTTGATGGTTCTGCACGGTCTCTCCCATAGTTGCGGGCCGGAACCACGTCAGCTCCCTCGTCGCGACAAAAGACCGCCTTGCAGCGTCAGCGCGGACGGCAGAGGCGACCACGGAGATTCTGGCCCGCCCGGCCTGCCAGTCCCAGGAACTCCAGATCTGGGGGACGATGGGGGCACCCTGCGGACATGGTCTGCTCGGGTTGCGGCCACGGGTGGCGTCCGTACGCGGACCACCCGGAGTAGGGCGTCCTCGCGATGAAACACTCGATCTGCCGGGCGGTTGAGGTAGGTGCGGTCGAAGTGGCTGAGCCCGGTCGCTTTCCGGAGCACGGAGTCACCTGAAGGACGGCAGCCCAGGATCGGCAGCTCAAGCGAGGAACGCACGGACTTCCGGCATGCTGGACCGCCCGTCTGATGTCCGGCGCCCGACGGCACGAGCGGGACAGCAACCGCCAGCCGCTGTGTCCGTTGAATGCTGACGCCCAAGGACTACTGGGTCCAAGCTCCCGACGGCATCCTCGGCATCGACGTCCTCTTGCTGGACTACGACGGAATCTTCGCGCCGGTCGACGATGTCGACGTGAACGGCAGCATCGTGTGGGACTCGCACCACGACAAGACTGGGCAGCAGACCAGGACCGTCCGGGGCACGAACGGTGAGGCGGAGGTCACTTTTACCGTCGAGAGCCTCTCCTACTGAGGTTGAACTTGTGGAGTCGTAGGGACTGACGGCTCGTCGCTCGTGCGGTATCACCGGGGCACGCGGTATCCACAAGGGGGCGGGCTGACCGCCGAACGGCAGCAGTTCCGCGAGGAGTTACGGCTCAAGGCGGCTGAGGGGTTCGCCCGGGGCGAGGCGAGCTCGGTGATCGCCAAGGACCTACGGGTCAGCGTTCGTTCAGTGCAGCGCTGGCGGCAGATGTGGGACGAGGCGGTCCGCGCGCTCTGCGGTCACAGGGGCCGGCGTCACTGCCGAGGCTGAGCGACAAGCAGTTCGCCCAACTGGAGGCGGAGCTGGCCAAGGGGCGCAGCCAATGTGATTTCGGCTGGCCGCCGAGGGCAGTGATTGTTCGCTGCGGTGCCCACGCACGTCCTGTGGCTCCGCAATCCAGGAATTCGCTCTATCGGTCCTGGACGGACTGGTGGCTGACCGCTGCGCACCGCCACCGCCGGAGAGGCAGATGACGACCACAACTACTGTGGCACAAAAAAATCCTCTGCCGGCGGGCGACGAATGGCGTTACCGCGAAGGCGTTCAGTCTCTTTCCTTCAGTCCTGCCGCCCGCCCCTGGTCATCCCACTCCACCTCCAGTACGTGTTCGATCGCGTCCCGGTTGAGAGGCCCAAACACATGAGGGAACAGGGTGCTTTCGGTGACCCCTGGCGGCGGGACGGGCACTGCTGGCTCCCACTCGCACTTCGCGGTGAGCCGGTCCACGTTGAGAACGAGTGTCAGGAGCGGTCTCGGTGCGTCCCGGTAGAAGGCGTTGACGATGGCGATGGTGGTCTCCTCGTCGGGTGAGCAGTGGACGAATCCGTCCTCCGAGAGCGACCCGGGTGCGTACGGGCCGTCGGGGCGGGCGTTCCACTCATCGAGTGGGACCACGTGCTGGATGGTGGCACGACTGGACATGCTGGCCGTGAGCTCCTCGAAATAGGGGGCGCGCGGGCCCCGGACTACGGAAGCCAGGCGGTTCAATGTAGCCGCCTGGCGCGGTCGGCCCGGCTCCCGAGTCCCGCCGTGGATGGGTGGCCTCAGTCAGCACCGGGCTGCTGAGCAGGTTCCCCCGGGGTGGCGAGGTCCGCCGCCGGTTGAAGGGCGGCGGACCCGGTTTCCGGGCTGGTCGGTGCTGTCGGCGTCTTCCGTGAGAATGCGGCACACGGTGCCGTTCTCGGCCTGCCCCCGGGATAGCAGCATCTTTCCGCTGCTATGCGAAAGGATCCGTCATCCAGCGGGTGTGGGGTTGGTCATCTGGGTGCCGAGCGGTTGTTGCCTGGGGTGTCAGTTGGTCAGGTTGGTGAGGATCAGGCCCTTGCCGTTGATCTTTCGGCCTGTCTCCAGGCCGGCGATCAGAGTGGTGGCGCCCTCCAGAGAGACGGTTTCGCCGATGGACATGCGGATGTCCCCGGCGGCGGCCCTGTCGGCAGCGGCGGTGAGGGCCCGGGTGTCGGGCTTGCAGAAGAAGATCTTGTGGCGGCGGGCGAAAGCGGCGTGCGCGAACTTGGCGGGGGTGGCGTTGATGTCGAGGTAGACGCCGGTCTTGTTCAACAGCCGCATCGCGGTCTTGACCGGCAGGAAGCCGTTGGTGTCGTAGACGACGTCGAACGCGCCTTGGAGTTCTTTCTGGTCTGCGGGGTCGGCGGCGGTGTAGTCGTAGAGGCGGTCGATACCGAGGGCGTGGGCGTGCTGTACGGAAGTGGGGCCGCTGGTGCCGGTGACGGTGGCGCCGAGGGCATGGGCGAGCTGGACGACAGCTTGGCCGACGCCGCCGGTCGCCCCGTTGACGAAGACCCGCTGGCCGGCCTGCAGCCGGGCGCGGTCGATGAGTCCGGCAAAGGCCATGACCACGGGGGTGGCGAGCGCGGCGGCCTGCTCGAAGGAGAGACCGGCGGGCTTGATAGCCAGGTGGGAAGCGGGGGCGATAACGGCCTCGGCGAAGGCGCCGCTGGGCTTCAGCGCGGTGATCCCGTACACCGGGTCGCCTGGCTTCAAGCCGACGACACCGGGGCCGACCACGGTGACGGTCCCGGAGAAGTCCGAGCCCATCGCGCGGGGGAAGGCCCGGCCGGTCATCATCTTCAGCTCGCCCTGGCGGACCTTCCAGTCGATCGGGTTGACCGCGGCCGCGACGACGGAGACCGCAACCTCTCCCTCCTGTGGCGAGGGCAGGGTGAAGCCCTCCAGCCGCATCGTGTCCGGGCCGCCGTAGCGGTGGTACTGAATTCTGCGCATGAGGCGTGTTCCTTGAGAAGATCCGTGCGGTTGAACTCGGTGGTGCCTACTGGGGCTCGGGTCGTGCCGGTGTTCCGGGGCCGTGGTGGGAGGCGGCAGCCCTCAGACGAGGAACTGGCTGGTGAGGTCGGAGTGACGCGCGACGTGGACCCCGGCCGCATCCAGGCGGAAGTTGACCTGCCAGATCTCCACGCCACCCCGCACGGCCTGGGCGACCGACGCCTGGACCTGATCGTGGTGACTGCTGGGGCGGACCTGGAAGCCGGGGTTGTCGTACACGAAGCAGAGCAGCAGAACGGCGCGTTGATGGGCCTGGAGGCTGCGGTCGAGTTCCCCGATGTGTTTGACCAGCCGGTCGGTGGAGGCCAGCGGCGGGCGGGTGCGGGTGTGGACGTGATCGCCCAGGGCGACCTGGAGGTTGTCCAGTGGGGTCTTCACCTCGACGTAGGTGTCGTCGTCGACGAGGAAGTCCAGGCGGGAGCGGCCCAGGGTCTGCTCGCGCAGCACGCTGTGCGCGGTGACGATCTTCGGCAGCAGGTGGTGGACCAGGGCCTGCTCGACGTAGCGGTTGGCGGCACTCTGGTTGATGCCGATCCAGGCCGGACGGGCGGTGCCTGGGGCATCGACGCTGATGGCTTCCACGGTGTATGGGGTCTTGCGGGCGGGGTTGTCGCTGCGCGAGAGCAGGCAGTCGAGTCCGTCCAGGACCAGGTTGCCGATGCGGCCGGTGGTCGGGCAATGGCAGGCGGTCTCGCTCCCGTGGATGTCGGCGTCGATGATGAACCGGTTCGGGCGCCGGGTGATCCTGGCCCGGGTCAGGGGCTCGGGGAAGCGGATCGTGTCGCCCCGGGTGGTGAGGGTTCTCATGCAGCCTTCGATCGCGTGCGGTGGTGGGCGGCGTGGGCGCCGCGCCCGAAGCCGGCGGCGGTGGCAGACCGGGCACGGACGCGGGGCGGTCAGTGCTGAGGGTTGCCGCCGGCCTGGATGAGCGGGGACAGGTCGAAGTGGCTCAGCACCTGGGTGATGAGGCCGTTCTTGACGGTGACGTAGTCCATGCCGGGGAAGTCGCTCGCGAAAGGCGCGTCGAGGGTGTAAACGGCGGCGGCGTGGGTGTCGTCGCCCAGGACGTCGATGAGGGTGGCGCCGTTCAGCGAGCCGGCGAAGGGCCCGATGAAGGTCTGGAAGCCGGCCTTGCCCTCGAACGTGCCGTTCGGGGCCTTGCAGACCGCGTCGTCCGCGACGTAGGACAGCGCCTGGTCGATGTCCTTGTTCATCCACGCCTCGGTGTACGCCTGGGCGATCTCCTGCGCGGATCCGGTGGTGGCAGTCATCGGAATGCACCTTTCCCAGTTGTTTGCTCCAGTACATCCGGCAGGTCGGCAGCCTGCCCGCCAGGAGCGTCCGGCCTGCCCCGTCGGCGGGCCGATATCTGCATCCTCCGCGCCATATATGACATCCTTGGTCATATACGGGAGGGACTTTTGGGCCATGAGATCCGACCGGCTGCTCTCGATCATGCTGTTGCTGCAGACCCACCATCAGCTGCCCGCCTCTGATCTGGCCGACCGCTTGGAGGTCTCGGTCCGCACGATCATGCGGGACGTGGAGGCTCTGTCCGCCGCCGGCGTACCTGTCTACACCGTCCGCGGCCCCCAGGGCGGGATCGCCCTGCTCCCCGGCTTCCGCACCGACGTCACCGGGCTGACCAGCGACGAGGCCCGCGCACTGTTCGTCCTCCTGTCCGGGCCCGCCCACGCCGACCTCGGTCTGGGCCAGGCTCTCGGCTCCGCCCTGCGCAAGGTCATGGCAGCCCTGCCCGCCCCGCACCGCCCCGACGCCGACCTGGCCAGCCGCCGCATCCTCATCGACCCCGTCCGCTGGCGCGGCACCCCCGGCCCCGACCACCCCGCCACCGAACTCGCCGCCTTCCAGCAGGCCGTCCTCACCGACCGCCGTCTGCGCCTGCGCTACCGCCACGGACGCGACAACCGCGTGCGCACGTACACCCTCGACCCCTACGGCCTCGTCAGCAAAGCCGGCGTCTGGTACCTCGTCGCCGACCACGACGGCGAACCCGCACTGTTCCGCACCGACCGCGCCCTCTCCGCCGCCGTCCTCGACCAGCCCGCGCAGCGTCGTGACGGTATGGAGCTGGCCGACGTGTGGGACACCTTGCGCCGCCGCATCGACGACATCCCCGCCCCCCTCGCCGTTACCGTCAAGGTCCGCGACGAGATCCTGGCCAAGTTTCTGCGCATCCACGAGCCCGACCTCGCAGCCCCCGATCCGGGCGACTCTCCGGAGACGGAGACGGAGACGGAGACGGAGACGGAGACGGAGACGGGCTGGACAAGAGTGGAGCTGCGCTTCCGCGCCCTCGTGGCCGCCGAGGCGCTCCTTGCCTTCGGCCCCGACGCCGAAGTCCTCGCCCCTGACGACCTCCGCCGGGCCCTGGCCCACAAGGCCGCAGCGACGGCCGCCCTCTACCTCCCCCGCCCGGCACCCTGACCAGCAAACCTTGGACGCATCCCGATCAGGCTGCCCTACCGAATCCGGCGGCCCGCACGTACTGCTCGCGAAACGGGGTGAAACCAACGTCCAGCTTCGGGTCGTACGCCGCCGCCTGGATGCCGAGTTCATGCGTGGAGTACGCACCGAACTAGTTGATGTGCTCGGCCAGGTACGGCGAGATGCGAGTCAGGCCCTCGTAACAGGGGCGAGTCTGCGGTAGCAGATGAGGGTGCAGGTGATGCTGGTGCAGGCGAGGAAGTGTTCTGCAGAGGAACTGACCGCCTTGCATGTTCACTGCGGGCGGATTGAAGAGCCTGCGCGGCGACAAGGTCTGCATCGCTCTTACCTCAGCGTGACCAGGGTTTCCGAGGCAAGGGAACCCGACGGAAAAATCCGGAGGGCGATGTATGTGTGGCGGCACCGAACGCACCTGTAATTGCAGAGTGCATCTTGATTTGCAAACCTTGAAAAGGTATGGGCACGGAGGCTTGCGTGATTTTCTGTGCCCATACCGATTCCTGAAATGCAAGCACGAGAATGAACACTCGCACCGCCGCTCGCGATGTTATTCTCGCCCTGTCCATTCCCACGGATCAGCGGGCCATCTTCCCCATCCGAAGCTCTCGGGAATGCGGTCACTCACCACTCCCTCGGAGTTCTTCCATGTCTTCCGACAGCTCAACTGTCACCACTGCGCCCGCCGTGGCCACGCGTACTGGCCCGCCCGGCGAACGCCATCTGGGCCTCGCCCTGATAGTGATCGCTGCGGCCCAGCTGATGCTGGTTCTCGACGCCACGATCACGAACATCGCCCTTCCCAACATCCAGACCGACCTGGATGTGTCCGACGCCAACCTCGCCTGGATCGTCAACGCCTATGCGCTGGCCTTCGGCGGACTGCTGCTGCTCGGCGGCCGGATCGGTGACCTGTACGGCCGCCGTCTTGTCTTCCAGGCCGGCATCGCCGTCTTCACCCTGTCCTCACTGCTCGGGGGCCTTGCCCCGAACGAAGGTCTGCTCGTTCTCGCTCGTGTCCTGCAGGGTGTCGGCGCGGCACTCGCGGCGCCCAGCGCTCTGGCTCTGATCACCACAACGTTCCCGGCGGGCCATCAGCGCAACCGTGCCATGGGCGTCTACGCGGCCATGGGCGGCATGGGCGCCACCGTCGGGCTGCTGCTCGGCGGTGTTCTTACCGACGCCCTGGACTGGCGCTGGGTGTTCTTCGTCAACATCCCCATCGGCGTTGCCATCCTGGCCGGCACCCGCTTGCTCGTCGAGGCTGAGCGCCACCCCGGACGCCTGGACATCCCGGGCACGGTCACGGGTACCGGGGGTCTGCTCGCCCTGGTCTACGGCATCACCCGCGGCGGCGAGCACGGTTGGACCGACAGCCTCACCCTCGTGTCCTTCCTCTCCGCCGCGGTACTCCTGCCGGTGTTCCTGGGCCTCCAACGGCGCACCGCGCACCCGACGATGCCGTTGCACCTGCTCAAAGACCGGACTCGTTCCGGCAGTTACGCCACTATGTTGTTCGTCGGCGCCGGGATGATCGCCTTCTTCTACTTCCTCACCCTCTACATGCAGCTCATCCTGGGCTACAGCGCCATCAAGACCGGCTTCGCCTACCTGCCCTTCAGTATCGGCATGGCCACGGCGGCCGGTGTCAGCGCCAAGCTCGTCACGCACGTCGCTCCGCGCGTGGTCGCCGCTCCCGGACTGCTGGTGGCCGCTGCGGGGATGTTCTGGTTCACCACCCTCACCCCCGGCTCCTCTTACATCACCCACCTCATGCCCGCGATGTTCGTCACGGCCCTCGGCCTGGGCATGAGCTTCGTGCCCATGACCCTCGGCGCGGTCCACGCCGTCGCGCGCCAGGAGACGGGTATCGCCTCCGCCCTGCTCAACACCTCCCAGCAGATCGGCGGCGCGCTCGGCCTGGCCATCCTGTCGACCCTCTCCACCAACGCCGCCGCCGACCGACTGCCGAACGCCGCGGCCACCCTCTACCAGGGACTCGCGACCAAGAACCAACCCCTGGTCGCCAAGGCGGCGGACGCCCTGACACACGGCTACACCTTGGCCTTCTTCGCCACCGCTGTTATGTTCGTCGCCGCGCTCGCCACCACCGCGATCGCCGTCAACATGAAGAAGCAGCACGTCGAAGGCCGGTCCGCCGCGCACACGGGCTGATCTCGCCCGCATTCCGGACGGAGCCGGTCGGCCCTCGTGGCCGACCGGCTCCGCTCGTATGTGCAGCCAAGGATCACGGCACGGGCGCGAAGGCCGGCTCCGAGCCGTGAAGGGGATGTACCCGCGCCGCGGTGTCTCGTCCATGAAGACGTACCAGGCATCCTCCGTGTTGGACTTGAAAGCAGTCGGTCCCTCAACCCAGTCCGTTCCAGCGCCGGTTCGGATGCAGTCGTCCACCAACTGCCAGTTCCGCCGCCTGATGTCCGGCAGGTCGACCGGGGTTCGGAAGTCACGGGTGGTGGCGTACAACATGCGCGGATAGGTGCTGCCGGTGTGGTTCGGGTCATCCGCGCCATAGAGGTTGGACGACCAGTACACGACGTACGAGCCCAGCCTCTCCTCGTACGTCGCCTCAGGCGCCCACGTCATGCCGACCGCGTCGACCGAGACCCGGACATGGCGCTGCTCGGACCAGGGGACCAGATCCGTCGACTCCCAGACTTCGAGGTACTTGCTGCCGTGCCGCATCTCGTAGTCCCACCCCTTGCCACCGTTGATCTTGAGATCGGTAGCGAGGAGGTAGAACTTGTCACCTTCGGGAGAGCGGATGATGAACGGGTCTCGTACGCCCTTCTCCTCCAGGGAGAGCAATGCTGCAGGACCTGTGGATCAGCCTGGGAGGACGTACCTTGCCGGGTGAGATGGAGTGGTCACCGAGCAAGGTCGACGTTGCAGCGCCGGCCGGGAAGGCACGTCCGTGCTCAGCGTAGTGAACGACGACGGCACCACCGTCAACCGCTCCTCCTTGATCGACGAGATCGTCCGGGAGGGTGCGAGGGGGATGCTGGCCGCCGCGCTGGAGGCCGAAGTCAACTCCTATATAGCCGAGTTGGCGCACGAGAAGGACGAGCAGGGGCGTCGGCTCGTGGTCCGCAACGGTCACCACCAGCCGCGGAAGGTCACCACCTCCGCGGGAGTCGTCGAGGTGCGGGCCCCGCGCGTCAACGACAAGCGCATCGATGAGGCAACGGGTGAGCGCCAGCGGTTCTCCTCGGCGATTCTTCCGCCTTGGTGCCGCAAGTCGCCGAAGATCAGCGAAGTGCTGCCGCTGCTCTACCTACACGGTCTGTCATCGGGCGACTTCGTGCCTGCCCTGGAGCAGTTCCTCGGCAGCTCGGCGGGCCTGTCACCGGCGACGGTCACCCGGCTCACCCAGCAGTGGCAGGCCGATCACCAGGCGTTTGGCGAGCGCGATCTGTCCGGCAGCGACTACATCTACGTGTGGGCCGATGGCATCCACCTGCGCATACGCCTGCGGGAGGCGAGGTCGTGCGTGCTCGTACTGATGGGCGTGCGCGCGGATGGCACCAAGGAGCTGATCGCCATGAGCGACGGCTACCGGGAATCGGCCGACGCCTGGGGCGACTTGCTGCGCAACTGTCAGCGGCGCGGGATGCGCGCCCCTGTCCTGGCGGTCGGCGATGGCGCGCTCGGTTTCTGGAAGGCTCTGACCGAGGTCTTCCCTCAGGCCCGCCATCAGAGGTGCTGGGTTCACAAGATCGCCAACGTCGCGAACGCCCTGCCGAAGTCTGCCCAGCCTGGGGCGAAGAAGGCCCTGCGAGAGATCTACAACGCAGAGGACCGCGACCACGCACTCAAGGCCGTCGCGGCATTTGAGAAGACCTACAGGGCGAAGTTTCCCAAAGCGGTCAAGAAGATCACCGATGACACGGACGAACTGCTCGCGTTTTACGACTTCCCCGCCGAGCACTGGATCCACCTGCGCATCACGAACCCCATCGAGTCCACCTTCGCAACGGTTCGGCTCCGCACGAAGGTCACGAAGGGCGCCGGCAGCGCGGCCGCCGCCTTGGCGATGGTCTTCAAACTGGTGGAGTCCGCCCAGCAGCGGTGGCGAGCCGTGAACGCACCCCACCTCGTCGCACTGGTCCGTGCCGGGGCCGACTTCAAGCGGGGCATCCTCGTCGAGCGATCCTCAGCCCGCGCGGCATGAACAACCTCAACTGATCCAGAGATCTTGACTATTACTCCAGCGTGAACGCGCCCTACATGCGCACACATGTGGACGAAGCCAAGCAACGAGTACGCGAGCGCGTCTGGGATCTGCTCGACTCGACAGCGACTTCCAGCGCAAACGTGACGACCGTGCCGATGCGAGGTTTCAGCGCGGAGATAGGGTTCCGAGAACACTCAAAGTGTTCGCAGGCACATTCACCCGTGCCCTGTGTCCGTCCCCAAGTAGACTTGCCTACTGAGGTTGAACTCGTGGAGTCGTAGGGGCTGACGGCTCGTTGCCCGTGCGGTATCACCGGAGCATGCGGTATCCACAAGGAGGCGGCCTGA
>NZ_JBHURV010000061.1:0-20526 GCF_042673865.1 Streptomyces sp. NPDC056987
GGGGCCCCCCGGCGGGGGCGGCCCCCCCCCCCCCCCCCCCCGCGTCGACACGCCGTGGTCCTGATTCCTGGTCGCTGTTCCGTCAGGCCAGCACGCGGGCGAGCGCGAAGCCGTCGTACCCCTTGGTGCCGACCGTCTGCACCGCCGTAGCCGACAGCCGCGGGTTCTCCGCCATCGCCTCGATCATCCGCCGCGTGCCCATCACCCCGGGGTCCGTGCTGCCGGGGTCCGCGACCGCCCCGTTCCGTACGACGTTGTCGACGACGATGAGGCTGCCCGGCCGGGTGAGCTTCAGCGCCCACTCCAGGTAGTGCGGGTTGTTCTGCTTGTCGGCGTCGATGAAGACGAAGTCGAAGGGGCCCGCTCCCTCGGCCAGCAGTACCGGCAGCGTGTCCAGCGCGGCCCCGGTCCGTACCTCGGCGATCCCGTCGAGCCCGGCGTGCACCAGATTGGCGCGGGCCACCTCGGCGTGGGCCGGGTCGTACTCCAGGGAGATCAGCCGGCCGTCCCCGGGCAGCGCGCGGGCCAGCCAGATGGTGCTGTAGCCGCCGAGCGTGCCGATCTCCAGCACCGTACGGGCACCCTGGACGCCGGCCAGGAGGTGGAGCAGTTTTCCCTGGTTCGGCGCGACGGCGATGGCGGGCAGACCGGCCGCGTCACTGGCGGCCAGGGCGGTGGAAAGGGCCTCGTCGGCGGGGGCGAGGTGATCGGTGAAATAGTGGTCGACCGCGTTCCACCGTGCCTGTCGTTCCTGCTCTTCCTGTGACATGCGGGCCTCTCAATCGTTTCGGAGGTGCGTGCCGCTCCATCTTGATCGGTCGGGCAAGCCAAAACACAGGTGACAGTCAGGCGAAGAGGGGGTTGCCGTGGTCTTCTCCACGGGGCAGTGCGAGGCTCTATGCCCCAAGGACAGGGACATGGACGGCGTTTTCGGACGGAGGGTCGGCGCGGCGTGGTGAATGCAGAACACAGCGTGCGCGGCGGCGCGGCGGCAGGTACGGCGGGGACCGGTTTCGGTACGGCCCGCATCGTGCTCTGGCTGTTCGCCGCGGTGCTGGCGGTACGGCAGGCGGCGGTGGTGCTCAGACAGCCGCCCGGTGAACGGCTCACGGATCTGGAGACCTGGATCGGGGACAACGGCGTCCTGCACGTGACGGGATCTCTCTACGACACCGGGAGGTTCACCGGGACCCCGTTCGCCGGCCTGGTCCTCAAGCCCCTGGCCAGGTCTGCCGAGCAGAGCCTCGGCATCGTCTGGACGCTCGGCACCCTGCTGCTGGTGGTCGCCCTCGGCCTGGTCGTGGCCCGCCGCGCGCTGCCGGACGAACTCGCGCGCCGTGCGGGGCTGCTGGCGGCCCCCGTCGCGATCAGCCTGCTGATGCTCTCGCTGACGGTGCGCAACAGCTTCTCCCTCGGCCAGACCAGCATCATCCCTGTCCTGCTGGTACTGCTCGGCTGTTTCGCCGTACGCGGTGAACGTGCCTCCGGTGTCCTCATCGGCCTCGGCGCGGCCCTCCAGCCCGCCGTCCTGCTCTTCACACCGCTGCTGTGGCTGACGGGGCGGAAGAGGGCCGCCGTGACCTCGGCGGGGAGCTTCGCCGCGCTGACGGCGCTGGCGTGGGCCGCCATGCCGAACGACTCGTGGGCGTACTGGGTGCACCACGTGGCGGGCGCGGGGCTCGGCGAGCGCGCGGACAGCCTCGCCAACCAGTCCCTGCACGGCGCGCTGCTCAGGTTCGGCCTCGAAGGGCCGCTGGAGGTCGTCCTCGTCATCGCCCTCGCGGCGGTCGTCGCCGTCCTCGGGCTGCGCAGGGCGGCCCGCTACGCGCGCGACGGTCAGCTTCTGCTCGCCGTCGCGCTGACCGGCTGCGTCGCGATCGCGGTCTCCCCGACGGCCTGGCAGCACCAGCTGCTGTGGGTGCTGCTGGCGCTGGTCGGCCGGGTCGGCACCCGGGCCGGGGACCGGCTGGTGTGGCCCGCGGTGGTGGTGCTGGTGATGACGCTGCCGGGGAAGATGATGCTGCCCAACCTGGCGGTGCTCGCCCCGATCCGGGAGAACGTGCCGCTGGTCGCCGCGCTGGCCGCGGCCTGCGCGGTGCCGTTCCTGACCCGCGCCTCCCCGTACTTCGACCGTCCCGTCCCGACCGAGTACGCCCAGGCCGTCCCCGCGCGCTGGGGCCGGGTCCCACTGGTGCCGTTCTGGAAGCGGCTGCTCAGCCGGCCCAACCTGCTGCTCGAACTGCTCGTCATCCGCGTCGGCTACTCGGCGTACTCGCACATCCGGCTCGCCGCGACGGGCGGCCGTGAGGCGGCGGAGGAGCACGCCCGCCAGATCCACTCGATCGAGGGGGCGCTCGGGATCGACATCGAGCGCTGGGTCAACCACACGGTCGTCGACATCAAGTGGGCCGAGAACTTCTTCAACTTCTACTACACGTCGTTCCACTTCGTGGTGCCGCTGACGATCCTCGGCGTCCTGTACGCGCGCCGCCCCGCCGACTACCGCTGGGCCCGCTCCTCCCTCGGCTTCGCCACGGTGCTGGCGCTGATCGGTTTCTGGTTCTACCCGCTGGCGCCGCCGCGGCTGATGCCGGGGATGGGGTTCATCGACACGGTGCACGGGCCGCAGGACCTCACCAACCCGGACTACGGCGCGCTGACCGCGCTCACCAACCAGTACGCGGCGATGCCGTCGCTGCACTTCGGCTGGTCGCTGTGGTGCGGGGTGGTGATCGTGGTCCTCGCGCCCAAGCTGTGGATGAAGCTCCTCGGGCTGCTCCACCCGCTCTTCACGGTGTGCGCCATCGTCGCCACCGCCAACCACTGGGTGCTGGACGCGGTGGGCGGCGCGGCGGTCGTGGGCGCCGGCTTCGGGCTGACGTATCTGCTCGCCGGGCCGCGGCGGCTGCTGCCGCGGGTGGTGCCGAAGGCCGACCCGTTCCCGAGGAGCCGGGAGGCCGCGGACGACGCGACACCGGGGGGCGGGACCGGCCCCGGCGCGCCGGTGAAGGCCACGAAGGTCACGAACGCGGCGACGGCCACGAACGCCGCGGGCGCCGCGAAGACCGCGAACGCCGCGAAGACCGCGGGCGCGGCGGGCGCGGCGGGGGAGTAGCGGCGGAGGGCCCGGCGGCCGGGGCAGTACGGACGTACCCCCCCCCGGCCGCCGGGCCAGGCCCGTCCCCGCTACGGCGCCGACCCCGCTTCCGCGGCCGACCCCGCTTCCGCGGCCGACCCCGCTTCCCCGGCCGACCCCGCTTCCCCGGCCGGCTTCGCCTCCGCGGCCGGCTCCGCCGTGAAGACCGCCTCCGCCTCGAACGCCGCGCGGCGCGTCGCCCTGCGCAACGCCCTGAGCAGCGCCGGGCCGGCCGTCAGGGTGAGGACGACCGTCAGCGCCGCCCGCCCCAGGTCCCAGCCGAAGGACGTCGCCGCGCAGTACGCGAGGAAGCGCGCCAGGTTGGCCTGGACCGGGTCACCCGGGTGGAAGGAGATCCCGGAGGACAGCCCGCCGAGGTACGTCCACCCCTGGAGGTTCATGACCGTGCCGTACGCGAACGCCGCGCCCGCGCCGTACAGCGCGAGCAGCACCCACTCGGTCCGGCCGCGCAGCCGGTCCCGGTCCGGCAGCAGCCCGGCGCCCATGGTGAACCAGCCCATCGCCAGCATCTGGAACGGCAGCCAGGGACCGACCCCGCCGGTCAGCAGCGCGGACGCGAACATCGTCACCGAGCCGAGCACGAAACCGAACCCGGGTCCCAGGACCCGGCCGCTCAGCACCATCAGGAAGAACATCGGCTCCAGCCCCGCCGTGCCCGCGCCCAGGGGCCGCAGCGCGGCGCCCACGGCGGCCAGCACCCCCAGCATCGCCACCGCCTTGGCGTCCAGACCGGAGTCGGCGATGGTCGCGACGGTCACCCCCACCAGCAGCGGGAGCAGCGCGGCGAAGAGCCACGGGGCGTCGCCGGAGTGCGCGAGCCCGGAGTCGGGGCCGGCCAGCAGCGGCCAGCCGAAGGCGGCCACCCCGACCGCGCCGGTCAGGGCGAGCGCGCAGACCGCCCGCGGGCCCAGCCGTACGGCGCGTACGGTCCACCGTCCCGCCGCCCTCCCCGGGGTTTCCGGTGTCCTCATGGGCTCTCCGCCGTCCCGGCGAGTGCCGTACGCACCTGGGTCACCGTCAGCCACTCCTGGGGCGCCATGACCTTCGCGATCTGGGGCGCGAACGCGGGCGACGACATCACCACGCGGGGTGTCGGCCCGTCCGCCACGATCTCGCCGTCGGCCAGGATCACCACCCGGTGGGCGAGTTCGGCGGCGAGTTCCACGTCGTGCGTCGCCAGGACCACCGCGTGCCCCGCGGCGGCCAGTCCGCGCACCACGTCGATCAGCCGCGCCTTCGCCGCGTAGTCGAGGCCCCGGGTCGGCTCGTCCAGGAGCAGCAGCGGCGGCCGTCCCGTGAGGACCACGGCGAGCGCCAGTGCCAGCCGCTGCCCCTCGGAGAGATCGCGCGGATGCGTGGTGGCCGCGATGCCCGGCAGGAGTTCGCCGACCAGGGTCAGACAGCTGCCCGCCGGTGCGCCCGCGTCCTCGTCGGCCGCCGCGCACTCCGCGGCGACGGTGTCGGCGTACAGCAGGTCGCGCGGCTCCTGCGGCACCAGTCCGACGTGCCGGACCATCTCGCGCGGCGGCGTACGGTGCGGGGCGCGGCCCCCGACGCGTACGGTCCCGGCGGCGGGCTCGGCCGTTCCGACCAGGGCGGCGAGCAGGGTGGACTTGCCCGCGCCGTTACGGCCCATCAGGGCCACCGTCTCGCCGGGCGCGACGGTCAGGGACACCGAGCGCAGCGCCTCGGTCCGCCCGTGCCGCACGCGCAGCCCGTCGACCGCGACCGGGCCGGTGGCGCTCCGCGGCGCGCCCGAGCGGATCATGGCGTCCGACGCCCGCGCGGGGCGCCTGCGGAACAGCCCGCCGAGCCCGCCCGGCCCGCGGCGCTCCTCCGGACCCGGCGGAGATTCCGGACGGGCCGGTACGGCGACGGGAGGCGCGGCCATCGGCTCCGGTGTCGCCCCGGCCAGCCGCTCGCGCAGCCCCGCCGCGGCGCGCCGCGCGTCCCGTACGGAGAGGGGCAGCGGCTCCCAGCCGTTCAGCCTGCCGAGCGCCACCACCGGCGGCCGCACCGGCGACACCGCCATGATCCGCTCGGGCGCGCCGATCACCGGCGGCTGCCCGGCGCCCGGCAGCAGGATGACCTGGTCCGCGTACTGCACCACCCGCTCCAGCCGGTGTTCGGCCAGCAGGACCGTCGTCCCGAGGTCGTGCACCAGGCGTTGCAGCACCGCGAGGACCTCCTCGGCCGCCGCCGGGTCCAGCGCCGAGGTCGGCTCGTCCAGCACCAGCACCTTCGGGTGCGGGGTGAGTACGGAGCCGATCGCGACGCGCTGCCGCTGCCCGCCCGAGAGCGTGGCGATGGGGCGGGCGCGCAGCTCGGCCAGGCCCAGCAGGTCCAGTGTCTCCTCGACGCGGCGCCGCATCACGTCGGGTGCCAGCCCCAGCGACTCCATGCCGTACGCCAGTTCGTCCTCGACGGTGTCGGTGACGAAGTGGGCGAGGGGGTCCTGGCCGACCGTGCCGACGAGATCGGCAAGTTCCCGCGGCTTGTGGATACGCGTGTCCCGGCCGTCCACGGTGACCCGGCCGCGCAGCGTACCGCCCGTGAAGTGCGGGACGAGGCCGGAGACCGTGCCGAGGAGGGTCGACTTGCCGGCGCCGGACGGGCCGACGAGCAGCACCAGTTCGCCCTCGGGCACGGTGAGGTCGACCCCGCTGACGACGGGCGGGGCGTCCTGGCCGTCGCTCCCGTAGGAGACCGACACCCGCTCGAATCGGATCATGGCGCCGGCTCCTCGCGTCGGGGCGGTACTTCGGGCGTGGACGTGGGCGTGGACGGCGTCGTGGGCATGGGCGCCGGCGCGGCGGGTGCCACGAACGCGGGCAGCAGCCCGATCAGCACCCCCGCGGCCGGCCACAGCGGCAGCGTCGGCGCCTCCAGCGGTACGACACCGGGGTGCAGCGCCGCCGGGTCGGCGGCGCCCGCCGCGATCAGGACGCCCGCGACCGCCACGCCGGACCCGGTGACCAGCCAGGCGCGGGCGCCCCAGCGGTCCGGCCGGTAGCGGGTACGGACGGAGCCGCGCCCGCCGAGCCGCAGCCCCGCCGCCGCGGCGGCCACCCCGGCGGCCAGCAGCGGCGCCCCGTAGCCGGTGCCCGCCGTGGAGAGCAGCCCGTACACGCCCGCGCAGACGCCCAGCAGCCCGCCGAGGGTGAGCGCGGTGGTGGCGCGGCGCACGCCGGGCGGCACCGGTGCCCGGCGGCCGTACCCGCGGGCGTCCATCGACGCCGCGAGCGCCACCGACCGCTCCAACGCGCCCTCCAGGACCGGCAGTCCGACCCGGAGCACCGCCCCGACCCCGCCCGTGGACCGGCCGCGCAGCCTGCGCGCGGTGCGCAGGCGGCCGACGTCGGCGACCAGGTTCGGCGCGAAGGTCATCGCCACGACGACGGCGACCCCCACCTCGTAGAGCGCGCCCGGCAGCGACTTGAGCAGCCTGACCGGGTTGGCGAGGGCGTTGGCGGCGCCGACGCAGATCAGCAGGGCCGCCAGTTTCGCGCCGTCGTACAGCGCGAACACCACCTGCTCGGCCGTCACCCGGCCGCCGATCCGCACCCCCGCCGCCCAGTCGGGCAGCGGGACTTCGGGCAGCGTGAACAGTACGGTCGCCCCGGGAACCGGCGAGCCGAGGAAGACCGAGAACAGCAGCCGCACGACGAGCACGGCCAGCCCCAGCTTGACGAAGGCGCCGTACGAACGGGCCCAGGGCGCGTCCGTACGGCGGGCCGCCACCACGTAGCCGGCGACCCCGACGAGCAGTCCGAGCAGCAAGGGGTTGGTGGTACGGGAGGCCGCCGCCGCGAGACCGAGCGCCCAGAGCCACCAGGCCCCGGCGTGCAGGGCGTTGAAGCGGTTCGCGTGGCTCTTGGCGTCGCTCCCGGAGTGGTTTCCGCGATGGTTCCCGGCACGGCTCATGGGGGACGGCTCAGCCGCGCCGGCGGCGGGCCTGCCACAGCCCGGCGGCGGCGAGAGCGGCCACGGCGGCGATCCCCGCGAAGAGGCCGAGCGACGGACCGCCGCCCTCCCCGGGGCCGGGGCCGGAGGCTCCGGCGGACGGCGACGCCTCGGCCGGGCCCTGCCCGCTCGACGCGGGGTCGCCCGACGCCCGGTCGCTCGCTGCCGGGTCGCCCGACTCCGGCCCGTCCGAAGCCTGTTCGTCCGGCACCTGCTCCCCGCAGCCGGACTCCGGGTATCCGGAGATCGCGCAGAGCAGCGCGTCGCTGTTGTAGCGCAGCGGCTTCGCCACCGCCGCGAGGGCGTCGGCGGCGGTGGCGTCCGTGCCGACCCGCGCGCACCGCGTCAGGAGCGCGGGCGGCTCCTCGCCGGCCGGGGCGTCCGCCGCCGTACCGGGGTCGACGACGACCGCGATCCGCTTGGCGCCGTCCCGCGCCGGGGTGGCGGCACAGACCTCCGCGAACTCCGGCGCGGTGCGCGGCCGGGCCGCGTCCCCGCTGTCCGCGCTCACCGCGAAGCGGAAACCGGTGACGGTGCCGTCGGCGGGCCGGAGCACCGCCGGGCCCTGGGTCGCGTACGCCCAACTCCCGCCGGTGGCCTGCCAGAACGACCAGTAGCGGTAACCGGCGGCCTGCGCCCCGCCCGCCCCCGCGCCGAGCACGAGCCCCAGCGCCACCACCGCAGGAACGAGGACCCGCCGAAGGCCTCGCGCGACCCGCACCATGCGTGGCCGTATCACGGCTGCCGGGTCTTTCTGCGGCTGACCAGGAACCCGGTCCCGAGCGCCGCGACCACACCGATCCCGATGACCCACAGCAGCACCACGGCCCCGCCGTCGGCGATCGCGCTCTCCGCGGCGCTCTCCGCGGCGTTCCCCGGGCGCGGCTCCGGGGGCGCCACGGACTTGGGCGTGGGGCCGGTCGCGTTGAGCCGCTCCACGAGGTCGATACCGCCGAAGTTGCGCGGGTCGGTGTCCGTCGCGTACGCGGCGAAGATCAACTGGGCGTACGCGGCGGGTCCCTGCTGCTGCGCCCAGGGGCCGGAGTTCTTCTTCAGCCACTCCAGGGCGCCGGTGGCCTGGTCCCCGTAACCGGCGGCCGTCAGGGCGACCACCGCGTCCGCCGTGTTCCCGACGTCCGGCTGGGCCGCGCCGCCGTCGCCGGACTCGGCGCCGGGCAGCGGCGGCTGGTCGAGGTGGCCGGTGGCGGCGAGCGCCGAGGCGAGATAGGCGGCGCCGTTGCGGGCGGCGCGCTCCGGGGACGGCCGCGCCGAGGCGGCGGCCGGTGCACAGGTGGGCGCGGGCCCCGCCGTGACCGGCGCGCTGACCAGCCGCTTGCCGAGCCCGGCCAGGACGGCCGCGGCCGTGGCGTCGTCGTTGGCGGTCAGCCCCCCGTCCTGGTCCGGCTGGTACGCGAAGGCCCCGGCGTCCGCGCCCGACCCCGCGTCGCACGGGATCGAGAGGGCGACCAGCGCGTCGTAGGCGTCCTTGCCCTCGGTCGCCCGGGAGTCCCGCGGCACCCGCATCGAGGTGGGCCGTACCCCGGCGGAGGTCAGCGCGCCGATCACCAGGGAGGTGGAGTTGGCGTCGCTCGGCGTGCCGGGGGTGTAGCCCCAGCCGCCGTCCTTGTTCTGCGTGGCGCGCAGCCACTCCACGCTCGCCGCCATGAACGGCCGCTGGTCGCCGAGCGAGGAGAGCGCCTGGATCGCGGCCGCCGTGGAGTTGGAGTCGGTCAGGGTGTCCGCGCCGCACGGCGCGGCCGGATCGGCGCGGAACGCGGGGAACCCGCCGTCGGCGCACCGCTGCCGCTTCAGCCACCGTACGGCGTCGTCGGAGGGCCGGACGCCCGCGGCGGCCTGGCCCAGCAGGGCGAGCGACTGCCGCCAGACACCGTCGTACGTCGGGTCCTTGTCGCCGTACAGCCCGTGCGGGAGCTTCACCGACGGGGACGACGAAGGGGCCGACGAAGGGGCCGGCGACGGGGACGAGGACGAGGAAGGAGACGGGGAGGACGACGGGGCGGGAGGGCGTACGTCGCCGCCCGCGTGGGCGGCCGGGGCGAACGCGGCGCAGAGCACGGCGGTTACGGCGAGCGCCGCGGTGCAGCGGCGAACGGTGGTCATGGGCGCTGGGCCTCTCCTGCTGGAGCCGGGGACGCCAGGCACACTGAAGTACCAGACTCCGGCCTCGTAAACCTCGACGATGCCTGCCACCGGCGGTTCCGGTGGCACGAGCCGGTCACGACCGCGTACGGAGCATTCCGACTCGCCGCCGGCGAGGGCGGCTCACGGTTGCGGGTCAGTGCCGGTTTCGCACCGGCTTCCCTCCATACGGGCATGATGACGACCCGCCCACTGTACCGGCCCGCTCCGGCCGTACTCCCGGGCCCCGCCCCCGCCCCCGACCGGCCCCGTCTCCTGTCCCCACCCCTGTCCCCACCCCTGCCCCCGCCCGTCCCCGGCGCGTCACCCCGAGGGCGCTCTCCGACAAGCAGGTTAAATCCGGCGAACAGTCGGGAAACACTTGGCGCTTGATGTGTACGGCCTCTTGTTCGCCCAGCATCTACGCGCGTATCTTGAGCCGACTTTTCCGTCATGCCGCTCATCCGCGACGTCACCGAAGGAACCCACGGGGGGCCCGCCGGAAGTCGCACCCAAGCAAACAGAAAGAGCCACACGTGTCTCCCTCCATACCCCCGGCCTTCCGTGGCCGCCGCGCGAAGCTCGTCGCGCTGGCGCTCCCCGTCGGCATCGCCGGTTCCCTCGTCGTCCTGCCCTTCACCGCCCAGGCCACCCCGTCCCCGGACGCCGTGATCGCCGAGGTGTTCGGCGGCGGCGGTAACTCCGGAGCCACTCTCACCAACGACTTCATCGAGCTGGGCAACGCGGGCAACGCCGCCTTCGACCTCAGCGGCTGGTCCGTGCAGTACCTGAGCGGCTCGCCCACCGCGACCTCCAAGTGGCAGGTCACCGAGTTGACCGGGGCGATCCCCGCGGGCGGCAGCTACCTGATCGAGGAGGCCAAGGGCGCGGGCGGCGACACCGCACTGCCCACCCCGGACGCGGCCGGCACGATCGCGATGTCGGCGAGCAGCGGCACGATCGCACTCGTCCACTCCACCACCCCGCTGGCCTGCCTGACCGCCGCCGACTGCACCGCCGACGGCACGGTCAAGGACCTGGTCGGCTTCGGCACCGCCGTCGTACGGGAGAACACCCCGGCGACCGGCGCGGGCAACACCACCTCGGTCAGCAGGAACGCCGCGCTCACCGACACGGACAACAACTCCGCCGACTTCACCGGCTCCACGCCCTCCCCGCGCAACAGCGGAGGCGAGGGCGGCGGTGGCTCCGAGCCCTCCCCGACCCCGTCGCCCACCAGCACCACCCCCGGTGAGCTGCGCATCCACGACATCCAGGGCACCACCCGGATCTCCCCGCACGCCGGCACCACCGTCACCGACGTGCCCGGCATCGTCACCGCCGTGCGCGCCACCGGCTCCTCGCGCGGCTACTGGGTCCAGGACCCGAACCCCGACAAGGACCCGGCCACCAGCGAGGCCGTGTTCGTCTTCACCGGCTCCGTCACCCCGCAGGTCAAGGTCGGCGACTCGGTCCTGGTCAGCGGCAAGGTCACCGAGTACTACCCGGGCGGCGCCGCGGGCGGCAACCAGTCCGTCACGGAGCTGAGCGGCCCCACCGCCACCGTCCTGTCCTCCGGCAACGCGCTGCCGGCCGCCGAGGTCATCGACGCGACGTCGCTGCCCGAGGCGTACGCGCCCGACGCGAAGGGCGCGAACATCGAGTCGCTGGCCCTGAAGCCCACCCAGTACGCCCTGGACTGGCTGGAGTCCCGCGAGGGCATGCTGATCCGGATCAACGACAACCGCGTGGTCGGCGCCTCCAACGCGTACGGCGAGACCTGGGTCACCACCAAGCCCAAGCAGAACGCCACCCCGCGCGGCGGCACGCTCTACGGCTCCTACGACCAGCCCAACTCGGGCCGTCTGCTGGTCGCCTCGCTCACCGGCGAGAAGCTCACGGCCAACGTGGGCGACACGCTCACCGGCGCCACGACCGGCGTGCTGGACTACTCCAACTACGGCGGATACGGCCTCCAGTCCACCACGCTCGGCAAGCTGAAGTCCGGCGGCCTCAAGCCCGAGGTGGCGAAGAAGGCGAAGTCGGACGAGCTGGCGGTGGCCACGTACAACGTGGAGAACCTCGACCCGACCGACCCGCAGGCGAAGTTCGACCGGCTGGCCGAGGGCGTCGTCAAGAACCTCTCCTCGCCCGACATCGTGAGCCTGGAGGAGATCCAGGACAACAACGGCGCCAAGGACGACGGCACGGTCGCCGCCGACAAGACCCTCGCGCAGTTCATCGCGGCGATCAAGGCCGCGGGCGGCCCGGCGTACGACTGGCGCTCGGTCGACCCGCAGGACAAGGTCGACGGCGGTGAGCCCGGCGGCAACATCCGCAACGTCTTCCTCTTCGACCCGAAGCGCGTCAGCTTCGTGGACCGTCCGGGCGGCGACGCCACGACGGCCACGAAGGTCGTCAAGGCCCCCAAGACGGAGAAGGGCGGCAAGAAGGACGCCATCACCCTGTCCGTCTCCCCGGGCCGGATCAACCCCACCTCCGACGCGTGGAAGAGCAGCCGCAAGCCGCTCGTGGGTGAGTTCACCTTCCGCGGCGAGCAGGTCTTCGTCGTCGGCAACCACTTCAACTCCAAGGGCGGCGACCAGTCGCTGCACAGCCGCTTCCAGCCGCCGGTCCTCGGCTCCGAGACCCAGCGCCTGGCGCAGGCCAAGGAGGTCAACACCTTCGTCACCGGCCTGCTCGCCCAGGACAAGCAGGCCAAGGTCGTCGTCCTCGGTGACCTGAACGACTACCCGTTCTCGGCGCCCGTCGCCGCCCTCACCAAGGGCAAGGTCCTCACCGACCTGATGGACAAGCTCCCGAAGAACGAGCGCTACAGCTACGTGTACGACGGCAACTCGCAGACCCTGGACCACATCCTGGTGAGCCCGGGCGTCAAGAAGCTCGACTACGAGGTCGTCCACATCAACGCCGAGTTCGCCGACCAGGCGAGCGACCACGACCCGCAGGTGGTCCGCATCCGCTGACCCGTGGACGGTCCGCGTCGACCGGCCCGCCTGTGAGAGTGGCGTGTGAGTGCCCCGTGCGTGGGGCACTCACACGCCACACCCTTGTTCACGGCCGGGTGCTCGCGGGCCTGTGCTCATGGGCTGGTGTTCACGGTCCGGTGCGGGCCGCCGCGGCGGCCCGCAGCGCGTCCACGGCGATCCGGGCGGCGGTGCCGATGACGGCGTCGGCCGCGGGGAGCGCGGCGGCGGGGCTGGCGGCGCGGGTGAAGACGGCGACGGCGTAGCGGCCGCGGTCGGGGTACTCCACGACACCGACCTCGTTGCGGAGCGTGGGCGCGCTGCCCGTCTTCCCCGCCACGTGGACGTCGTCGAAGGGGAAACCCGAGGCCAGCCGGTGCGGCCACACCTGGAGGCCGAGCAGCCGCCGGACGGCGGCGCAGTGCTCCGGGGCGCACGCCTCGTCCCGCCAGATCGCGCCGAGCAGCCGGGTCATGTCGCGCGGGGTGCTCCGGTTGGTACGGGCCGGGTCCAGGGCCCGGAGCCGGGCGATGACCCGGGGATCGGCCAGGGCCCGCGGCCCGCCGGGCCCCGCGTCCTCCCTGATGCTCGCGACGAACGCGCCGAAACTGTGCGCCGCGTGGGTACGGGTGAGGCCCAGGCGCCGGGTGGTGTCGTTGACGGCGTCGAGCCCGACGCGCGCCAGCAGCAGCTCGGCGGCGGTGTTGTCGCTGACGGCCATCATCAGATAGGCGGCGTCCCGCAGCGAGAGCCGGGCCGGGTCGAGCATGGCGGAGAGCCCGGTGGGCCCGGCGGTACGCCCTTCCCGGGGGCACTCGGTCTGGTCGGTCAGATCCAGCTCCCCCGCCTCGGCGCGCCGGTGGAGCGCGACGAGCAGGCAGAGCTTGTGGACGCTCGCGGTGACCACCGGCTGGTCGGCGCCCACGTCGAGCCGCGCGCCGGAGTCGATGTCCTCGGCGTGCAGCCAGCCGGTGACACCCGCCTCGGCGAAGGCGGCGCGGATACGGTCGCGGGGGTGGTCCCGTGGCGGGTGGGGAGCGGGCGTCTCGGTCATATCCAGTACTCCGCCGCCGGGCGCAGATGCAGCGGTCCTGCGGGCAGGTCGGGGCCGGTGGCGGTGCGGGCCAGGGCTTCGGTGACGGTGTCGGCGAAGGCGCGGACGACGGCGTCGCCGCGTCCCCGGGGCCAGGCCGCGGAGTGGCGCCGGGCGAGCGGCGCGTCGTCCAGCGGGCGCCAGACGAGGTCCGGGTCCCCGGCGGGGTGGGCGCCGCGGGGGCCGAAGGCGACGGCGCGGCGGGACAGCAGCAGGCCCCGGGTGAAGCTGGTGCCCTGGCCGTGCCGTACCGCGGTGGGGGTGTAGCCGTGGCGGGCGCAGGTGGTCAGCAGGTCGTCGTGGACGGCCGGGGCGTGGGCGCGCGGGAAGAGGATCAGCTCGTACCCGGTGAGCGCGGCGAGCGGGACCGTGCCGAGCCGGGCGGCCGGGGCGTCGTGCGGCAGCAGGACGCCCAGCTCGTGCCGGAGCACCCGGTCCAGTTCCAGCCCGGAGACGTCGCACGGGTGGTGGATGAGCCCGACGTCCAGCTCGTGGGAGGCGAGCCGGGCGAGCTGCTCGGCGGTCGACAGCTCGTGCAGTTCCAGCTCCACACCGCCGCGGCGCTCCTGGAACCCCGCGAGGATCGCCGCGACGGTCTCGCCGGTTATGTCCGGGGGCAGGGCGGCGCGCAGCAGTCCGCTGTGGCCCTCCTGGACACGGCGCGCGGTGGCGAGCAGCGCCTCGGAGTGGGCGAGCAGCCGACGCGCGTCCTCCAGCAGGAGGGTGCCGCCCTTGGTGATCGTGACCTGCCGGCTGGAGCGCTCGAAGAGGCGTACCCCCAGCTCCCGTTCGAGACGCTGGATGCGCTGCGACAGGGGCGGCTGGGCCATACCGAGCCGCTGGGCCGCCCGGCCGAAATGTAACTCTTCGGCAACAGCCACAAAGCACTGCAGATGCCGTACCAGGTCCACGACCAGCAATCATATTGCAGATTGATCGATCCGAGATCCATATCCGACGTGGACGGGAGCGGGCGGCCGCTGGTCTGCTCCGAACACACTCAGGCACTCAGCACACACTCCGAACGCACGCGGAACACCCGCCCGAACCCACAGAAAGCAGCCGCCCCATGCGCACCCGTGTCTCCCGCCGTACCGCGCTCTCCACCCTGGCCGGCCTCGCGACCCTCCCGGTCATCGGATGCTCCACCGCCACCTCGGAGGCCGCGACGCGCACCGCGTCCGCCACCGCGACCACCCCACCCGCGCCGGCTCCCTCCCCGGCCCCGGCGGTGGACCGGCGCCGTACCGACCGCGCCTTCGGCGAACTGGAGCGGAAGTTCGACGCCCGGCTCGGGGTGCACGCGCTCGACACCGGCAGCGGACGGTACGTCAGCCACCGGCCCGACGAGCGCTTCCCGTACGCGTCCACGTTCAAGGCGCTGCTCGCCGGGGCCGTACTGGACAAGTTCTCCCCGCGGGAGATGGAACGGCGGGTGCGGTACGGCCGCGACGTACTCGTCGACCACTCGCCCATCACCGAGCAGCACCTTGACACCGGCATGACCCTGCGCGAGCTGTGCGACGCCACCGTCCGGTACAGCGACAACGCCGCCGCCAACCTCCTCCTCCCGGAGATCGGCGGCCCCAAGGGGCTGCAACACGCCCTGCGCGCCCTCGGCGACCGCACCACCCGGTGCGACCGGTACGAGACGGACCTCAGCGAGGGCACCCCCGGCGACCCGCGCGACACCAGCACGGCCCGCGCCCTCGCCACCGACCTGCGCGCCTACGCCGTCGACGACGTCCTGCCCGCCGGCCAGCGGGCCGTGCTGACGGACTGGCTCGTCCGCAACACCACCGGCGACGCTCTCATCCGCGCCGGTGCCCCGGCCGGCTGGCGGGTCGGCGACAAGACCGGCAGCGGCGGCTACGGCACCCGCAACGACATCGCCGTCGTCTGGCCCCCCGGCGCCGCCCCGATCACCCTCGCGGTCCTCTCCAGCCGGGGCATCCGGGACGCCGCGTACGACGACGCCCTTATCGCCGAGGCCGCGAAAGTCGCCCTCGACGCCTTCGCGTAGCACGCGGAACGCGCTGGGGCGTCAGCTCGCCGACGAGTCCGAGGAGCCGGACGCATCCGACGCATCCGACGCATCCGACGAGTCCGGCGCGTCCGGGGCGGTGTCGCACGGAGCCGTCAAGTGGGCGAACGTACGGGTGACGTCGAGGACCCGGCGTACCGGGGGAGAGCAGTGGAGCAGCGAGAGGTCCCCGCCCGCCCGGCGGCTCGCGCGGCGCTGGCCGAGGAGAAGGCCGAGGCCCGTGGAGTCCATGAAGGGCACCTGGCTGAAGTCCAGTTCGACGTACCGGTGCGCCAGCGGGGCCAGGGCGGCGAAGAGGTCGGGGCCGGTGTCGCAGTCGAGTTCGCCGCGGACCCGTACCAGGACGTGGTGCGGGCCGTTGACGATCTCGACGCTGAGAGGGGCGTACGGCGGCACGGCAGAGATGGGGGACCTCACTCCTCCGGTGAACGGGCGGGCGCAACGACCGAGCACGGTACACGGCCCGCTACGTGGAGTTGGCGCTTCTTCACCCGTACGCGCCCGTACGCGCTCGGGCGCGCCTGTACGCGCCGTACGTGACGTCCGCGCGCCCCCGGACGGTCCCGGCCGGCCGTCAGGTCGGGCAGCCGGCCGACCGTCGCGCGGCGCCTCCGTACCCCGCGATCGGCTTGCGGAGCGCACGGGGTGGCAGTACCGCCGTGGCACGAATCACCTGTTCCGGCCGGTACGCCGACGCTACCTGCCGGTAGATTCGTTGCCGGTGAACGGACAAGTCTGAAACTTGTTCTAGATTGTCGCCAGTGGTTTCGCTCCGGTGAATCCAGTCGACACGGAGAGCGCAGTGAGAAGGGGGCCGAGCGTGACCGCTGAGGCCATAGCGGCGGGCACCGGGCCAGGATCCGAGGACGACCGGGGCGGCGAAGGCGGCGGCAGCGGTGGGGACCGGCCGCTGAGGATCGCGCTCCTCAGCTACAAAGGCAACCCCTTCTGCGGCGGACAGGGCGTCTACGTACGCCACCTGTCCCGCGAACTCGCCCGCCTCGGCCACCGCGTCGAGGTCATCGGCGCTCAGCCCTACCCCGTACTCGACGAGGGCGTACCGCTCACCGAACTGGCCAGCCTCGATCTCTACCGGCAGCCCGACCCGTTCCGCACCCCGCGCCGCGACGAGTTCCGCGACTGGATCGACGCCGTCGAGGTCGCCACCATGTGGACCGGCGGCTTCCCGGAACCGCTGACCTTCTCACTCCGTGCCCGGCGCCATCTCGCGGCGCGCGCCGGGGAGTTCGACGTCGTCCACGACAACCAGACCCTCGGGTACGGGCTGCTCGGCGACCTCGGCGCACCGCTGGTCACCACCATCCACCACCCCATCACCGTCGACCGGCGGCTCGACCTGGACGCCGCCGAGGACTGGCGCCGCCGGGCCTCCGTACGCCGCTGGTACGGCTTCACCCGCATGCAGAAGCGCGTCGCGCGCCGGCTGCCGTCCGTCCTCACCGTCTCGGGCTCCTCCCGGCAGGAGATCACCGAACACCTCGGGGTGCCGGCGGACCGTATCGAGGTCGTGCACATCGGCGCCGACACGGAGCTGTTCTCGCCGGACCCGGCCGTCCGTGAGATACCCGGCCGGATCGTCACCACCTCCAGCGCGGACGTCCCGCTCAAGGGCCTCGTCCATCTCGTCGAGGCGCTCGCCAAGCTCCGCACCGAACACCCCGGCGCGCACCTCGTCGTGGTCGGCAGACGCGCCGAGGACGGGCCGGTCGCGCAGGCCATCGAACGGTACGGGCTCGAAGACGCCGTCGAGTTCGTCAAGGGCATCTCCGACACCGAGCTGGTCGCCCTGGTGCGCGGCGCGCAGATCGCCTGCGTGCCCTCCCTGTACGAGGGCTTCTCGCTGCCCGCCGCCGAGGCCATGGCCACCGGCACCCCGCTCGTCGCCACCACCGGCGGGGCGATCCCCGAGGTCGCGGGGGCGGACGGGGAGAGCTGCCTCGCCGTACCGCCGGGCGACGCGGGCGCGCTCGCCGCCGCGCTGGGACGGCTGCTCGACGACGCGGAGCTGCGCGCCCGGCTGGGCGCGGCGGGCCGCGAGCGGGTGCTGGCGCGGTTCACCTGGGCCAGGGCCGCGCAGGGGACGGCCGAGCTGTACCGCGAGGCCATCGCCCGGCAGGGGAAGGGGCCGACGCGGGGCGGACAGCGCCCGCGGGCCGCCGCCGTACGGGCCGGGGCGCCCCGTACCGACCTCTCCCGCGGTGGCGGGCCCGGCTGATGGCCGACCCGTACACCCGTACCCGCGTCCGCCCTCGTACCCGCATCCGTTCCCTCGACCGCGAAAGCAGGACGACCCTGTGCTGACCGTGGACTTCACCCGCTTCCCGCTCGCCGCGGGCGACCGTGTGCTCGATCTGGGGTGCGGCGCGGGCCGGCACGCCTTCGAGTGCTACCGGCGCGGTGCCCAGGTCGTGGCCCTCGACCGGAACGGCGAGGAGATCCGCGAGGTGGCCAAGTGGTTCGCCGCGATGAAGGCGGCGGGCGAGGCCCCGGCGGGCGCCACCGCCACCGCCATGGAGGGTGACGCGCTCCAGCTGCCGTTCCCGGACGCGTCGTTCGACGTCGTGATCATCTCCGAGGTGATGGAGCACATCCCCGACGACAAGGGCCTGCTCGCCGAGATGGTCCGGGTCCTGCGCCCCGGCGGCCGGATCGCGGTCACCGTGCCCCGCTACGGCCCCGAGAAGATCTGCTGGGCGCTCTCCGACGCGTACCACGAGGTCGAGGGCGGCCACATCCGCATCTACAAGGCCGACGAACTGCTCGGCAGGATGCGGGAGGCCGGGCTCAAGCCGTACGGCACCCACCACGCGCACGCGCTGCACGCGCCGTACTGGTGGCTCAAGTGCGCCTTCGGCGTCGACAACGACCGGGCGCTGCCGGTCCGCGCCTACCACAAGCTGCTGGTCTGGGACATCATGAAGAAGCCCGCCGCCACCCGGGTCGCCGAACAGCTCCTCAACCCCGTCGTGGGCAAGAGCTTCGTGGCGTACGCGACCAAACCGCACCTGCCCGACGCCTCCCCGGCGGCCGTCAAGTGACCTACCCCAGCCGCGGCTCCGCTCCCGGACCCGGGCCCGGTGCGACCGAGCACCTCGTCCTGCCCGGCGTCCTCACCGCCGAACAGGCCGCGCGCACCGTGGCCGGGATCCTCGCCGTACAGCGGCCGGACGGCGCGATCCCCTGGTTCCGCGGCCACCACCTCGACCCGTGGGACCACACCGAGGCGGCCATGGCGCTGGACGCGGCGGGCGAGCACGAGGCCGCGGCGCGGGCGTACGACTGGCTCGCCCGGCACCAGAACGAGGACGGCTCCTGGTACGCCGCCTACACCGACGGCGACACCGGCACCGGCACCGACACCGACCCCGACGGCGGTGGTGACCGCGACGGCGGGGTGAGCCGCCCCGCCGACCTGGGCCGCGAGACCAACTTCTGCGCGTACCCGGCCGTCGGTATCTGGCACCACTACCTCGCCACCGGCGACGACGCGTTCCTCGACCGGATGTGGCCCGTCGTCCACGCGGCGGTCGAGTTCGTCCTCGAACTCCAGCGGCCCGGCGGGCAGATCGGCTGGCGGCGGGAGGCGGACGGCACCCCGCTCGACGACGCGCTGCTGACGGGCAGTTCCTCCGTGCACCAGGCGCTGCGCTGTGCCCTCGCCATCGCCGACGAGCGTGAAGAGCCGCAGCCCGACTGGGAGTTGGCGGCGGGCGCGCTGGCACACGCGATCCGTGAACACCCCGAGCGGTTCCTCGACAAGAGCCGCTACTCCATGGACTGGTACTACCCCGTGCTCGGCGGCGCCGTGACCGGAGCGGCGGCCACGGCCCGGATCGAGGCGGGCTGGGAACGCTTCGTCGTCCCGGGGCTCGGGGTGCGCTGCGTCCTGCCGAACCCCTGGGTGACGGGCGGCGAGAGCTGCGAACTCGCCCTGGCCCTCTGGGTGATGGGGGAGTCCGACCGCGCGCTGGAGGTGCTCCAGTCGATCCAGCACCTGCGCGCGGAGGGCGGGATGTACTGGACGGGGTACGTCTTCGAGGGCGACGAGCGCGGCATGTGGCCGGAGGAGCTGACCACCTGGACCGCGGGTTCGCTGGTACTGGCGGTGGCCGCGCTGGGCGGCGACGAGGCGACGACCGCGGTCTTCGGCGGTGAGCGGCTGCCGCACGGCCTGGAACCGGACTGCTGCCGCTGACCCGGGCGGACGGAGCGCCGCCGGCCGGGGGAGCGCGGACCGTCACCGGCCGGAGGCGCGGACGTCACCGGCCGGAGGCGGGGACCGTCACCGGCCGGGGCGACCCGAACGGCCCACCCCGCGTGGCGGCGGGCAGGCGCGCCGGTGACGCTACAGGCAGTCTGCCAGGGAGGTTCCCATGTCCGACACCCCTCACATACGGGGCGTACCCCACGTGACGGTGCGCCGCGTCGTACTGGCTCTGCTGCTCTCCTGCGCGCTGCTGACGACCGCCGCCTGCGGCGGCGCCGCGTCCCCCCGGGCCGAGAAGCCCGCCGAAGCCATTCAGGCGGCCCCCGCCGTCGACGTGGC
This sequence comes from Streptomyces sp. NPDC056987, assembly GCF_042673865.1. Lineage (NCBI taxonomy): Bacteria > Bacillati > Actinomycetota > Actinomycetes > Kitasatosporales > Streptomycetaceae > Streptomyces > Streptomyces sp. NPDC056987. Next base: position 19,951 of record NZ_JBHURV010000061.1, read on the forward strand.
CGAGGCCTCGCCCACCACCTCCGCCGAGAAGCAGAAGTTCGCCAAGACCCGCTTCGTCGCCAACGCGGCCCTCGCGGCCGGTGCGACGTACCAGTGGATCGTCAAGCCGTACAAGGCGGGGAAGTTCAAGAAGGGCGCGAAGGGGCGCAAGCTCGCCCTGGTCAAGGCCGGTCTCGCCGGAGCCTTCACCTACAACCGGCTCAAGGCGGCCACCAAGAACGCCAAGGGCGACCCGCTGCTGTCCAAGGCGGTGGCACCGCTGGCGGCCGGGATCGCCTCGCTGAAGGGGCTCGCCACGAAACTCGCCAAGGGCGACGCGAGCGGCTCGGACATCAGCAACTTCCAGAAGAACATCACCGGCATCAAGAGCGCCGGTGACAGCGCGGGCGCGCCGGTGAAGGACAAGGTGCCCTCGCTGTCGCAGCTCACCAGCGGCGGCTGAACCGGCAGGGGCGGTGGAACGCGGGAGGCCCTGGTCCGGAACGCGTAGTTCCGGACCCCGGGCGCCCCCGCCGGGGCGGGGGCGCCGCGCGGGAATCCCCAGGGGGGCGGGACGGCGCCCCCGCGGCCGGCCCG
>NZ_JBHURV010000061.1:20536-42595 GCF_042673865.1 Streptomyces sp. NPDC056987
CGCCCCCCCCCCCGCCCCCCCCCCCCCCCCCCCCCCCCCCCGGGGCGCCGCCCCCGGGGTGGGGGGTTGCCGCGGGGCGGGCCTTGCCCGTTAAGCCTTTTTCCCCCCCCCGGCCCTCCCCGGCGGGCGCGGATCAGCCGCGCTGAATGCCCGAGGTGTCCTGAAGGACGCCACGGCGGCCGTCCTGTGTCTGGGCCACCAGACCGGCACCGCGCTGCTCGACCGCCAAGTACCACGTGCCCGGCGCCAGTTCGGCGATCGGCGCCTGCGAGCCGTCCTCACCGAAGAGCGGCCGGGCCACCGGTACGGCGAACCAGAACGGCGCGAAATCGCCCGCCGGAGCCTGGCCGCCCTGGGACGGCTGGCCCTGCTGCGGGGCCGGCTGGCCGCCCGTGCCGAACGCCCCCGACTGGCCCTGCGCGCCGAACGGCTGCTGGCCGCCCGGGTATCCGTACCCCTGACCGGGGCCGCCCGGCGCGCCGCCGTACGGCTGCGGAGCCTGCGGCTTCGGGGCGCCGACGAGCGCGACCTTCAGCGCGGGGACGAGCGGGGTCGCCACGGCTCCACCCGCCAGCGCCAGGATGCTGAAGAAGCCGAGGATCTGGCCGCCGCCGGCCCGGCCGTCACCGAGCAGGTACCAGAGCGAGGTCCACGCGGCGAAAAGGGCGAGCGCGACACCGAACTGATGGACGTCCAGGCCCGCGATCTTCTTCGGGGCCTGCGGGAGCGCGTGGGAGACGACGATCAGGGCCGCTGCGATGACGCCGGCGATGTGCACGCTCATCACGACGCCGAGTATGTCCCATGCCTTCGGCCCGCTGCTGTAGCTCGTCGAGTCGTAGAAATTGAGGAACGAGGCGATGAACAGCAACACCGCTGCTCCGATCACCACGCCGTCGCCTCTAGTGAGGGAGCGGATGTTCACGTGAAAAGTCCTTCGTCAGTCGTCTCGTCGGGCGCGGTCGTCGCGGGCCGCTGATGATGCGGTGCACGGTGCGAAGCTCGGGGGCGGCTCCCTATCGTACGGATGAATCTATCCTCTGCCCGATCGGGGCGTCTGCCGGGTATCTGGCCTGGTACCGGGCCGTTACGAGGGTCCGTTATGCGGTTCTGCGACATCGCCGGACCGCCGCCCGCCCCACTGAGGCCCCGTCCGTGACTTCCTCACCTGCCGCCTCACCTGCCACCTCACACCGCCCCGCACTCGGTCCTTCGCTCACTCCCTCACAGCGATCTCACAGTGATTCACTTTTCCTTCTTCACTTCTTCAGGAATCCGCCGATGCCGTCGGCCAGCCCCCGCGCCGCTTTCTGCCGCCATTCCGCGTCGGTCAGCAGGGCGGCGTCGGCCGAATCCCGCATATTGCCGCACTCAAGGAAGACCTTGGGCACGGTCGAAAGGTTGAGACCGCCGAGATCCTCGCGTACGTCCAAGCCCGTACCGTCGCCCAGGTAGTTGGACGGAGCGCTTCCGGTCTCCCGTACGAAATTGCCCACGATGTGTTCGCCGAGTTCGCGGGAGGGGCCGACGATCGCGGAGGTGTCCGCGTCGCCGCCCTTGACCGGCGCGGGCAGGATCACGTGGAAGCCGCGGTTGCCGGGCGCGGAGCCGTCGGCGTGGACGGAGACGACGGCGTCGGCCTTCGCCTCGTTGCCGATCCGGGCCCGCTCGTCCACACAGGGGCCGTACGGGCGGTCGTTGTCGTACGTGTACGTGACCGTCGCGCCCTGCCGGACGAGCAGCGCCCGCAGCCGGTGGGCGACGTCGAGGGTGAACTCGGCCTCCGTGTAACCGGAGTCGGTCTCCGTGCCGGTGGTGTCGCACTCCTTGGTGGCCGTGCCGATGTCGACCGTCTCGTTGATCTCGGAGGGGTGGTCCTTGTTCCGCGGATTGTGCCCCGGGTCGATGACCACGACCTTCCCGGCGAGCGGCCCCGTCGGATCGTCGCCACCGGGGACGTCGTCCGCCTCCCCGCCGCCCGGGTCGGACACGGCGGGGCGCGGGGTGGGGGAGGCGGTGGCGGAGGAGGCGGTGGCGCCGGCGGCCGTGGCGGCGGACGCGCCGTCCTCGCCGGATCCGCTCATCCCCTGCCACAGGAGCCACCCCACCAGCCCGGTGGGCACCAGCGCGGCGACCGCGAGGGTGAGGTGGCGGCGCCGCGAGGGGCGGCGTGCGGGCTGCGGGCTCTCGTCGTACGACACGTCGCGATGCTAGTGGCCCCTCGCGCCGGCCGGGCGCAGGTCCGGCCTGTGGGCGGTCACGGCCCCCTCGGTCGGCTCAGGGCCGTGCCGTGCGGCGCAGCACGCGCAGGGTGCCGGTCACCGACACCTCGGTGAACGCCCCGGAGGCGAGCGCCCGGAGATAGATCCGGTACGGTGCCTGGCCGCCGTCCGCCGGGTCGGGGAAGACGTCGTGGATGACGAGCAGCCCGCCTTCGTCGACCGTCGGGGCCCAGCCCTCGTAGTCTCCGCCCGCGTGCTCGTCGGTGTGGCCGCCGTCGATGAAGACGAGCCCGAACCGGCCGTCGCCCCAGGCCCGCGCCACCCGCGGCGACCGGCCGACGACCGCGATCACCCGGTCCTCCAGGCCGGCCCGGTGCAGGACGGAGCGGAAGACGGGGAGCGTGTCCATCAGGCCGGTGGCCGGGTCGACCAGCTCCGTGTCGTGGTACTCCCAGCCCTGCTGCTGCTCCTCGCTGCCGCGATGGTGGTCCACGGTGACGACGACGGTGTCCGCGTCGCGCGCCGCCGCGGCCAGCAGGAGGGTGGAGCGCCCGCAGTACGTGCCGATCTCCAGCAGCGGCAGCCCGAGTACGGCCGCCTCGGTGGCCGCCGCATACAGGGCGAGCCCCTCGTGGACCGGCATGAAGCCCTTCGCCGCCTCGAAGGCGGCGAGGACGTCCGGCGCCGGTCCGGTCGGGTGCGCTGCGGCCATGGGGTCTCTCCTCGGACGGATCCGGCGGTGTGTCAGGTACCGGGCGACTCCATCGTGCCGTACGGCCGCGCCGGTACGAGGTCCGGGGCTGACCCGGGTACGGCGCCCGGGGCGGCTCCGACGGCGAGGCCGGCTCCCGGCCGGCCCAGGACCAGGTCGACCGTGACCGGCACCCCGTCGCCCTGGTACTCCGCCGGGCGCGCGTGCGACGCGTGTCCCGGGGCCGTCGCCGCCAGGACGTAGGGCCCCGCGCCCGGCGGCAGCAGCGTGTAGCGGCCCTCCGCGTCGACCGTGCCCCGGCCCGCCTGCCGGCCGCGCCGGTCGATCAGCGTGACGTTCGCCCGGGCGACCGGCGCACCGGCGCCGTCCAGCACGTGCCCGGTGAAGCCGCCGGAGCCCGCGACCAGCGTCGCCCGGTGCCCGGCCGTCCCGGCCGTCTCCACCGTCCCGTACGCCCCTGTCGTCCCGTAGGCGGCGGCCGTCCCGTACGCGGCCTCCTCCGCCCCGGCGGCCGGCTCCTGGAACCCGGCGGGCCGCCGGCCCGGCAGGAACATGGCCAGCACCAGACCGATCACCACCGCGCCGGTGGCGATGACGAACGAGATCCGGAAGCCGTGCATGCTCGGCACCGCCACCCCGCCCGCCGGGACGGAGGTGTGGGCCAGCACCATGCCGATCACCGCGCTCGACATCGATGTGCCGATGGAGCGCATCAGGGTGTTGAGTCCGTTGGCCGCGCCCGTCTCCGACGCGTCCACGGCGCCGATGATCAGCGCGGGCAGCGAGGAGTAGGCGAGTCCGATGCCCGCGCCGAGGACCACCGAGATGACGATCGTCTGCCAGGCGGCGCTCATCAGGCCGAGGCCCGCCCCGTAACCGACCGCCATGATCAGCATGCCGATGATCAGCGTGACCTTCGGGCCGCGGCGGGCCGAGATCCGCGCGTACAGCGGCGCGGTGAGCATCATCGTCAGGCCGAGCGGCGCCACGCACAGGCCCGCGACCACCATCGACTGCCCCAGGCCGTAACCGGTCGAGGCGGGGAGCTGGAGCAGCTGCGGCAGGACGAGGGTGACCGCGTAGAAGGCCACCCCGATCATGATCGAGGCGAGGTTGGTGAGCAGCACCTCGCGCCGCGCGCTGGTCCGCAGGTCGACCAGCGGGGCGGCGCTGCGCAGCTCCATCAGGCCCCACAGCAGCAGGATGACGACGGCGAGACCGAAGAGCCCGAGCGTGGTGCCGGAGGTCCAGCCCCAGTCGCTGCCCTTGGTGACCGGCAGGAGCAGGGAGACGAGTCCGGCGGAGAGACCGATCGCGCCGAGCCAGTCGAAGGTGCCGGGGGCACGGACCGACGACTCCGGTACGAAGAGGACGGTGAGCAGGATCGACAGCGCGCCCAGGCCGGCGGCGGCGAAGAACAGGGCGTGCCAGTCGGCGTTCTGCGCGATCAGCGCGGCGGCTGGCATGGCGAGTCCGCCGCCCACGCCGATGGAGGAACTCATCAGCGCCATGGCCGAGCCGAGCTTCTCGCGCGGCAGCTCGTCGCGCATGATGCCGATACCGAGGGGTATCGCGCCCATGGCGAAGCCCTGGAGCGCCCTTCCGACGATCATGATCACGAGGTCGTCGGTGACGCCGCAGATCAGCGAGCCGATCACCATGACGGCGAGGCTGGTGAGCAGCAGCCGCCGCTTGCCGAAGAGATCGCCGAGTCGCCCCATGATCGGGGTGGCGACGGCGCCCGCGAGGAGGGTCGCCGTCATGACCCAGGTGGCGTTGGCGGGCGCGGTGTGGAGGAGGGCGGGCAGGTCCTTGATGACGGGGACGAGCAGGGTCTGCATCACCGCGACGGTGATGCCCGCGAAGGCGAGGACGGGGACGATGCCGCCGGCTCTGCGGGGTCGTGGATCCGGGAGCCCTCCGGCGTGCTGATCGGTCGGCGTCGTCTGCGGCATACGTGCGGCCTCCGGGGCAGAAAAAAGGATTCTTACGGGGAGTGAGCGAGTACAGGAGTACGGGAAGTGCAGGGGGTACTGGGGAGTGCAGAGGGTACGGCGTGGGTACGGGGGTACCTGACAAGCAGGGGTGGTGTACGGGGTACGTACGGGGCGGGCGGTGTGGCGCTGGTGCGGCCCCCGACGCGACCGGACCGGCTCTCGGGCCGGCCCGGTGGTCAAGTGCGTGCACTATGAAACCTTCTCAGTCCAACCCGTGTCGCCGCTGCCGTATTCCGGCCCCCGCGGCCATATTCCGGTAAACGGTGTGTGAACGGGTGCTCGGGGGGCGGGCGCCTGTGCGGTGCTCGCGCGGCGTACGCCCTCCGGCCGACCTCCGACCGACCTCTGGCCGACCTCCGGCTCCGGCGAAATATCCATGTACGGGGCACTCGTCGGCTGCGACCATGACGGCCATGGCCAGAGCCTCCGCGGAATCAGCGTCGGAATCGGAATCAGGAACCACAGCCGACTCCATATCCCCTTCCCCATCCCCCTCGTTCTCGTCCGCCGCCTCCTCCTTCCCCTCCTCATCCCCGTCGCCGCCCCCCTCTCCTGCCCCTCCTCCCACTCCCTCTACGGCCCGCACCTGGGCCGTGATCCTCGCCGCCTGCGCCGGGCAGTTCCTCGTCGTCCTCGACGTGTCCGTGGTCAATGTGGCCCTGCCGTCCATGCGCGCGGACCTCGGGCTCTCCGCCCCCGGGCTCCAGTGGGTCCTCAGCGCCTACGCCATCGCGTTCGCCGGCTTCATGCTGCTCGGTGGGCGCGCGGCCGACCTCTACGGCCGGAAGCGGGCCTTCCTCCTCGGGCTCGCGGTCTTCACGCTCGCCTCCGCGGCCGGGGGACTGGCCCAGGAGGGCTGGCAGCTGATCGCCGCACGCGCCGTCCAGGGGCTCGGCGCCGCCGTACTGGCCCCCGCGACGCTCACGATCCTCACCTCGGCCGTGCCCGCGGGCGCCGCGAGGACCCGCGCCATCGGCACCTGGACGGCGGTCGGCGCGGGCGGCGGCGCCGCGGGCGGGCTGGTCGGCGGGGTCCTCACCGATCTGCTCTCCTGGCGCTGGGTGCTGCTGATCAACGTGCCGATCGGCGTCCTGGTGCTGGCGGGCGCCGCGCTCTGGCTCACCGAGTCCCGGGCCGCCGCGGGCCGCCGCCTCGACCTGCCGGGCGCGGTGCTGGTCACGACCGGGCTCGCGGCGGTGGCGTACGGCATCGTGCAGACCGAGGAGCGCGGCTGGGGCGCCCCCGCCACCCTGCTCCCGCTGCTGGGCGGTCTGCTGCTGCTCGTGTTCTTCCTGGTGGTGGAGGCGCGGACGAAGGAGGCGCTGATGCCGCTGGGGCTGTTCCGGATCCGGGCGGTGTCGGCGGCCAACACGGCGATGTTCGTCTGCGGTTCGGCCTCCTTCGGCATGTGGTTCTTCATGACGGTGTACGCCCAGAACGTCCTGGGCTACACACCGCTGGAGGCCGGGCTCGCGCTCGTCCCCAGCTCGCTGAGCGTGGTGCTCGGCTCGAAGCTGGCGCCGCGGCTGATGCAGCGGACCGGGGCGCGCGGCCTCGCGGCGACCGGGACGCTGGTGGCGGCGGCCGGATTCGGCTGGCAGTCCATGATGACCGCCGACGGAACGTTCCTCTCGGTGATCCTCGGCCCCGGCATCCTGATGATGACCGGCCTGGGCCTCGCCACCACCCCGCTCGCCGCCCTCGCCACGGGGAGCGCGGCACCCGGTGACGCGGGCCTCGTCTCCGGGCTGGTCAACACCTCCCGCACGATGGGCGGCGCGCTCGGCCTCTCCGTACTCTCGACCGTCGCCGCGACACGGACGGCGGGCGGCACGGGGCCGCAGGCGCTGACCGAGGGGTACGCGCTCGCCTTCAGGACGGGGTGCGGGGTGCTGCTCGCGGCGGCGGTCCTGATGGTGCTGTGGCTGCCCCGCGCGTCGTCGGACACGTGACGGGCCGGCCCGACGGCGAGAGGCCGCCACGGGTCTTCCGTGGCGGCCTCTCGGCTGTTCGTCGCGTACGTCGGGTCGTGGAACCGGGCCGGTCAGGCCGCGTTCCTGCCCTCTTCCGGGCGGCGGTGGCGGCCGTAGCCGGGGGACGTGGAGTCCTCCGCCGGTGCCGCACCCCCGCGGTGCTTACCAAGCCCCCCGACAAGATCACCGCTGCCCGCGGTCGCCGTTCCCTGCGGCTGCTTCTGCTGCGTCGTGTCGGTTCGGGTTTCAGACATGGTGGGAAGTCACCCCGTTGTGTTCGCTTCTTGTTCTGTGGCACAGGGCCCGGCGAAATTCTATCCAGGGACCCCACGGCCGGTGAGAGGCGCCTGCTGCAACGGCACCGGCCTGCACATCACAGGAGTCCGTGGAGCGCCGGACGGTTCCCGGTCCGCGGATTTCGCTTGTGGGGATTCCGTGACCTCGTCCCGGTTCGGGCAGCCGCCGGACGCCGGTGCCTCCGCCCCGGCCCGCGCGTCCGTCCGGGACCCGGCCTGCTCGTCCACCGGCGCGTCGAGGGGCGCCACCCCGTACGCCACCGCGTCCGTCGCGTACGGCAGCCGCAGCACCCCCTCCCGGGTCCACAGTCCGGCCCCCGCCAGCCACCCCCGCGGCGCCGGGCGCTGGTGGAGCCGGCGGCCCGCCGGGCGCCACACCCCCACCCAGCTCCCCGCCGCGCCGTCGATCCGCAGCGCCACCGCGCAGCTCTCCGGCGTCAGCATCTGGCCCGGCTGCACCGCGAAGGGCGTCACCGTCAGGTCCGCGGGCCGCAGGCACTCCGGGAACCGCACGGGGCGGCGGCTGCCCAGCACGCCCCAGCCGAGCCGGTCGTGGCCCGGCGCGTCGGAGCGGATCAGCAGCAGCCCGCTGTCCGGATCCGCCAGCAGGAGACGGTCGTTGCTCTCCTCCGTGATCTGGAGCAGCGGCGTCACCTCACCACCCCGCGCCAGATCCACGGCGACGCCCTTGACCACGCCGTCCGTCTCCCGGTCGAGCGCCAGTATCCGTCCCGTACGGTCGAGCCAGACGCCGCCCGTGCAGCGGCCCGGCACCTCGGCGACCCACTCGGGGCCGAAGGTGCCGCCCGCCACCAGCCACACCGTGGTGGACCGGGCGCCCACCGCCAGGGCGTACGCGCACCGGCCGTCCGGCGACGGCGGCAGCAGGGTCAGCTCCGGGCACGTCACCGTCCCCACCGGGAGCTGCCCCGTCCCCGGCCCCGTCGGGTAGAGCAGGCAGAGGTCGTGCCGGTCCGCGACCCGGCGCCGGACCAGGACCCGCCCGTCGGCCAGCGGCAGCACCTGCGTGTCGGGCTCCTCGGGCTGGTCGAGGGGGAGCGGCACGGCGTACGGCTCCGGCCCGTCCAGGGTCCACCGCTCCGGGAACCACGCGTCCCCGGAGCCGCCCATGAGGGCCAGCCGCGCGGCGTACGCCCCGTCCGCCGAAACCGTGAACCCCGCACAGCCGGCGGATTCCGTACGGCCGGCGGACTCCGCGGGCCCTGCGAACTCCGTGGACCCCACCGTCTCGACGGCACAGGCAGTCATCGATCCGTCACCTCCGGGAAGAAGCTAGTTTTCGCACTTCCTGCCGAACAACACGAGATCTGTCACTTCACACATAAGGGTGGCCGTCGCATGATTCGCCTGAAAGCGCGGGGGTGGGTGTGCTGGCGGGGGCGGGGCAACCTACAGTAAGGCGACCCTAAGTGACCTCGTCAGGAGCTTGAAGATGTCCATCAGACGCCGTGGCACCGCCGCCGTCGTCGCTCTCGCAGCCGCGCTCTCCCTCGCGGCCTGCGGCGGCGGAGACTCCTCCGACAACGACTCCGCCTCCGGCGACAGCGGCGGGAAGAAGGCGGCCGTCGCCACGGGCGGCAAGGACTTCGCCGACGCGGCCAAGAAGACCGCCTCGTACGGGACGGACGCCAAAGCGGGCGAGTTCCCGCGCACCATCACCCACGCCATGGGCACCACCGAGCTGAAGAAGCGCCCCGAGCGCGTCGTCGTGCTCGATGTCGGCGAACTCGACAACGTCGTGTCGCTGGGGGTCGAACCGGTCGGCTACGCCCCGACCGAGGGCGACGCGTCGCTCCCCGGCTACCTGGAGAAGGGCGCGGGCAGCCCGAAGAACGTCGGCACCATCAACAACCTCAACCTGGAGGCCGTCGCCGCCCTCAAGCCCGACCTGATCCTCGGCAGCCAGCTCCGCGCGGCGGACAAGTACAAGGCGCTCTCGGCGATCGCCCCCACGGTCTTCGCGATACGCCCCGGCTTCACCTGGAAGGAGAACTACCTCCTCAACGCCCAGGCGCTGGACCGCACCGCCGAGGCGAAGGCCGCGCTGGCCGCGTACGACAAGAAGGCGGCGGCCCTCGGCAAGGACATCGGTCCGGACAAGCCGACCGTCTCGATGGTGCGCTACATGCCGGACCGGCTGCGGCTGTACGCCAAGGCGTCCTTCATCGGCACGATCCTCGACGACGTCGGCCTGCCGCGGCCCGAGAACCAGCAGGTCGTGGATCTGGCCGTGGAGATCAGCCCGGAGAAGATCGACGACGCGGACGCCGACTGGATCTTCACCGGGGTGTACGGCGACCCGGACAAGACCCAGCGCGACACCGCGCGCTCCAACCCGCTGTGGAAGAACCTGAAGGCCGTCAAGGACGGTCACGCCAAGGACGTCTCCGACGAGACCTGGTACCTCGGGCTGGGCGTGACGGCGGCCGATCTGGTCCTGGACGACCTGCGCGGCTTCCTCGTCAAGTAGCCGGGCGGAAACGGCGGAGGGCGGCCGGGGCAGGGAGGGCGCGGGGCGCGGAGGGCGGGTACCGGCGGTATCCACAGGCATGGTGGGGGCGGGAGCGGGGGCAGGTAGCCTTTGCTCCGTGCCTCCAGTCCCCTCCGCGCCCCGTCTCTCCGACGTACTCGCCGCGCTCGACGCCCTCTGGCCCCCCGAGCGGGCCGAGCAGTGGGATGCCGTCGGCACGGTCTGCGGCGATCCCGACGCCCCGGTGACCCGCGTCCTGTTCGCGGTCGATCCCGTGCAGGACATCGCCGACGAGGCGGTGCGGCTCGGCGCCGATCTGATCGTCACCCACCACCCGCTCTATCTCCGGGGCACGACGACGGTCGCGGCGGGCACCTTCAAGGGCCGCGTCGTGCACACCCTCATCAAGAACGACATCGCGCTGCACGTCGCGCACACCAACGCGGACACCGCCGACCCCGGCGTCTCCGACGCCCTCGCCGGCGCGCTCGACCTGCGGGTCGTGCGTCCCCTCGTACCGGACGCCACCGACCCCTCGGGGCGGCGCGGCCTCGGCCGGATCTGCGAGCTGGACCGCCCCGCCACCCTGCGCGACTTCGCCGCCCGCGTCGCGCACCGGCTGCCCGCCACCGCGCAGGGCGTCCGGATCGCCGGCGACCCGGACGCCCTCGTCCGTACGGTCGCGGTCAGCGGCGGCTCCGGCGACAGCCTCTTCGACCAGGTCAGGGCGGCGGGTGTGGACGCCTTCCTCACCGCCGACCTGCGCCACCACCCGGTCTCCGAGGCGACTCAGCACAGCGCGCTCGGGCTGATCGACGCCGCGCACTGGGCCACCGAATGGCCCTGGTGCGAGCAGGCCGCCGCCCAGCTCGACGAGATTTCCGACCGCCACGGCTGGGACCTGCGGGTCCACGTCTCGAAGACGGTCACCGACCCCTGGTCAGCCCACCACTCCTCAGGAGCCCCCAACTGAACGCCGCCCCCGCAGACCAGATCCGACTCCTCGACGTCCAGGCCCTCGACGTACGGCTCTCGCAGCTCGACCACAAGCGCACCGCGCTGCCCGAGCACGCCGAGATCGAGTCGCTCACCAAGGACCTCGCCCAGCTCCGCGACCTGCTGGTCGCCGCGTCGACCGAGGAGAGCGACACCGCCCGCGAGCAGACCAAGGCGGAGCAGGACGTCGACCAGGTGCGCCAGCGCGCCGTACGGGACCAGCAGCGGCTGGACTCCGGCGCGGTCACCTCGCCCAAGGACCTGGAGAACCTCCAGCGCGAGATCGTCTCCCTCGCCCGCCGTCAGGGCGACCTGGAGGACATCGTCCTGGAGGTCATGGAGCGCCGGGAGTCCGCGCAGGAGCGCGTCGCCGAGCTGACGGAGCGGGTCTCCGCCGTCCAGGCCAAGGCCGACGACGCCGCCGCGCGCCGGGACGCCGCCGTCGGGGAGTTCGACGCCGAGGCCGCCACCGTGGCCAAGGAGCGCGGGATCGTGGCCGGTTCCGTACCGGCCGACCTGCTCAAGCTGTACGAGAAGCTGCGAGGCCAGCAGGGCGGGGTGGGCGCGGCCCGGCTCTTCCGGCGGCGCTGCGAGGGCTGCCAGCTGGAGCTGAACATCACCGAGGTCAACGAGGTCAAGGCGGCGCCCGCGGACGCGGTGCTGCGCTGCGAGAACTGCCGCCGCATCCTGGTCCGTACCGCCGACTCGGGGCTGTGACGCGCTGATGCGGACGTTCATCGTGGAGGCCGACGGCGGCTCCCGGGGCAACCCGGGACCGGCGGGGTACGGCGCCGTCGTCCTCGACGAGGCGACGGGCGAACCGCTCGCCGAGGCCGCCGAGTACATCGGTGTCGCGACGAACAACGTCGCCGAGTACAAGGGCCTGGTCGCCGGGTTGAAGGCCGCGAAGGAGCTGGACCCGGAGGCGCGGGTGCACGTCCGGATGGACTCCAAGCTCGTCGTCGAGCAGATGTCGGGGCGCTGGAAGATCAAGCACCCGGACATGAAGCCCCTGGCCGCCGAGGCGGGCCGGATCCTGCCGCCGGGCCGGGTCACGTACGAGTGGATCCCGCGCGAGCGGAACAAGCACGCGGACCGGCTGGCCAACGAGGCGATGGACGCGGGCCGGCAGGGCCGCCAGTGGGAGGCGTCGGCCTCCACGGCTGCCCTGGACGCGGGCGCGGCCCGCTCGGCCGCCTCCGCCTCCGCCTCCGCTGTCGTTCCTTCCGGACCGCCCGGGGACGCCGCGGCGGGCGCGGCCAAGGCACGTGCGGCACTCGCCGGAGCCGGTGCTCGCGCGGGCGCGGGTGCGGGGACCGGTGCGCAGGACGCCGCCGGGGCCGCGGATGCCGTCCGGCGCGCGGCGCAGACCGAGTTGTCGCTGCCGGGTACGGCCACACCGGCCGCCCCCGCCGGCCATGAGCCGGAGGAGGTCCCGCTCTCCTCCGAGTCCTCCTCGTCCGTCGGCTGGGGCGCCTCCGCCGACCTCGGCGCCCCCGCCACCTTCGTCCTGCTCCGGCACGGCGAGACGGCCCTCACCCCGGACAAGCGCTTCTCCGGCAGCGGCGGCACGGACCCCGAACTGTCGGCCATCGGCCGCCGCCAGGCCGACGCGATCGCCACCGAGCTCGCCGCGCGCGGCACGATCCAGGACATCGTCTCGTCGCCGCTGCGCCGCTGCCGCGAGACGGCGCAGGCCGTGGCCGACCGGCTCGGTCTCGACGTACGGATCGAAGAGGGCCTGCGCGAGACGCACTTCGGCGCGTGGGAGGGTCTGACCTTCGGCGAGGTTCAGGAGCGGTACCCGGACGACCTGACCGCCTGGCTCGCCTCGCCCGACGTCGAACCGACCGGCGGCGGCGAGAGCTTCGCGACGGTCGGACAGCGCGTCGCCGCGGCCCGCGACACCCTCCTCGACCGGTACCGGGGCCGTACGGTCCTGGTGGTCACGCATGTCACCCCGGTCAAGGAGCTGGTACGGCTGGCCCTCGGTGCCCCGCAGGAGTCGCTGTTCCGGATGGAGCTGTCGGCCGCGTCCGTCTCGGTCGTGGCCTATTACGCGGACGGCAACGCGTCGGTGCGGCTCTTCAACGACACCTCGCATCTGCGGTGACGGCCGCCCGCTAAATCGGTTGGCCCCGGACGGACCGGGGCCCGACGATGAACGGCATGAACGAGCGACCGAACACACCACCGACATGGCGACTGACCGACGACGTCGAGGAGTTCCGCCGCGCGGCGGGCCCCTACCTGGCGGCCGACGCCGCGCGGCACACCATCCTGCTCACGGTCAGCGAATCGCTGCGGGCCGGCGGCACGGGGGCGGGAGGCGCCGGCCCCGTACGGTTCGGCTGGTGGCGGGAGGCCCCGGACGCCCCGGTGACCGGCACCTTCCTGGAGACCCCGCCGCATCCGCCGTTCCTCGGCACGATGCCGGCGCGGGCCGCCGCCGAACTGGCCCGGACGCTCAGCGCGACCCCGGCGGCGGACGGCACCCTGCCGTCGGGCGTACGGGGCCGGGTCGCCGACGTCGAGGCCTTCGGCGCCGCCTGGCCGGTCCGCCGGACCGGGGCCGCGGACGCGTCCCCGTACCAACTCGCCGACGGCATGCGGCTCTTCCGGCTGGGCGAGCCGGTCCCGCCGGACCCCGCGCCCGAGGGCCGCGCCCGGTACGCGGAGAGCCGGGACATCGCGCTGGCGGTGGAGTGGCTGACGGCGTTCGCCGAGGAGATCGGGGAACCGGCCGGTACCGATCGGCGGGCCAAGGCGGTCGCGCGGATCGAGGACCGGCGGCTGCTCCTCTGGGAGGTGGACGGCGCCCCGGTCTCCCTGGCCGGCCACGCCCCGCTCATCGCCGGGCAGATCCGCGTCGCCCCGGTCTACACACCGCCCGCGCACCGGGGACGCGGCTACGCGGCCGGGGTGACCGCCGCGGTCGGCGAGGCGGCCCGGCAGGCGGGCGCGGACGAGGTGCTGCTCTTCGCCGACAACGCGAACCCGACGTCCAACGCCCTGTACCAGCGCCTGGGTTACCGCCCGGTGGAGGAGTACGCCACGGCGCGGCTCGCCTGAACCGCGAACTGCCGGGGCCCGGTCCGAGCCCGAGCCCGAGGCCGGAGCCCGGCGGTGCGGGCGGTTCAGGCCCCGCGCGCCCCGCCCAGCGCGGACGCCTCGCGGGCCAGCGCCTCGACCCGGCCCCAGTCCTTCGACGCCAGCGCGTCCGCCGGGAGCAGCCACGTACCGCCCACGCAGCGCACGTTCGGCAGCGCCAGATACTCCGGCGCTGAGGCGGGGGTGATACCGCCCGTGGGGCAGAAGCGGGCCTCGGGGAGCGGGCCCGCGAGGGACTTCAGATAGGCCCGGCCGCCCGCCGCCTCCGCCGGGAAGAACTTCATCTCCGTCACCCCGTGCTCCAGCAGCGCCACGACCTCGGACGTCGTCGACACCCCCGGCAGGAACGGCACGCCCGAGTCCCGCATCGCGGTCAGCAGCGTCTCCGTCCACCCCGGGCTGATCAGGAAACGCGCGCCCGCCGCCACCGACGCGGTCACGGTGTCGGGGGTGAGGACCGTGCCCGCGCCGACCACCGCGCCGGGCACCTCCGCCGCGATACGGCGGATCGCGTCCAGCGCGGCGGGCGTCCGCAGGGTCACCTCGATCGCGGGGAGCCCGCCCGCGACCAGGGCGCGGGCGAGCGGTACGGCGTCGTCGGCGTCGTCGAGGACGACGACGGGGATCACGGGGGCGAGGTCGAGCACGGAGGTCATGGGGTCATCCTGCCGGGCGCTTCCATGATGCGCAATGCCCGTTGCGCAGGATGCAATGGCAGGCAGGGGTGGGTGATCTCCGGGTGAACGCGGAACCTCAAATGACAGGCAAGGGTGAGCGATCTCCGGGCGAACGCGGAACCTCAGTGGATCTCCGTGACGACGACATCCAGCGCCCACGGCCGCCCCGCGCGCGCCGGAGCCGTCGCCTCCACCACGTACCCCAGCTCCCGCAGGGTCTCCACCAGTCGCGCGGGATCCTTCGGCCGGGCCCCGGCCGTCAGCAGATCCCGGACGAGCCGGCCCTTCGTCGCCTTGTTGAAGTGGCTGACCACGGACCGCTTCTCCACGCCGGTCACCGGATCGGTCGCCGCGTGCAGCACCCGTACCGTCGCCGTGCGCCCCGCGAGCTCGCCCTTCGGCTTCCACGCCGTCGCGTACGCCGACGACCGCAGATCCAGCACGAGCCCGCCCCCGGCCTCCTCCGCCGCCTCCGGCAGCGCGGACTCCATCGGCGTCCGCCAGTACGCGCCCAGCGCGCCGAGCCCCGGCAGCCTGACCCCCATGGAGCAGCGGTACGACGGGATGCGGTCGCCCGTCCGTACCGCGCCCCACAGTCCCGAGAAGACCAGCAGCGACTTTCCGGCCCGCCGCCGCGCCGCCGGATCCAGCGTGGCCAGGCCCAGCGCGTCGTACAGCACGCCGGTGTAGATCTCTCCGGCCGGCCGCGTGCCCGCCGTCCGCAGCGCCACGTTCTTGGCGATCTCGCCGCGCAGCCCCTCGCTCAGCCCGAGTACGTCGCGCGCCTTGTCCTCGTCGGCGGCGCACACCTCCACCAACTCGTCCAGTACGGCGGCGCGCGCCCCGGCCAGACCGGGCAGCGACAGCGACTCCGGCTTCAGCGGAGCGCCGCGCCCGGAAGCGGCCTTTCCTTCCGACGGCGGCAGCAGCACGAGCACAGTGGTTCTCCTCGAAGGGACGGGACGGGACGGAACGGGGCCGCAGGGCGCGGCCCTCGCGTCAGCGTAGGTGAACGCGAGCGGCCCGTTCTCCGCCCCGCCCGCTCTCACACCCGTACATCAGGGGGCAGCGCCTCCCTGAGCGCCTTCACCAGTTCCTCCGGACGGTCCGCGTGGAAGCGGACCACCCGCGCCCGGCCCGTCGCGCCGAGCGGCCGTACGAACGGAACGGGCGCGGTCAGCTCCACCCGTACGGTCGTCTGGCTGCCCACGACAAGATCGAGCACCCCGCCGCCGTCCCCACTCTCGTCCCCTTCCACCGGGGTGTACTGGACGAGCCCGCCGTCCGGGAAGCGCCGGTCGACCCGTACGGAGGCGATGCCTGAGGCCGGTATCCGCAGGTCGAAGAGGGTGCCGTAGCGGACCCGCAACGAGCCGTCCGCGCCCACCACATGAGGCCGGGTCACACAGCCCGCGTGCAGCGCCAGCACCATCAGCACCGTGTACACGTCCAGCACCAGGACGATCAGGTGCACCAGTGGCCACGGGATCAGCACGGCCATGGCCACGGTCTCGACGAGGGCGACGAACAACAGCCCGTAGAGCATCGCCGTCTGCGGCCCGGTGTACGGCGCCGGGTGCCCGCCCGCGTCCACGCCGTGCGTGCGCCGCGCGGCCCAGCGCGCGAGGCTGCCCCAACTCCGTACCTCCTGGACGGCCAGCCGCCGCACGGGGGCCGGCACGGCCGTACGGACCCCCTCGGCCAGCGCCTCCCGGCGCCCGGCGCCGGAGCGCCGCGCCGACATGTAGGAGCGGCGCACGACCAGCGCCTCCGTGACGACGAAGGCGAGCACCAGCGCCTCGACGCCGAGCAGCAGGGGCGTGGGGAGGGACACCCCGGCCAGCAGGCAGACGATCAGGACGATCTCGCAGACGGGTACGGCGAACCAGACCACGCGCTTCATGACACCGCTCCCCGCTCCCGCGTCCGCCGGCTCAGGGACTCCATGATCAGCCGTACGACCTGGGCCTGGGCCGGGCTGTACTCGGCGAGCAGCGCGTCCCCGAAGCCGTCGACGGACGGGCCGTCGTCGGCCGGGAGCGCGGCGACGATCTCGTCGGTGAGGAGCGCGGCCAGATCGTCCGCGAGGGGCCCGATCCGGGGGTCGTCGGCCGGGGCGTCGACGAGTTCGTCGAGCCGCCGGTAGAGGCCGAGCATCTCCGGGGCGGCGGCGAGGGGGCGCAGCGCGTCGTAGACGCTCCCGGACTCCGCGCTTCCGCTGCCGTCCCCGTCCCCGTCCCCGTCCTCGCCATCGCCGTCGCCGTCGTCCGCGTATCCGTGCCGGTCGAGCAGGGTGAGCAGGTCGCGGTCCATCGTGGCGCTGGGGGAGTCGACGGCGGGCAGGGAGTGCAGGAACCGCGCGAGCTCGGGGGAGACCGGGCCCCCGTCGGTCGGCGGCGTCTCCATCAGCTCGGCGAGCCGGCGCCGCCGGGCCCGGATCTCCGCCTCCTGGCGGGCCAGATCGGCGTCCAGCTCGCCCAGCACCTCGGTGAGTTCGCGCCCGGCGTCGTCGGCGAGGACGTCCCGTACCTCGTCGAGAGAGAGCCCCAGCTCGGTCAGCCGCCGGATCCGGGCGAGGAGAACGGCGTCCCGTACCGAATAGTCGCGGTAGCCGTTGGGCCGCCGCGCGGGTTCGGGCAGCAGCCCCACGTGGTGGTAGTGCCGTACCGCGCGAGAGGTGACCCCGGCGAGGGCGGCGATCTCTGCGATTCTCATGGGCCCAGTACAGACCCTGACGTCGCGGCAAGGTCAAGCCGGACAGCCGGGCTCCCCGGAAGGCGCGGTCCGCGGTCACCGGTGCGTTCCGCCCGCCTCCGCCGGGTACGATGGCGAGCACGGCAGACGAGCCGGGCGGACGGCCGCGTCAAGATCTTCGATCTTGCCGAGGAACGTCCGGACTCCACACGGCAGGGTGGTGGGTAACGCCCACCCGGGGTGACCCGCGGGACAGTGCCACAGAAAACAGACCGCCGGGGCTGTGCTCTTCTCGGAGAGGGCGGTTCCCGGTAAGGGTGAAACGGTGGTGTAAGAGACCACCAGCGTCCGAGGTGACTCGGACGGCTCGGTAAACCCCACCCGGAGCAAGGTCAAGAGGGGCCGCTGTAAAAAGCGGCTCTGCGCGGACGATCGAGGGCTGCCCGCCCGAGTCCGCGGGTAGACCGCACGAGACCGGCGGCAACGCCGGTCCTAGATGGATGGCCGTCTCCCCGGCCGCCGCGAGGCGACCGGGCGACAAAATCCGGCGTACAGCCCGACTCGTCTGTCGAGAGGCGCCCCTGACCGGCGAGCATGCCGGCCAGGGGCGCCTCTCCATGGAGCAGGGGCAGTCACGGGAGTAGCCACGCGCGCCGCCACCGCGCGCCGCGTCGTCATCCTCCCGGCCTTTTCACGTCGACGCCGAGTCCGGCCCACAGCTCCTGCTCGACCCGGCTCGGCGGGGTCGAGCAGCGCCGCTCCGGGTGGCCGGCCGGGGGGCCGGAGGCGGAGGCGGGATCCGAGCCGGGATCCCGACCGGGGACGGAGCCCGGATCAGAGCCGGGGTCCGGGTCGGGGTAGTGGACGCCGGGGAGCGGTCCGACGACCACCGCGCCGAACTCGACGAGCAGGCTCAACGCACCGGCGCCGGCCCTGCCGAGCCAGGACCTCAGCCCCATGCGGTCCCTCTTCTCCCGAGCCGGCACCGAGGCGGTCCCGCGACGGCCTCTCCGGTCGCCCATGGTCACCGCTCGGCCTGAAGCGTCGCTTAAAGCATGCCCTGGAAGGTCATGAACATGAAGACCCCACATTCCCGGGCGGACGGATTCCCGGCCGAATCATGATCGGCTGAGTGTTGCCGTGGGCGACAACGTGCCAGTGTTCGGGCAGGCGGAAGGAGCAGTGGCATGGAGATCGGAGTTCTCGGGCCGCTCGTGGTGAGCATCGACGGCACCTCCGTGGTGCCGAGCGCGGCCAAACCGCGGCAGCTGCTCGCGCTGCTGGCGGTCAACGCCGGCCGGGACGTGAATGTGACCACCCTGACGGAGGAGCTGTGGGACTCACGTCCCCCCAGCCGGCCCGCCGGTGTCGTCCAGACCTACGTCAAGCAGCTGCGCCGGGCCATCACCGTGGCCCTGGGGCCGGAGCACGAGTGCGCGCCGAAAGAGGTGCTGAGCCGCAGCTACGCCGGATACGGGCTGAACATGCCCGCGCCCGTCATGGAGGCCGCCCTCTTCGAGCAGCTCGCCGGGCGCGGGCTGCGGGCCCTGGCCGGCGGCAATGACGAGACCGCCTCGGAGCTGCTGGGCGAGGCGCTCGCCCTGTGGCGCGGGCCGGTCCTCGCCGACGTACGCATCGGGCCCGCGCTCCGGGTCGAGCTGCTGCGGCTGGAGGAGGCACGGAACGCCGCGCTGGAGGGCCGGATCACCGCGGACCTGCGGCTCGGCAGACATGCCGAGGTGATCGGCGAACTCCTCGCGCTCACCGAGCGCTTCCCGCTCCAGGAGAGTCTGCACGGGCTGCTGATGCTGGCGCTCTACCGAGGCGGACGTTCGTGGCAGGCGCTGGAGATTTTTCGAAAGCTACGCGCGTCGACCTCCCAGGAGCTGGGCATCGAGCCTTCCCTGCGCGTCCAGAAGCTGCACCGGGCGATCCTGGCCGCCGACCCTCAGCTCGACCTCACCGCGCCGAGTTTGGCGGCCTTTTAGCGGCCCCGGGCAGCGTGGGGGGCGCGTCGGCCGGGTCTGTCCCACCTGCCTCACCGTTCTGCCTGTCCACCCGTTGGCGTATTCCCGCACCCGGACGGCCCGTTCATCCCTGGACCGAACCGAGACGGAGCAACCCGATGCGATACCTGTCCCGGAAGCCCCCGGGCCACGAACCGGAACCCATGACCCGGCTGTTCTGCTTCCCGTACGCGGGCGGCGGCGCCTCGGCGTACCGGCGATGGCAGCGCGGCCTCGACGCCCAGGACGCCGGAGTGCGGGTGATGCCCGTACAACTGCCCGGCCGCGAGGAACGGTTCGACGAACCCAGGTTCACCGATCTGGACGCCCTCGTCGACGACCTGGACGCACAGCTCGACGAGGAGCTGGCCGGGCCCCACCTCTTCTACGGGCACAGCATGGGCGCGCTCATCGCCTACGCGCTCGTGCGGCGGCGGCAGTCGCGCGGGGCGGCGCTGCCCCGGGCCCTCGTGCTGAGCGCCTACCGCGCCCCGCACCTGCCGGCCCCCGCGCTCGCCGATCCGGACGCCGGGGACGAGGAACTCGTCGCGGGCCTGGTGGCGCTCGGCGGCATCCCGGAGGCGCTGCTCGGCCATCCCGAATTCCTCGCCGCGCTGCTTCCGGTGGTCCGTGACGACCTCCGGCTGTGCCTCGGCAGCGTGGCCGCGCCCACCGAGCGGCTGCCGGTACCGCTGCACCTGTTCGCCGGACACGGGGACCGGCTGGTCACCGTGGACGAGATGCTTTCCTGGCGGCGCCACGCGGGGAGCGGCTGCGACCTGCGGACCATGCCCGGCGGGCACTTCTTCGTCAGGTCGGACGAGGGGGCCTTCCTGCGCGAACTCGCCTCCCTGACGCGCCGGTACGCCACGGAGGGGGCGGCGGTGTAACAGGCCGGCACCACGGAACGGCGGTCCCTCCGGCCCGCCCACGACCACCTCGCCGCGCGGCAGCCGTGCGGCTCCCGAGCCCTGCGGATCCCTCGCGAAAGGAACACGTCCCGTGACACACGACGCCACCGAAGGCGCCACCAGGAGTTCGGCCTCACCACGGGTCCGCGCGGCCTGGGCGGCGCTGTTCGTCCTCCTGCTCATCTTCTCGGTGTTCGAGGCGACGAAGTACGGCGGTTGGGTGATCGTCGCGGCGCTCGCCGGTGCCGTCGCACCCGACCTGTCGTTCCTCGCCGGCCTCGCCGGCCCGCACCAGCACGGCCCGCACGAGCACGGCCGGCTGCCCCGCAGGGCCGTTCCCGTCTACAACCTTCTGCACCGGCCCCTGTTCGCCGTCGTCCTCATGTTCACCTGCCTGATCCCCGAATCCCCGGCCGTCGCCGTGCCCCTGTTCAACTTCGGCCTGGCCTGGCTGGTGCACATCGCCGCCGACCGGGCGCTCGGATACGGCCTGCGCGCCGCCGACGGCCGGCAGCGCTGACGCAGGCGGCCGGGACCTGCCCCCCCGGGACCTGCCCCCTCGGGCGCTTTGGTCCCGCACAAGCCCCCGCTGCGAGGCTCGTCCGGGTCCCCGACCGCACCTCTCACCGCGCGCCGGTCACCGGACCACCGCACACACGTATCTGCTGAGCATCTGTCGCCGGAGGAAACGCATGGAAACGACGGACACGACGCACGGCGGGCCGGAGGCCGGCCGGCCGCCACTGGACTACCCGTTCCACCGCCCTTCGGCCGTCGAGGTGCCCCCGGTCTACGAGGAGTTGCGGGCCAAGTGCCCCGTCGCCCATGTCCGGCTGCCCACCGGTGACGAGGGGTACGTGGTGACCCGTTACGACGACGTGCGCACCGTGCTCGCCGACGCCAGGTTCAGCCGGGCCGCCACCATCTCCCCCGACGTACCGCAGCTCACCCCCACGCCCCCCGTGCCGGGCAGCCTGTTCACCACGGACGCGCCCGAGCACACCCGGCTGCGCAAGCTCGTCTCCCGGGAGTTCACCGCCCGCCGCGTGCAGAACATGCGTCCCCGGATCCAGGAGCTGACCGACGGGCTGCTGGACGAGATGGAGAAGCTCGACGGGCCGGTCGACCTCAACACGGCACTCGCCTTCCCGCTGCCGGTGATGGTGATCTGCGAACTGCTCGGTGTGCCCTTCGAGGACCGCGACCGCTTCCGCGAGTGGTCGGACGCCTTCGTCTCGCTGACCGCGCACACCCCCGAGGAGATGGCCGCCCAGCGCCAGCAGATGATCGGGTACCTCGGCGCACTCGTCAAGCGCAAGCGGGAGGAGCCCACGGACGACCTGATGGGCGCGCTCGTCGCCGCCCACGAGGAGGAGGGCAGCCTCAACGAGTACGAGCTGATCGTCATGGCGGCGACCATCCTCGTCGCCGGTCACGAGACCACGGTCAGCATGATCGGCAAGATGGTCCTGACCCTGCTGCGCCACCCCGAGCACATGGCCACGCTGCGCGAACACCCCGAGATGATCGACCACGCCGTCGAGGAGCTGCTGCGCGTCAACCCGATCGGTGACGGCGGCCCGCTGCGGATCACCCTGGAGGACGTCGAGGTCGGCGACACCGTCATCCCCAAGGGCAGCGCGGTCCTGGCGGCGGTCTGCTCCGCCAACCAGGACCCCGCGCGCTTCCCCGGCGCGCAGGCGGACGAGTTCGACCCCACCCGGCCCGAGGCCGTCCACCACGTCGCGTTCGGCCACGGCCCGCACTTCTGCGTGGGCGCCGCGCTGGCCAGGGCGGAGCTGCAGATCGTCCTCTCCTCGCTGCTGAACCGCTTCCCCGGTCTGCGGCTCGCGGAGGAGGTCGACTCCCTGGAGCTGACGACCGGGATGATGGTGCACGGCCTGACCCGGCTGCCCGTCACCTGGTGACAGACCCGCACAGAGGCCCCGGCCCGCACGGGAACGTGCGGGCCC
>NZ_JBHURV010000062.1:0-27381 GCF_042673865.1 Streptomyces sp. NPDC056987
GTGGGCAGCGTCTTTTTTTTATATGAGCCCGCGGCCTCCACGGTGGACTGATCCGCGGGGCCCCCGTGCCGCCCCGCCCCCCCCGGGCGGCGCGGCACGGGGAGCCGATGCGGCACCGGGGGGAGCCGGTTTGACCCCCTGTACAGGGGCCCCGTACTCTAAACCTTCGGTGTGTTCCTATGCGCGCCCACCTCTGAGCACCCACCTCCCGGATCTCCGGGGGAGGCCGCTCGTCCTGTCAGGACTGCCACGGGCCCCGGCCCGTGCGGGCGGCTGGCTTCAGGGGTTCCGTTCCGAGCGAGAGTGAGTTCCGCGTGTACGCCATCGTGCGCAGCGGTGGCCGCCAGCACAAGGTTGCTGTCGGCGACATCGTTGAGGTTGACAAGATTTCCACCGGCAAGGTCGGCGACACCGTCGAACTCAAGACGCTGCTCGTGGTCGACGGTGACGCGGTCACCAGCGACCCGTGGGTGCTGGACGGCATCAAGGTTCAGGCCGAGATCGTGGACCACCACAAGGGCGCGAAGATCGACATCCTTCGCTACAAGAACAAGACGGGTTACCGCCGCCGCCAGGGTCACCGCCAGCAGTACACGGCGATCAAGGTCACCGGTATCCCCGCGGCTGCGAAGTAAGGGACTGAGGAGACATGGCACACAAGAAGGGCGCATCGTCCACTCGGAACGGGCGCGACTCCAATGCTCAGCGGCTCGGCGTGAAGCGCTTCGGCGGTCAGGTCGTCAGCGCCGGTGAGATCCTGGTCCGCCAGCGCGGCACGCACTTCCACCCGGGCACCGGCGTCGGCCGTGGCGGCGACGACACGCTGTTCGCGCTGAACCCCGGCGCGGTGGAGTTCGGCACCCACCGTGGCCGCAAGGTCGTCAACATCGTTCCCGCCGCCTAGTAACCCTTCGGTACCTCTCCCGGTACCGGTGGGCGGGCAGGGCGCCTGTAGAACGGTTCTTCGCGAGGGCGGACCTCACTTCCCGGAGACGGGAAGCGGGTCCGCCTTTCGCGCGTTACAGGTAAGACAATTCCGTATGTACTGGAGGCAACCCCCATGACCACCTTCGTGGACCGCGTCGAGCTGCATGTCGCCGCGGGTAACGGAGGCCACGGCTGCGCCTCCGTACACCGTGAGAAGTTCAAGCCCCTCGGCGGCCCCGACGGCGGCAACGGCGGCCGGGGCGGCGATGTGATCCTCGTCGTCGACCAGTCGGTGACGACGCTGCTCGACTACCACCACTCGCCGCACCGCAAGGCCACCAACGGCAAGCCCGGCGAGGGCGGCAACCGCTCCGGCAAGGACGGCCAGGACCTGGTGCTCCCGGTGCCCGACGGCACCGTCGTGCTCGACAAGCGGGGCAATGTCCTCGCCGACCTCGTCGGTGAGGGCACCACCTTCGTCGCCGCCGACGGCGGCCGCGGCGGCCTCGGCAACGCGGCGCTGGCCTCGGCCCGCCGCAAGGCGCCCGGTTTCGCGCTGCTCGGCGAGCCCGGCCGCGGCGGCGACATCGTCCTGGAGCTGAAGACGGTCGCGGACGTGGCGCTCGTCGGCTATCCGAGCGCGGGCAAGTCCTCGCTGATCTCGGTGCTCTCCGCCGCCAAGCCGAAGATCGCGGACTACCCGTTCACCACGCTCGTCCCCAACCTGGGCGTGGTCACCGCCGGTTCGACCGTCTACACCATCGCGGACGTCCCCGGGCTGATCCCGGGCGCCAGCCAGGGCCGGGGGCTCGGCCTGGAGTTCCTGCGCCACGTCGAGCGCTGCTCCGTGCTCGTCCATGTCCTGGACACGGCGACGCTGGAGTCGGAGCGCGACCCGGTCACCGACCTCGATGTCATCGAGGCGGAACTCGCGCAGTACGGCGGCCTCGGCGACCGGCCGCGCGTCGTCGTCCTCAACAAGGTCGACATCCCGGACGGCAAGGACCTCGCCGAGATGATCAGGCCCGATCTCGAAGCGCGCGGCTACCGCGTCTTCGAGGTGTCGGCCGTGGCGCACCTGGGGCTCAAGGAGCTGTCCTTCGCGCTCGCGGAGATCATCGCCACGGCGCGCGCCGAGAAGCCCAAGGAGGAGGCGACCCGGATCGTCATCCGTCCGAGGGCCGTCGACGACGCCGGTTTCACCGTCATCCTGGAGGAGGACGGCATCTACCGGGTGCGCGGCGACAAGCCCGAACGCTGGGTCCGCCAGACCGACTTCAGCAACGACGAGGCCGTGGGCTACCTCGCGGACCGGCTGAACCGGCTCGGTGTCGAGGACGAGCTGATGAAGGCCGGCGCGCGGGCGGGCGACGGGGTCGCCATCGGCGACGAGGACGACGCGGTCGTCTTCGACTGGGAGCCCACGATGATGGCCGGCGCCGAGATGCTGGGCCGCCGCGGCGAGGACCACCGCCTGGAGGAGCCGCGTCCGGCGGCGCAGCGCCGCCGGGACCGCGACGCCGAGCGCGACGAGGCGCAGCGGGAGTACGAGGAATTCAAGCCCTTCTGACCCGCCCGTACCGTCTCCGGTGCGGCCGTCTCCGCCGGAGGCGGCCGCACCTCGGCGATCGGCGGCGGTCGGCGGCCCCGCTCCGTACCCCTCTCATCTGTGAGCCCCCGTGCTCCGACGTGAATCTTTTGTGGTCTCCTTCACGTACACCTGTCGGCCACGCACCACGGACACACCTGTCCTCCCAGGTGAATCAGGGGTTGCGGGCCGGTGGCGGGCGCCTGTGCTCCACCTTGCACGACGATTGCCGCGGGTGGGACCATCGCTACATCCTCTGAGCCCGCAAGGTAGGTCTGTCCTGTGTCTGCAACTTCCGCGTCGCCCGCGAAGCCCCGCACCACCGCTGTCGTCCTGGCGGGCGGTACCGGTCAGCGGGTGGGGCTGTCGATCCCGAAGCAGTTGCTGAAGATCGCGGGGAAGGCGGTCATCGAGCACACCCTGTGGATCTTCGAGCAGAGCGACTCGATCGACGACGTGATCGTGCTCATGGCCCCCGGCTACGTGCCCGACGTGGAGAAGATCGTCGCGAAGGCCGGACTGACCAAGGTCACCCGGGTCATCGAGGGCGGCACGACGCGCAACGAGACCACCGAGCGCGCGATCGCCGCGCTGGGCGAGGGGCTGGCGCCGGGCGAGGACCGCAACGTGCTCTTCCACGACGCGGTGCGGCCGCTGCTCTCGCAGCGCGTGATCAAGGACTGCGTGGACGCGCTGGACCGCTACCAGGCGGTGGACGTGGCCATCCCGTCCGCGGACACGATCATCGTGACCCGTACGCACGGCGGCGACGGCGAGTTCATCACGGACGTCCCGGACCGGTCCCGGCTGCGCCGCGGCCAGACCCCGCAGGCGTTCAAGCTCTCCACGATCCGCGCGGCGTACGAGGTCGCGGCGGGCGACCCCAACTTCCAGGCCACCGACGACTGCTCCGTCGTGCTCAAGTACCTGCCGGACGTGCCGATCTATGTCGTGGCGGGCGACGAGTACAACATGAAGGTGACGCAGCCGGTCGACGTCTTCATCGCCGACAAGCTGTTCCAGCTCGCCTCCGCGAGCGCGCCCGAGCAGCCGTCCGAGGACTCCTACCGTGAGCTGCTCACCGGTAAGACGCTGGTCGTCTTCGGCGGTTCGTACGGCATCGGCGCCGACATCGCCCAGCTCGCCGAGTCGTACGGCGCGACGGTGTACGCGCTGGGCCGCTCCACCACCGGTACGCACGTGGAGAACCCGGAGCACGTGGACGACGCGCTCTCCCGGGCCTACGGCGAGACCGGCCGGATCGACTACGTGATCAACACCGCGGGTGTGCTGCGCATCGGCAAGCTGGCCGAGACGGACAACACCACGATCCAGGAGGCGCTGAACGTCAACTACCTGGCGCCGGTGCAGATCGCGCGCGCCTCGTACAAGTACCTGGCGGAGACCAAGGGCCAGCTGATGCTCTACACCTCCAGCAGCTACACCCGGGGCCGCGCCGAGTACAGCCTGTACTCGTCCACGAAGGCCGCCATGGTCAATCTGACCCAGGCGCTCTCCGACGAGTGGGCGGGCGAGGGGATCCGGGTCAACTGCGTGAACCCGGAGCGGACCGCCACCCCCATGCGCACCAAGGCGTTCGGCCAGGAGCCGGAGGGCTCGCTGCTCTCCTCCGAGGCGGTCGCGAAGACCTCCCTCGACGTGCTGCTCTCCGAGCTGACCGGCCATGTGATCGACGTACGCCAGCAGGACCCGACGCGCGGTGCCTCGGAGACATCCGACTTCGAGCAGGCGCTCGCCGCCGTACTGGACCGTCAGGAAGATGTGTAATACTTCTTGACAATCTTTGACAGGGCCTCTGTGGGTCGCCTCCGCGCGAACCGCGGAGGCCCCAGTTCGTGAAGTCGTTAAGTCGTGAAGTCGTGAAGTCGTGAAAGCGTGAATTCGCGAAGCCGTCATGACGTGACGTCGTGAAATCGCTTGTTCACGCATCCCTTGCAAGGTCATCAGCCGGCACGGTCTGGAGCAGGTTTTCCGTGATTTCGACAGCTATCCGCCTGGCCCGCGTGGGCAGCGGATCAGAGCTGGCAGCCGCACTTCTTCTGGGTATCAGTTTCCCGTGCGTCATGCTCGCCGCGATAATCCCCAACCTCTGGTTCTTCGCGGCGGCCGCAGCCGTGACCTATCTCGCGGACACCTACCTGCACCAGCGCGGCAGCTATCTGGTGAACCGGCTCGCCAAGGTGCGCGCCGGCCTCTCGATCCGGTTCCTGATCCGGCAGATGCTGCTGGTGCTGCTGGTCGCCAGGTCGGGCCTCGGTGAGGACCGGATCTTCTACGTGACCGTGGTCATGGTCCTGATGTTCTACGCGCTCCAGGCGCCGCACGGCGCGATCGTCACCCTGCTCCGGCTGCGCCGCAGGCTGCCCGTCGTCACCCGCAACATCGACCTGACCGGCATCCGGATCCCGGACGCGCCGCCGCGCGGGCTGCTCAACCGCTCCGCGGAGAAGATGCTCCACCTCGATGTCTTCGCCATGGTGGGTGTGATCATCACGCTCCAGACGCGCGACAACATCTACGGCTTCGCCGGCCTCGGCCTCAGCCTGTTCCTCGCCGTCGGCTACATCGCCGCGCTCCTGCCCTACCTGCGGCCGAGCCGGCTCGTACCCAACGCCGAGAAGGTGCTCACGGCGGTCGACGGCTGGCTGGCCGAGTACCGGCCGACCGTGATGCTGTACTTCTCGGGCTCCAAGGAGTCCGCGTACCAGGTCAACATGTGGCTGGACACGATGGACCGGCTGGAGGGCCGGCCGCTGATCGTGCTGCGGGAGCGGGCCATCGCCCAGCAGCTCGGGACGACGGACGTGCCGGTGCTCTGCGTCCCCGGCGGGGTGCACCTGATGAACCTGGACCTGTCGACCGTCCGGGTCGCGCTCTACGCGGCCAATGTCGGCAAGAACATCCACATGCTGCGCGTGCCCACCATGAAGCACGTCTTCATCGGCCACGGCGACAGCGACAAGCTGGCCAGCGTCAACCCGTACAGCAAGGCGTACGACGAGGTGTGGACCGCGGGCCGGGCCGGGCGCGACCGGTACGCGCTCGCGGACGTCGGGGTGCGCGACGAGGACATCGTGGAGGTCGGCCGCCCGCAGCTCGCCCCGATCGAGCCGTACAGCGGCGCCCGGCGCCACCCCGTGCCCACCGTGCTGTACGCCCCGACCTGGGAGGGCTGGGACGACAACCCCGGGAACACCTCGCTGCTGCTGGCCGGCGAGAACATCGTCAAGCGGCTCCTGAAGGCCGACAGCCCCGTCCGGGTGCTCTACAAGCCGCACCCCTTCACCGGGACCCGCAGCGCCAAGGCGAAGGCCGTGCACGAGCGGATCATCGCGCTGGTGGAGAAGGCCGCCGCCGAGCGGGCCACCGACGCCCGCTGGGCGAAGGAGAGCGCCGGGCTGAGCGCGGACCGGACCGCCGCCAAGGCCGAGCTGGCCCGGATCTCCGCGCGCCTCGGCGAGCTGATGGGCGCCGCGGACACGGGGCGTGACGAGGCGGAGCAGTCGCGTGACTCCCAGGCGGACCCGGCCCGTCAGGAGGAGCTGACGCGGCTGCGGCGCGAGTGGAACGGCGCGTACTGGCGTTCCTTCGGCTGGTGGGAGCACCGGGTCATCAGCGGCTCCGAGCCCGCGCTGTACGACTGCTTCAACGAGTCGGACGCCATGGTCTCCGACATCTCCAGCGTGGTGTCCGACTTCATCGCGAGCGGCAAGCCGTACGCCGTCACGGACTCGGCGGAGCTGGGCGCGGAGGAGTTCAAGCGGCAGAACACCGCCGTACGGGCCGCCGTGATCCTCACCAACAGCGCGCGGGAGCTGGACGAGCTGCTCGCCGCGGTCGCCGACCCGGCCGCCGACCGTCTCGCGGACGAGCGCCGGGAGCTGAAGCGGTATCTGCTGGGCCCCGACGAGCCGACGTCGATGGAGCAGTTCGAGGCGGCGACGCAGGCGCTGTCCGCGAAGTCGCTGGCGCGGAACGCGGGCGTCGAACAGCGCCTCGGGGAGCCGGAGGCGGCGGCCGCGCCGGACGACTCGGCGCCGAGCGCGAGGAACGCCCGGGGCGCAGGGGACGCAGGCGACGCCGGGGACGCCGAGATCAACGACCTGGACTCGCCCGTACGCGGCTGACCGGGGAGAACACGGACGGAAGGCCCGGTGGGGCGCTCTCCAGGGAGCGCCCCACCGGGCCTTTCCGTGTCCGCGTGACGGCCCGGGCGTCAACGTGCACATGTGACGGGCATCACGGACACTGGCGTTCGAGGTGAGACAACCAACGTTCGATGCAGCTTGTCTTGAATTCTGATGAACAATATGTCTGTTCCTGTTGTGAGCGTGATCGTCGGGGCTTACGAAGCCATGCCCTACTTAGTCCGCTGCCTGGAATCGGTGGAGGCCCAGACGCTGGGCGCCGACCGGATCGAGCTCGTCGCCGTCGACGACGGCTCGACCGACGGCACGGGGGACTACCTGGAAGAATTCGCGGCCCGGACGGCCATCCCGACCAGGGTGGTGCGCCAGGCCAACTCGGGTGGCCCCAGCGGCCCGCGCAACGTCGGCCTCGGCCTGGCCCGGGGACGGTACGTGTTCTTCCTCGACGCGGACGACTACTTGGGGGACGAAGCACTGGAGCGCATGGTCACGGTGGCCGACCGCGCCGGCACGGACGTGGTGCTCGGCAAGGTGGTGGGGGTCGACCGGGGCGCTCCGAGCTCGATGTGGCGGCGTACGGCCGACCGCGTCGATGTCCACAACTCGCAGGTCATCTACACGCTGAGCGCGCAGAAGCTCTTCCGGCGCGCGATGGTCGAGCGGCTGGGACTGCGCTTCGACGAGCGGCTCAGGACCGGCGAGGACGCGCTCTTCACCATGGCGGCCTACCTCCGCGGCGGCGGCGTCTCGGTGATCTCCGACTACACCTGCTACTACCTGGTCGGCAGGGACGACGGCAAGCATGTGACCAAGGCCGGTGACTACACGCACCGGTTCGCCGCCGTGACGGCTCTGATGACGCTCATCGCCGAACTGGAGCCGGCGGGTCCCCGGCGCGACAGACTGATGGTCAGACCGTTCACGGTCGGGCTGATCCAGCAGTTCGCGCACGGGATCGTCAAGGAGTCGGAGACGGTACGACGCCACAAACTGGAGCTGGTCGCCCCGCTGATGGCGCGGTACTGGAACCCGGGCGTGGCGCGTCACATCAAGGTCAACGAGCGGCTGCGGCTGGAGTGCGTGGCGCTCGGGCGGCTCGATCTCCTCGCCGACATGCTGGCGTTCATCAAGGCGGAGACGGTGCCCGAGGTGGTCCACCGGGGCCGCGCCCGGACGCCGTACCTCGCCTTCCCGCACTTCGGCGACCGCCGTTCGGGGCTGACCGACGCGGCGTTCGAGGTGACCACCCGGGACTGGGTGGGCAAGCCGGGGCTGCGCCCCATCGAGCCGCCCCGGGCGGTCCGTCGGCGGAGGTCGCTGGCACGCCGGGTGGCACGTCGGCTGCGTACCCGCGTGAGGGGCCTCGCGCCGATGAAGAACCGTGTGGCGTAAGGGAGTTGCACGGAAATCGGCCGTACGGCGTGAGGGAGTACGGTGCCGGGGCGAGGACCGGGAGGGGCGCGGCCGGTGGTGCCGGGCCGCGCCCGTGGGCGTACGGGCTCCGGAACGCACTTCTTCGCGCCCCCGGAGCGGGCCGGATCACCCTTCCGTGGTGACCGGCAGCAGACGACACCGCGAAGCGTAGGTAAAATCGGACTGTCGGGCGACCCCCGGACAGCATCGCAATCACAGCAGGGGAATACAGGAACAGTGAAGGCTCTCGTACTGTCCGGTGGGGCAGGCACCCGACTGCGGCCCATTACGCACACATCGGCGAAGCAGCTCGTCCCCGTGGCGAACAAGCCGGTGCTCTTCTACGGCCTCGAAGCCATCGCGGAGGCGGGCATCACCGAGGTCGGCGTGATCGTCGGCGACACGGCGGACGAGATCCGCGCCGCCGTGGGTGACGGCTCGCAGTTCGGTATCAAGGTGACGTACCTCCAGCAGGACGCCCCGCTCGGCCTGGCGCACGCCGTCCTCATCGCCCGTGACTTCCTCGGCGACGACGACTTCGTGATGTACCTCGGCGACAACTTCATCGTCGGCGGCATCAGCGGCCTGGTGGACGGCTTCCGTGAGGAGCGCCCCGCCGCGCAGATCCTGCTCACGAAGGTCCCCAACCCGACCTCCTTCGGCGTCGCCGAACTGGACGGCGAGGGACGCGTGGTGGCCCTGGAGGAGAAGCCGAAGAAGCCCAAGAGCGATCTCGCGCTCGTCGGTGTCTACCTCTTCACCCCGGCCGTCCACGAGGCCGTGCGCTCCATCGAGCCGTCCTGGCGCGGCGAGCTGGAGATCACCCACGCCATCCAGTGGCTGATCGACCAGCAGCGCGACGTCCGCTCCACGACCATCTCCGGGTACTGGAAGGACACCGGCAACGTCACCGACATGCTGGAGGTCAACCGCTCGGTGCTGGAGACCGTCGAGCCGCACTGCGAGGGCACCGTCGACGAGGGCAGCGAGATCATAGGGCGGGTGAGGATCGAGAAGGGCGCGAAGGTCACCGGCAGCCGCATCCTCGGCCCCGCGATCATCGGCGCGGACACCGTGATCAGTGACGCGTACATCGGTCCCTTCACCTCGGTCTCCGAGGGATGCACCATCCAGGACAGCGAGATCGAGTACTCCATCGTCCTGCGCGGGTCCTCGCTCACCGGCGTCCGCCGCGTGGAGGCGTCGCTGATCGGCCGTGACGTCGAGATCACCCCCGCTCCCCGTAACCCGTCCGCCCACCGACTCGTCCTCGGTGACCACAGCAAGGTGCAGATCTCCTCATGACGCACAGGATTCTCGTGACCGGCGGTGCCGGCTTCATCGGCTCGCACTACGTCCGTACGGTGCTCGGCCCGCAGGGCCCCGGCGACGTCGAGATCACCGTCCTCGACAAGCTCACCTACGCGGGGAACCCGGCCAACCTCGACCCGGTCCGCGAGCACCCCGGATTCCGCTTCGTCCAGGGCGACATCTGCGACCCCGAGCTGGTCGGCAAGCTGATGGCCGAGCACGACCAGGTGGTGCACTTCGCCGCCGAGTCGCACGTCGACCGCTCCATCGACGGCGGCGCCGAGTTCGTCCGTACGAACGTGGTCGGTACGCACACGCTGATCGACGCCGCCCACCGCGCGGGCGTCAAGACCTTCGTGCACATCTCCACGGACGAGGTCTACGGCTCGATCGACGAGGGCTCCTGGCCCGAGACGCACCCGCTGGAGCCCAACTCGCCGTACTCCTCGGCGAAGGCGTCCAGCGACCTGATCGCGCTCTCGTACCACCGCACCCACGGCCTCGACGTGCGGGTGACCCGCTGCTCCAACAACTACGGGCACCACCACTTCCCCGAGAAGGTCATCCCGCTGTTCATCACGAACCTGCTGGACGGCAAGAAGGTGCCCCTGTACGGCGACGGCGGCAACATCCGCGACTGGCTGCACATCGACGACCACGTCCAGGGCATCGAGCTGGTCCGTACGAAGGGCCGCGCGGGCGAGGTCTACAACATCGGCGGCGGCACGGAGCTCTCCAACAAGGAGCTGACCGGCCTCCTCCTGGAGGCGTGCGGGGCGGACTGGGAGACCAGCGTCGAGTACGTCACCGACCGCAAGGGACACGACCGCCGCTACTCCGTCGACTGCTCCAAGATCCGCGAGGAGCTGGGGTACGAGCCTCGCAAGGACTTCGCGGCGGGCCTCGCGGAGACCGTGGAGTGGTACCGCGAGAACCGCGCCTGGTGGGAGCCGCTGAAGGAGCGTGCGGCCCTGTGAGTACCGGCTCCGTGAACACCGGCTCCGTGACCGGCGGCCGCGCGGCGGACGGCGGCGCGGCGGGCACCTGGCTCGTCACCGGCGCCGGCGGCATGCTCGGCCGGGACCTGCTGGCCCGGCTCGCCGCCGCCGGGCGGCCCGCGGCCGGTCTGGACCGCGCCGCGCTGGACATCACCGACCCCGACGCCGTGCGCGCCGCCTTCGCGGAGCACGCCCCGGCGGTCGTGGTCAACTGCGCGGCCTGGACGGCCGTGGACGACGCCGAGTCCAAGGAGGACGACGCGCTCGCGGTCAACGGCACGGGCCCCCGGGTCCTCGCCGAGGCCTGCCGGGAGTCGGGCGCGATCCTGCTCCAGGTCTCCACGGACTACGTCTTCGCCGGGGACGGGGAGACGCCGTACGCGGAGGACGCCCCGACCGCGCCGCGCAGCGCCTACGGGCGGACGAAGCTGGCGGGGGAGCGGGCGGTGCTCGACGCCCTCCCCGAGCGGGGTTACGTGGTCCGTACGGCGTGGCTGTACGGCGCGGGCGGGCCCAACTTCGTCCGCACGATGATCAAGCTGGAGGCCGTCAAGGACACCCTGGACGTGGTGGACGACCAGCGCGGACAGCCCACCTGGACCGGTGACCTCGCCGACCGGCTGGTCCGGCTCGGCGCGGCGGCGCTGGACGGAACGGCGCCGGCGGGCGTCTACCACGGCACCAGCGGCGGCGGGACGACCTGGTTCGGCTTCACCCAGGAGATCTTCCGGCTGCTCGGCGCGGATCCGGCGCGGGTCCGTCCGACGACCAGCGAGGCGTTCGTCCGGCCGGCCCCCCGGCCCGCGTACAGCATCCTCGGTCACGACCGATGGAAATCAGCCGAAATCGAACCGATCCGCGACTGGCGGGCGGCGCTCGCCGAAGCGTTCCCGGCGGTGCTGGCGGCCGAGCGCCAAACGGGTGTTACTGGCCGGTAGATGTTTACGTACAACCTGTGGGCCCACTAAGTTCACTGAGAATCAAACCTATGGATTGTTGATTCTCAGTGAAGGGCCCCTTACGTGGATCGCCACGGCTTCCTGCGCCAGCTGCACCGTGTGTACAAGCCCCGCACCTATCTGGAGATCGGGGTCAACGACGGGCGAAGCCTGGCGCTCTCCCGGGTTCCGTCCGTCGCCGTCGACCCGGCCTTCCGGGTGGTCACGGACATCAGCTGCGACGTCCACCTGGTCCGGGCGACCAGTGACGACTTCTTCGCACGCAAGGACCCGCTGATCCATCTGCGCAACGGCCGCAACCCGTTCCGCGCGCTTGCCCGCCGCGACCCGGTCAACCTGCTCGGCGGGGACCCGAAGCTGGAGCTGTCGTTCATCGACGGCATGCACCTCTTCGAGTTCGCGCTGCGCGACTTCATGAACGTCGAGAAGCACTCCCGCTGGTCCAGCGTGATCGTCCTCGACGACATGCTGCCCCGGGACGTCGACGAGGCGGCGCGCGACCGCCACACGAAGTTCTGGGCGGGCGACGTCTACAAGGTGGCCCAGGTGCTCCGGCGCTACCGCCCCGACCTGCTCGTCGTCGACGTCGACACCGAGCCGACCGGGGTGGTGGCGATCTTCGGCGCCAACCCCGAGTCGACGGTGCTGAAGAACGCGTACGACAAGATCATCGAGGAGTACGTCGTACCGGACCCGCAGGACGTGCCGGACGAGATCCTCGTCCGCAAGAACGCCGTGCGCCCCGAGGCGCTGCTCGGGGCGGGCTTCTGGCCCGCGCTGAACCGCGCCCGTAACCTGCGCCGTCCGCGCTCGGCGTTCACGCCGCTGCGCCGGCAGATCGAGGCCGTCACCGGCTGACCGTCACCGGGCACCAGGACATGAGGAAGGGCCGGAGCGCACGCTCCGGCCCTTCGTCGTGCACCGCCCGGCGGCACGCCGTCAGGCAGGCTGCCGGGCGGGTTGCCGTCAGGCGCGCGCGGCCAGCTCCGCGTAGTACGCCCGGCACTCCTCGTACGACGGCAGCAGACCCTGGGCCTCGGCCTCCGCGAGGGTCGGGGCCGCCGCGTCCTTCTCGGAGAGCAGCGGCGTGATCGACTCGGGCCACTCGATGCCGAGCTCCGGGTCCAGCGGGTTCAGACCGTGCTCACGGCCCGGGGAGTACCCCTCGGAGCAGAGGTAGACCACCGTGGCGTCGTCGGTCAGCGCCATGAAGGCGTGCCCGAGACCCTCCGCGAGATAGACCGAGTGGTGGTCCGTGTCGTCGAGGCGCACGGTCTCCCACTTCCGGTACGTCGGCGAGCCCACCCGGATGTCCACGATCACGTCGAGCACCGCGCCGCGCACGCACTTCACGTACTTGGCCTGGCCGGGCGGCACATCGGCGAAGTGGACGCCCCGCAGCGTGCCCCGGCTGGAGACCGAGCAGTTGGCCTGCGCGAGGTTCAGCGGATGGCCGGCCGCCTCGGCGAAGTCGGAGGCCTTGAACCACTCGTGGAAGCTGCCACGGCTGTCCGGGAAGACCTTCGGTTCATGCACCCAGGCGCCTTCGACGGAGAGCTGCCGCATGTGATCACGTCCTTGTTGTTCTGTTCAGGGTTGGGAGTGGGGCCGTGCGCTGTGGAGCGGTGCCGCCATGGAGCGGCGCGCCGTGGAGAGGTGCGGGGCGCCGCCACGGGTCAGATGCGGGCCGCGAGGCGGCGCACCTTCTTCCGCGCCGAGGCGGGCAGCCTGCGGACGATCGGGCCGCCGGCCGAGCGGAGCACCTTGCGCAGCGTGGCCCTGCGGCGCTTCACCGTCACCACCCGCACCAGCAGGGGGTCGACCTCCCCGAGCCCGCTCTGGTCGAGCCGGAGCCGACCGCCGGCGGCCACCGGCAGCTCGCAGATGTCCAGCTCGGGACCCTTGGGGCCGTCCAGCTTGACCGAAAGACGCGCCTGGCCCTCCGCCAGTCCGGCCACCCGGCCCGGCACCTCCAGATGCGCCCTTCCGTGGTCGGGGCGGAGCGTCGCCGGGTGCGTGAGCTTCGTACCGTCCGAGCCGGTCAGCACCAGCTCGACGGCGAGGGAGGCGGACTTCGTACCGGTGAAGATCTCGAACCGCAGCTCGGAGCGGGAGCCGGGCATCCGCAGCGCGGGGCTCTCGGCGAGATACGTCGCCATCTTCTTGGCGCGGCCCGCCACATCGAGCGTGAGGTTGCCGTGCGGGTCGGTGAAGTACGGGATGACCGGGCGGGCCGGCGAACCGAGCACCGCCGGGAGGCACTTGGCGTCCACCCCGGGCGCGCGGTCGGCGCCGAGGCGGGCCTTGCGGACGATCCCGAGGCCGCGCATCGGGACCCAGATGTCCCAGAAGCCCCGGGAGACCCGGCCGCGTCCCTTGACCGCCTCGCTGGTCACCGTACCGGTGCCGTGGAGCACGACCTCGTACGTCTCGTCGGTGTCCGCGGCGTCCGCCGCGGCGCCGGCCGGCGCCGCGGCCTTCTCGACCTTCGCGGTGAAGTCGGCGGGGCAGGGCCACTCGACGGCGGTCTCCCGGTTGCGCAGGGAGAGTTCACCCTTGTAGGTGTCCATGTCGTCGGTGACGTCGAGGAGTTCACCCTCGGGCAGCAGCCCCTCGGTGATCTCCGGGTGCACGAAGTACCGCTTGTCCCGGCGGACCAGGCGCAGCGGCTGCTGGTCCTCGCCGTGCACCAGGCGGCCGGTCACGGAGAGCGCGATCCTGCCGTCCGGCTGCCAGTCGAACTCCTCCAGGCGCGCCGTGGCCTTCACCGACTTGGCGAACCGGGCGATCTTCACCAGCCCCTGGCGGTCGTCGGCGCGCAGCAGCGTGGAGCGGAGCCGGACCAGCGCGCCGAGCCCGTCGTGCACGCCGTCGGTGATGAAGTCCTTCACCAGCGGCTGGATCGCGTCGACCATCTCGTCCAGGTACGCGGGCTCGTACTTGAGGACCGAGGGCTCGCTGAGCCGGCCCAGCATCTCGACCCGGTAGAAGCGGCGCAGCAGCCGGTCCCGGAACTCGCCCGGCTCGGTGTTGTCCACGACGACGCCGAGCACCTCGCGGAGGTTGCCGTAGTAGCCGGACGGCACGAGCTTCGCGGAGCCGGCGTTCTGGCCGTCGTCCCGCTTCGAGTAATAGTAGCAGGTGTACGTCCCCAGGATCGACACGACCTTCGCGGGGAAGTACGTCTGCATCATGTAGAGCTGGTCCTCAAGGCGCCGCTTGCCCTCGGGGTACGCGATGTTGTTCTCGCGCAGGAATTCCGTGCGGAACATCTTGTGCGGGGTGAGGCTGTCGTACAGCGGCGCGTTGCTGAGATCGCACTTCTCGCGGTTCGTCTTGAACACGCCGTGCGGGACGCCGCGGAAGTTGGAGGCGACCTTTCCGATCACGATGTCGGAGCCGTTGCGGTGGCCCATCTCGTAGAGCCGTCGCAGCGCGTCGGAGGCCATGTGGTCGTCCTGGTCGACGAATTGGACGTACTCGCCCTTCGCCTCCGCCACACCGATGTTTCTGGGCTTCCCAGGCCACCCCGAGTTGGGAATGTGGATCACCCGGAAGTGCGGGTGCTCGGCGGCCAGCTTGTCCAGTCTCGCGGGGGTGTCGTCGGTCGAGCCGTCGTTGACGAAGAGCACCTCGAAGTCCGCGGCCGGCAGCGTCTGGGCCAGCAGTGAATCGATGCACGGATCGATGTACTTACCCGGGTTGTACACCGGAATGACGACGCTCACTTTTACTGGCATTACTTGAAGGCCCATCTCGTGTTGTCGGTGCGCGGGGGGTGGCTGACCAGGTTGCGGAGCAAGCGGGGGATCGCTGCCGTCGGCGGAGGGTGCGGCGCCGGGCTGCCAGCTTATCTCCGAGGGGCCCGCGGCTGTTTCCCGCCCGTTCCTCCCCCTGACAGACTGCTGTCACGGGTCTCTGGTTGCACCGGCGAGCCGTCCGGGTGTTCCAGCCACTGAAATGATCCGCCGTCGCGGGCGGCCCCCGCGTAGGCTGGCCGGCCGGGACGCACCGCGCGCGGACTTTCCGAGTCCGGTGGCGGGAGCGGCGGGAACACGGGAACACGCCCCGGTGGCGAGAGCAGAGGCAGAGCACGTGGCAGCGGCAGGGCGGCAAGCGGCGGCACGGCAGCAGGCGACCGGGCGCGAGCAGGCGACCGGGCGCGAGCAGGCGGCAGGGCGGGAGCAGACGACGGCACGGCAGCAGGCGACGGCACGGCAGCAGTCGACGACACGGCAGGACGCGGTCGGGCAGGCCCGCAGGATCGTCGTCAAGGTCGGCTCCTCCTCGCTCACCACCGCCGCGGGCGGCCTCGACGCCGACCGGGTCGACGCCCTGGTCGACGTCCTCGCCGCCGTACGCGCGAGCGGCGGCCGGGAGATCGTCCTGGTGTCCAGCGGTGCCATCGCCGCCGGGCTCGCGCCGCTCGGGCTCGACCGCCGCCCCCGGGACCTGGCCCGCCAGCAGGCCGCCGCCAGTGTGGGCCAGGGGCTGCTCGTCGCCCGTTACACCGCCTCCTTCGCCCGGTACGGCGTACGCGTCGGCCAGGTCCTGCTCACCACGGACGACACCAGCAGGCGCGCCTCGTACCGCAACGCCTACCGCACCCTCGACCAGCTCCTCGGCATGGGCGCCCTCCCCGTCGTCAACGAGAACGACACCGTCGCCACCGACGAGATCCGCTTCGGCGACAACGACCGGCTGGCGGCGCTCGTCGCCCATCTCGTACGGGCCGACCTGCTCGTCCTGCTCTCCGACGTCGACGGCCTGTACGACGGCGACCCGAGCAGAACGGACACCTCACGGATCGCCGAGGTGCGCGGCCCCGCCGATCTGGCCGGCGTCACCATCGGCAGCGCCGGCCGGGCCGGGGTCGGCACCGGCGGCATGGTCACCAAGGTCGAGGCCGCCAGGATCGCCGCCGCGGCCGGCATCCCCGTCGTCCTGACCTCCGCCAGCCGCGCCGCCGACGCGCTCGCGGGGCGCGACACCGGCACGTACTTCCACCGCACCGGACGGCGCTCCGCCGACCGGCTCCTGTGGCTCGCGCACGCCTCCACCCCCCGGGGCGCCCTCACCCTCGACGACGGTGCCGTACAGGCCGTGGTCGAGCGCCGTACATCGCTCCTGCCGGCCGGGATCGCCGCCGTCGAGGGCGAGTTCAGCGCGGGCGACCCCGTGGAGCTGCGGGACACGGAGGGCCACGCGGTCGCCCGCGGCCTGGTCAACTTCGACGCCAAGGAGATCCCGCAGCTCCTCGGCCGCTCCACCCGCGAACTGGCCCGCGCGCTCGGCCCCGCCTACGAGCGGGAAGTCGTACACCGGGACGATTTGGTCATCCTGCACCCCTGACCCGCACCTGAAACGGCTGAAACTCCGGCCTTTGAACAGGGACCTTTACCAAAACCGCCCCATCTTCCGCCCGGGACTGGTCAACTTTGTCAGAGGGATGACGGGGTTATGACGGGGATCAGCACGACGACGCAGCAAACAGGAGGCCGCTGGTGAGACGAGCGCGCCCGGGGGCGGTGCCCCGAGGTGCCGGGGGAAGCGCCCAGGCCCGGCGGGCCACCGGCGGGCAACGAGCCCTGACCAGCGTCGGCGTGGGAGACCCCGCCGACACCCCGGACGGCGCCGGTACCGACGGTACCGACGGCGCGGCCGGTGACCGGCGGCAGGGCGACGCCGCGGCGACGGCGACCGCGCGCCAGGTGTCCAAGCTCTGGCACATCACCCTCAGCGTCTCGGGCCCGGAGACCCCGCTGACCGAGGTCAGGCGCGGCCTGGAACAGCTCGCCCACGACCATCCCTTCCTGCTGACGAGCCGGTACGCCACCGACCACGCGGAGATCCGCTACTGGGAGGAGGCCAGGGACCTGCACGACGCCGCCGCGGTGGCGCTGCGGCTGTGGGGCGAGCACCGGTCGAGCGCCCAGCTCCCGCCGTGGCTGATCGTCGGGCTGGAGGTCATCGACCGGGAGACGTACCACCAGCGCATCGCCGAGGGGTACGGTCCGCCGCCGGCCGCTCCGGTGGGCGTCCATCCGTTCTGAGGCGGTTCCGCGGGCGTCGCGGGGGCCCGGCCGTCCGGCCCGGGGGCGTCTCGGAGTGCGGAATACGTGCGGAATGCCCTCAGGGGGCGCATTACCCTGCGGGCATGACCTCGCTCTCGCCGTACGACAATCTCTCCCCGGTCGTCAGGGCCGCCTACCGGGCCCGCTCCGCCGCCGCCGACATCGCGCCACTGCCGCGCGCGGCCAAGGACGACGCGCTGCTGGCGATCGCGGACGCGCTGGAGGTCCGTACGCACGAGATCGTCACGGCCAACGCCGAGGACGTCGCGCGCGCCCGGGAGGCCGGCACCGCCGAGTCCGTCATCGACCGGCTGACGCTCACCCCGGAGCGGATGCGGGCCATCGCCGCCGACGTACGGGACGTGGCCGCGCTGCCCGACCCGGTCGGCGAGGTCGTCCGCGGCTCGACCCTCCCCAACGGCATCGACCTGCGCCAGGTGCGCGTCCCGCTCGGCGTCGTCGGGATCATCTACGAGGCGCGCCCCAACGTCACCGTGGACGCCGCCGCGCTCTGCCTGAAGTCGGGCAACGCCGTACTGCTGCGCGGCTCCTCCTCGGCGCTCTCCTCCAACACCGCGCTGGTGCGGGTGGTGCGCGACGCCGTGGGCGGCGCCGGACTGCCTGCCGACGCCGTGCAGCTCGTGCCCGGTGAGGGCCGCGACGCCGTGCAGGAGCTGATGCGGGCGCGCGGCCTGGTCGACGTGCTGATCCCGCGCGGCGGCGCCTCCCTCATCCGTACGGTCGTCGAGGGCTCCACCGTCCCCGTCATCGAGACCGGGACCGGCAACTGCCATGTGTACGTGGACGCCGACACCGACCTCGACATGGCCGTCGACATCCTCATCAACTCCAAGGCGCAGCGCCCGAGCGTCTGCAACGCCGCCGAGACGCTCCTCGTCCACCAGGACGTCGCCGCCGCGTTCCTGCCGCGCGCGCTGGACGCGCTGGCGGACTCCGGTGTCACCGTCCACGCCGACGAGCGGGTACAGGCGTACGCGGCCGGGACGAAGGCCACGGTCGTGGCGGCCACCGAGGACGACTGGGAGACCGAGTACCTCTCGTACGACATCGCCGCCGCGGTGGTGGACTCGCTGGACGCGGCCGTCGCCCACATCCGGCTCTGGTCGTCGGGGCACACGGAGGCGATCGTCACCACCTCCCAGGCCGCCGCCCGCAGGTTCACCCAGTTGGTCGATTCGACGACCGTCGCCGTGAACGCCTCCACCCGGTTCACGGACGGGGGCCAGTTCGGCTTCGGCGCCGAGATCGGGATCTCCACGCAGAAGCTGCACGCGCGCGGGCCGATGGGGCTGCCGGAGC
Organism: Streptomyces sp. NPDC056987; assembly: GCF_042673865.1. NCBI lineage: Bacteria > Bacillati > Actinomycetota > Actinomycetes > Kitasatosporales > Streptomycetaceae > Streptomyces > Streptomyces sp. NPDC056987. The sequence goes on from NZ_JBHURV010000062.1 coordinate 18,760, forward strand.
TGACCTCCACGAAGTACATCGTGACCGGGGACGGGCACACCCGCTGAGGACCGGGGCGGCGGTCCGGGTGCGCGCGGTCGTGTGACGAATACGAAGCGGGATAGTTCGGACTCCGCCTGCCCAAAACCATGTCCCAGGTCTACCCTGAAGAGGTGCCGGACGACGTGGGGGGCAAGCCGTTCCCGGACGGCTGGGAGCCTGACGACGACCGCGGAGGCGCGGATCAGGACTTCGCCTCCGTGGTGTTCGACGAGGACTTCGTCAAGGCCGCCACCATCCACGAACCCTCCGCCGTGGAGCGGCTGCTGTCGGCGGCCCAGGCCCGCGCCGAGGCCGAGGCGGCCCGCGCCCGCTCCGGTGGAGGAGCGCCCGAGGACGAGCTCTACGAGGAGCTGTACGGCCGGGACGGCGCCTACGGCCCGGACCCCGGCTACGGGGAGTACGACCCGGACGACCCCGACGCGTACACCGGCCCGTACGGACGCCACGGCGGCAGCCTCCGGCCCTACCGGGGCACCGCGCGCTGGCACCGGCCCGTCGCCTGGCTGCTCGCCGTGCTGATGGGCGTCGGGATGGTGGCGCTCGCCTTCACGGCCGTCTACCGGGGTGCCTCCGACAGCCGCGAGGACCAGGTGCCGCAGCCTGCCACGACCGGGATCGACAAGCCGGGCGCGATCGGGCCCTCGGCCTCTGCGACCTCCTCGGCCTCCGCGACCTCCGTGACCTCCGTGACAGGGACCGTCCCGGCGGTCTCGGCGGTGCCGAGAACCCCCTGACACGGCGCCGCGAGCGCCCGTGAGAGATGCCCGCGTTACCCGAACGGCCGAACGGGTGTCATGCGGAACTTGACCGTCAGCTCGGCGTTTACGTTCGCCTCCGCAGACCTACCCTCAACATATGGCAGGGCGTGGAGACCCACCCGAAGGAGAGCATCCTGAGGGGCTCCCCGGAGGCGAGGACGACGAGTACCGCTCGGTCGTCTTCGACGAGTCGTTCATCCGGGCGGCCCGACTCCAGGAGTACTCCGCGCGGGAGCGCATGGGCGAGCACGCCCACGCCGTCCGCAGGATCCCGCCCGTCCCGCCGCCCGCCCCCGGACGCCGGCGGGGGTTCGGGAACGGCCCCCGGCAGTTTCTGCTGCTCCTCATGGTCCTCGTGGTCGCCTTCGGCACCGCGATCTATCTGGGGCTGCGCAACCCGTACCGCCCGCCCGCGATCAGGGCCGTCGAACCCGCCCGGACATCGGTGGTCCCGCTCGCCCCGCAGGGCCCCGTGCCGGGCGGCGCGCCCGCCGATCTCCTCGCCCGCAGCCCCGCCGCGCCGTTCCGGTCGGGGGCGGCGGGCATCACCCTGCCCGCCGCCCGGGACGCAGGGGACTTCGCGGAGGGCCAGGTGATGGCGGCGCTGAGCATCGTCAAGGACTACCTCGTGGCGTCCTCGCTCGACCCCGATGTCCTCGCGGGGCGCACCCTGCGCCCTGTACGGGTCCTCCTCGACCCCGAACAGCTCACGCAGTTCGACCGCAGCTTCACCGATCCGGCCGACGACGGGCACCACGACCCGATCGGCTGGCTGGTCCGCTTCGACCCGGCGAAGGTGGCGCGCGCCGACGACCAGGTACGTGTCCACGGCACGCTGCGGTACGAGGAGACCGGGCCCGGGACGCTGGAGGTCAGCTCGGACCATGTCTTCGTCTATCCGCTGCGGCCCGCCGCCTCGGGCGCCCACCCCGTGCGGGACGCCTCCCTGTTCACCGTCCGGCGCGAGATGCGCTTCCGGTTCGGCGTGGAGGACCTGCCCAGGCATCAGACGCAGGTGGTGAGCAGCGAGGTCCAGGCCGGTCCCCAGTCCTGCTCGGCCGAGCCGCCGAGCACGCTGCGCCCGCTGCTCGCGGGCGAGCGCGCCCGGCCGCACGAACCGGCCGCGACCGATCCGTACGCGAGGGGCCCGATGCATCCGGCGCTCTGCGGCGCGCTCTCCCGCACGGCCGAGCCGAGCCCGTCACCCTGACGGCGGGTCCGGCCGGTCCCGGGACGGTCCTCGGTCAGTCCCGGGCCGGTCCCTTGCCGTTGCCGTCGGCGCCGTCGGTGCCGGTGCCGGCGTCGCGCTCCGTGGCCGTACCGCTGCCGCCGTCCTTGCTGCCGGCCCCGTCCTTGCCGTTACCACCGCTGTTGCCGCCGCCCGTGAACCGGTCGCGCAGCTTGCCGCCCAGGTCGCCCGCACCGCCCGCGATGTCGCCCACCAGCTTCATCAGCGGGTCCTTGCTGTTGCGGACCGTGTCCGCGTAGTGCGTGGCGGAGTCGCGGAACGAGTCCGTGACCGAGGTGTCCTTGTCCTCGTCGCGGCGCGGGTAGTGGCCGTCCATGATCCGCTGGTAGTCCCGGCTCTCGGACCACTTCTTCAGCTCGGCGGCCCGGACCGTCGTGAACGGGTGTGTGCGCGGAAGCACATTGAGGATCTTGAGGACGGAGTCGCGGAGATCGCCGCCCTCCTCGTACTCCTTGGCCTGCTCCAGGAACGCGTCCACGTTCATCTCGTGCAGGTGGTTGCCACCGGCGATCTTCATCAGACCGCGCATCGACGCCCGTGTGTCCTGGCCGACGAGGAGTCCGGCCCGGTCGGCCGACAGCTCCGACTTGCGGAACCACTCCCGCAGCGCCGTCACTATCGCCATGATCGCCATATTGCCCAGCGGGATCCACGCGACCTTGACCGCGAGGCTTGTGAGGAAGAGCAGTATCGTGCGGTAGACCGCGTGTCCGGAGAGCGCGTGGCCCACCTCGTGGCCCACGACCGCCCGCATCTCCTCCTCGTCCAGCAGCTCCACCAGTCCCGTGGTGACCACGATGATCGGCTCGTCCAGGCCGATGCACATCGCGTTGGGCCGTGGGTCCTGCGTCACGTACATCGCGGGGACCTTCTCCAGGTCCAGGATGTAGCAGGCGTCCCGCAGCATCGCGTGCAGATGCGCGAACTGGGTGTCGCCCACCCGCACCGAGTCGGAGAGGAAGAGCAGTCTCAGGCTGCGCTCGGGCAGCAGCGCGCTGAGCGCCTTGAACACGGTGTCGAAACCGCTGAGCTTGCGCAGGGCGACCAGCGCCGAGCGGTCCGCGGGGTGTTCGTACGCCCGGGAGGAAATCCCCGGGAAGCGTGTGCGCTGCCGGCTCGGCACATTCTCGCCGCCCGTCGCCTCGTTGCGGTCATCGGTCATGGATATCCCCTGTTCGTACGAGTCCAAGGTCCAAGGCTCGTCCCCCCTGACGGACCCCAGCGTAGGCGCTGGGGCTACCGTGTGGCGGGGGCCTGTGGATGACGTTCCGGGGCGGAGTGTCCCGAACTCAGCCGGAAAGAGACCGAGGAGCACAGCCGACATGCCGGAAACCGCCACCCTGCTCGCCGCCGCCTCCGATCAGCAGGGACCGGGCAACACGTTGCGGATCGTGCTGGTCGTCTCGCTCGTCGGAGCCGCCCTGCTCGCCTGGTTCCTGCTGCGCGGATACCGCGACAACGACCACAACGACTGAGTCGGCGTGAGCGTGCCCGAGGGCCCCGCATACGATGTGCCCGAAGTCTCCGCAGACCTCAGGAGAATCCAGTTCTCCGGAGGACCCAGACCCCCGAGGAAAAGGGCCCGTAGAAGATGAGCCTCACCGGCACCGCCGCCCACCTGGTCACGCTCGCCGAGGGCGCCGAGAACGGCGGCAACCACGAAAGCCTGAACCCGGCCCTCATCGGCGGTGGCGCCCTCTTCGCGCTGCTTCTGCTGCTGTGGATCACCACGCGCTTCAACCGCGACCGCTGACACCTGGCCGTACGCGTGTGCCAGTAGGCTCTGGGCGTATGGGAGACCAGCAAGCGGCCAGCGGTCACGGACCGGCCGGTCCGGGCAGACCGGAGCAGGGGCCAGGCCCCGGATCCGAGCACGGCAGACGCCGACTCGGGGTCATGGGCGGCACCTTCGACCCGATTCACCACGGACACCTCGTGGCGGCCAGTGAGGTCGCCGCGCTGTTCCATCTCGACGAGGTGGTGTTCGTACCGACCGGTGAGCCGTGGCAGAAGAGCCAGCGCGCGGTGTCACCGGCCGAGGACCGGTACCTGATGACGGTCATCGCGACCGCGTCCAACCCGCAGTTCTCGGTCAGCCGGATCGACATCGACCGCGGCGGCGCCACGTACACGATCGACACCCTGCGGGATCTGCGGTCCCTCAACGACGACGCCGACCTCTTCTTCATCACGGGGGCCGACGCGCTCTCGCAGATCCTGAGCTGGCGGGACCACGAGGAGCTGTTCTCCCTCGCCCATTTCATCGGGGTGACCCGTCCGGGCCATGATCTGACGGACGACGGACTGCCCAAGGGCGGGGTCTCCCTGGTGGAGGTTCCCGCGCTCGCCATCTCCTCGACCGACTGCCGTGAGAGGGTCGCGAAGGGCGACCCCGTCTGGTATCTGGTGCCGGACGGCGTGGTGCGCTACATCGACAAGCGGCAGTTGTACCGAGGCGCCTGAGCCACGGAGAGGGGCACCGGTGAACGACCAGCAGCAGCCGTACGACCCGTACGGCCCCTACCACCCGCAGCCCCAGATCGTCGGGTACGACGAATACGGGCAGCCGGTGTACCAGCAGCCCCAGCAGTCGGCCCAGCAGTCGCAGCAGCAGTCCCAGCAGCAGTACGACGCCTACGGGCAGCCGGTGCAGCAGCAACAGGCGTACGGCTACGACCCGTACGCCCAACAGCAGTCCCAACAGCAGCCCCAGCAGCAACAGATCCCGCAGCAGTACGACCCGTACGCGCAGCACCAGGGTCAGCAGCACGGACAGCAACAGGGTCAGCAGCACGGACAGCAACAGGCGTACGGCTACGACCCGTACGGGTACGACACGGGCGGACAGCCGCCGGTTCAGCAGCCGCCGGTTCAGCAGCAGGAGCAACGGCAGGAACCCGTGCCCGGGGCCCCCGTGGCTGTCGAACAGCCCTCGGCCGCGCGGACACCGGCCCCCTCACCGGCCCCGGCCCCGGACGCGAAGCCGGCCGCCGACCCCGAGCAGCCCGCCGTACCGGGGCAGCGGCGCCCCGAGGGCGAGGAACGCGACTACAAGACCGAGCAGTTCTCGTTCATAGAGGAGCCCAGCGAGGACTCCGAGGACGTCATCGACTGGCTCAAGTTCACCGAGAGCCGCTCCGAACGGCGTGAGGAGGCCAAGCGCCGCGGCCGCAGCCGCGTCGTGGCCCTCGTCGTCGCGCTCGCCCTGGTGGTCACCGGCGGCGTCGGCTACCTCTGGTACGCGGGGCTGCTGCCCGGCATGTCCTCGGCGGACGCGCCGCAGACCACCTCCTCGGGCCCGCAGAAGCGTGACGTGATCGTCGTGCACCTGCACAACACCAAGCAGAAGGGCACCTCCACCGCGCTGCTGGTCAACAACGCCACGACCGGCAAGGGCACCACCGTCCTGCTGCCCAACATGCTCCCCATCGCGGGCGACGAGGGCGCCTCGACCACGCTCGGCAGGTCCGTCGACGAGGACGGCTCCGACGGCACCCGTGAGGGCATCGGCACCCTGCTCGGCACCAGGATCTCCGGCACGTGGCGGCTCGACACGCCTTACCTGGAGAACCTCGTCGAGTTGGTCGGCGGTATCGAGGTGACCACGGACGTCGAGGTGCCCGCCGCAAAGAAGGGCGACGATCCGCTGGTCCCCAAGGGTGAGAAGGAGACCCTCAACGGACGGGCGGCCGTCGGCTACGCCACGTACCGCGCCCCCGGCGAGGAGGAGGCCAAGCAGCTCACGCGCTTCGGCCAGGTGCTCCAGGGCGTCCTGCGGAAGATCTCGGACGACCCGAAGACCGCGACGGTCACCGTCGAGACCCTGGCGCAGATCCTGGACCCGTCGCTGACCGAGAAGGACCTGGGCGCGGCCCTGGCCAAGCTCGCCGAGCACGCCAAGGTGGGCGACTACCGGACGATGCTCCTGCCCGTCCAGGCCGACGGCCGGCTCAGCGACGAGTCCGCCGACAGTGTGGTGAAGGACATCCTGGGCGGCTCCGTGTCCGCTCCCGAGCAGGGCGCGGCCGTACGGGTCGGCGTGAAGAACGCGAGCGGGAACCAGGACGCGGCGGAGTCCGCCAGGATCGCCCTGGTCAACGGCGGCTACGGCTTCGTGGACGCCGGTACGGCCGATGCCCTGACGGCCTCGCGGGTCACCTACGGGGACGACGCGAAGAAGGAGCAGGCGGAAGAGGTCGCCAAGACGCTCAAGCTGCCGGCCGGTGCGGTCGAGAAGGGCAAGGCGGCGGCCAACGCCGATGTCTCCGTCGTCCTGGGACAGGACTACAAGGCCGACTAGGCCGCCGACCAGGCCCTGCCCGGCGGGTCGCGCGGTGTCTCCCGGGTGCCGGGCCGCGGGGCGGAAGAACGGCTGTGCGGGCTGTCGGTGGTCCGTGAGATCCTGGGCATCTCCACGACCGCCGACGAAAGCCTGCCAGTGACCGCTACTGATCGTTCCATCGAGCTCGTCAAGACCGCCGCCCAGGCGGCCGCGGACCGGCTCGCGCACGACATCATCGCGTACGACGTGAGCGATGTGCTGTCCATCACCGACGCCTTCCTGCTCGCCTCGGCGCCCAACGACCGCCAGGTGAAGTCGATCGTCGACGAGATCGAGGAGCGCCTCCAGAAGGAGCTGGGCGCCAAGCCGGTGCGCCGCGAGGGCGACCGTGACGCCCGCTGGATCCTCCTCGACTACGTCGACATCGTCATCCACGTCCAGCACAGCGAGGAGCGGGTCTTCTACGCGCTGGAGCGGCTCTGGAAGGACTGCCCCGAGCTGGAGCTGCCCGAGGACGCCGTCAAGACGCGCGGCAAGGGCCAGGAGCACGCCGCGACGGTGGGCGAGCACGCCGGAATCGCCGGTGACCCGGACGGTGAGCTGAGCTGAACGGCTCCAAGGGCGGCAGGGGCCGCCGTATCGTCCTGTGGCGGCACGGCCAGACGGCCTGGAACCTGGAGCGCCGCTTCCAGGGCTCCACGGACATCGAGCTGACCGAGGAGGGCGTCGGACAGGCCCGCAGGTCCGCCCGGCTGCTCGCCTCCCTCAAGCCGGCCGCGATCATCGCCTCCGACCTGCGGCGGGCCGCCGCCACGGCCCGCGAGCTGACCGCGCTGACCGGCCTCGGCATCACGCACGAGGCGGCGCTCCGTGAGACGTACGCGGGCGCCTGGCAGGGCCTGACCCACGACGAGATCGTCGAGCGGTACGGGGACCAGTACGCGGCCTGGAAACGCGGCGAGCCCGTGCGGCGCGGCGGCGGCGAGCTGGAGACCGAGGTCGCGGACCGCGCCGCGCCCGTGGTGCTCCGCCACGCGGAGAAGCTGCCCGACGGCGGCACCCTGGTCGTGGTCAGCCACGGCGGGACGATCCGCACCACCATCGGCCGGCTGCTGGGCCTGGAGGCGCACCACTGGGAAGGGCTCGGCGGGCTCACCAACTGCTGCTGGTCCGTCCTGGGCGAGGGGGCGCGCGGCTGGCGGCTCCTGGAACACAACGCGGGCACCCTCCCCGAGCCGGTCCTCGGTGACGACGACTGAGGCCCCTGCGGGGCGGCGTCCGGCGGTCCGGCCTCCGGCGACCGGACGTCCGGCGGCGGGGCCTCCGGCCGGGGAGCCACCGGATTTCGCTTTCCGGCAGGTCGCAGGCTAAAGTTCATCTTGTTCGCAGCGCGAAGCGCGGGGAACACGAGGGGCTATAGCTCAGTTGGTAGAGCGCCTGCATGGCATGCAGGAGGTCAGGAGTTCAATTCTCCTTAGCTCCACAATCAGCGTCACGAACCCGATCCCGTCCCCCGCTGGGGGGCGGGATTTCTGCTGTACGGACGCCATTTCAGGCTGACCAGCACTCTCCGGCGTGGCAGAATCGGACGACCGGATGGGGGTCAGGGGCCGGACCGGGAGGGAGAGCGCGATGTCCGCCAGCAGTGTCGGCTGTCCCTCGTACCACGTGTCCCCGGCTGACCATGTGGCCGGTGACAATTCCGGAATTTCCTACGTGTGCACGGCCTGCTGCGGCCACATCTGGAGCTGATCGATGGGTGCGCACAGGCGTAAATGCGACTGGTGCGGCAGCGGTACGCCGATTGTGCGGGACATGGATCCGCTCAACCCCGAGTACCAGTACTGGTGCGAGGAGTGTGCGCGGGCGCTGATCATAAAAGGCGACCCCATCGAGACCTACCGGGAGTTGGAGGGCGAGCCGATCTACGGCCGGCTCCTGGAGGAGCACTGCACGCTCAAGCGTTTCTACTCCTTCGCCACTGCCTGAACGCCGCCCGCCGGCCCCCGGTCGGCCGCCACCAGGGCCCCGAGCGTGCCCCGGGCGGAATCGATTTGGCGGTGGGGCACAGGGACCGTTAATGTTGGCGATGCCGCCGAGGGGGAAGCCCCGGGGCGGCGGACCGCAAGGGGCTATAGCTCAGTTGGTAGAGCGCCTGCATGGCATGCAGGAGGTCAGGAGTTCAATTCTCCTTAGCTCCACAAGATCTCAGAAGATCACAAGAAGAGCGCAAGAAGCGGGTGGTGCGATGAAGAAGAACCACGTCTATTAATTGTTGACCATCTTTTTAA
>NZ_JBHURV010000062.1:27391-42567 GCF_042673865.1 Streptomyces sp. NPDC056987
TTTTTTGTACTTCTTTTTCTTTTATCAAAAACAACACTCACAAAAAAAACAACACCAAAACTACCACCACCCGCAATCTCCCGCCGCCCCCCACCCCCCCCCCCCCGCTTCTCGTATGTCTGCCACGTCTTTCTCCCTGGCGGCCGGACCGGCGGACCGGCGGACCCCGTCAGGGGCCCGCCGGCGCGTCGGCTCAGCCGCGGCCCCGGCCGAGGGCCTTGCGCCCGCCGCCCGGCGGCAGCTCGGCGCGTGAGGGCTCCTTGCGCGGCGGCGCCGGGGGCGCCTTCTGCTCCAGCCGGAGCGCCAGCGCCGGACACCGCCGTACGGCGCGCTGTGCGGCACCCTGGAGGTGCACCGGGACATCGGTCTTGGCCGGCGTGGGGAAGCCGTCCGGGGTCATCCGGAACAGCTCGGGGAGGATGTCCGCGCACAGGCCGTGGCCCTGGCAGAGCGTCCAGTCGATGGCGAGCATGCCGCCACTGGGGATCGACTCGACCTCGTCCTGGTAGCCCTCGTTGGGCAGCGGCAGCACCCCGGTCGTCTCGCGTCCGCAGCCGCCGTTGAGCACATGCGCGGCGAGGTCGTCGGTGAACGCCGAGAGGGTGGAGGAGAAGAAGCGCGCGGAGCCGTCGGGGTGCTGGCACGCACCGCGCTTCTTGACGGACTGGGTGACCGCCCTGAGCGCCTCCAGGGCCGCCTGGCCGCCGCCGTTGATCACATCGGCCAGCCCGCTCGCCGCCGCCGGCAGACCGAGCCGGCAGGGGCCGCACTGACCGGCGGTCTCGGCCGCGAGCCAGTTTGCGACCCGTAGTGCCTCGCCCAGCGGGCAGGTCTCGGGGCCGATCGGGAGGATCGCGCCGGCGCCCAGCGCGCCGCCGAACGACTTGAAGGACTCCTTGGAGATCACCGCCTCGTGGGCGGCGATCGCGTCCATCCAGTTGCCGTGGTAGCCACCGGTCAGCACACCCTGGGGCATCGGCGGCGCGCCGGCCATCTGGAGGATGTAGCGCAGCGGCACGCCGGAGGGCGCCTCGATGACCATCGGCCGGGCGACCGCGCCGGAGAGGGTGAGCATGACCGTGCCGGGCTCGGTGTCGAGCCCGGTGTGGGCGTAGCGGCGGGCGCCGATCCGCGCGCCGATGGCGAGTTGGGCGAAGGTCTCCGCGTTCGAGAGCAGCGTGGGGAGGCCGCCGACGCCGGACTCCGCGGCACGCTCGCGGCGGCCCGGCGGCTTGGCGGGCCCGCCGTTGATCGCGCGGATCACGGACGACGCCTCACCCGAGACCATGCGCTCCGGCGTACGGACGACCTTCGCCCGCAGTTGCTGGCCGCGCCGGTCGGACAGCCCCCGCTCGGCGAGCGCCGCGCGGATCGAGACCTCGGTGGAGTTCCTGGTCACGGCGATGACCAGAGTGCGGGCGCCCAGTGCCTCCGCGGCCAGCAGCGCGCCGTCGAGGATGAGGTGCGGTGCCCGGTTGAGCATCACCGTGTCCTTGCGGCAGGGCGGTTCGCCCTCACTGCCGTTGACGACGACGACCGGCCGGACCCCGCGGCTGATCGCCGACTTGGCGACCGCCCGGAGTTTTCTGTGGAAGGGGAAGCCCGCGCCGCCGCGGCCGGTCAGGGATATGTTCTCGGCCAGCTGGGCCAGCCGCTCGCCGGTCATCGCCTCCAGCGGCCCGTGCACCTTGAGGTGCATGGGCAGGTCGAGACGCTCGACGAGATCGAATCCCTGGGTGAGCTGGGGGAGGCCGACGACACGGACCTCGGGGACATCGGGGAGAGGGGCATTCACGGACGGTCTCCTGCGGGTGCCTGCCAGGGTTCCCCGGCCGGGGGCGGATAGGGGGACGTGCCCGGTCCGGGCTGACCGGGTCCGGGCTGCCGCCGGCTGTCGTACGGCTGGCCGTCGTAGGCGGGTACGGAGCCGGTGTCGTACGGGGGAACCGCGCCTGTCCCGTACGCCGGGACGGAGCCCGTGTCGTACGTGGGGATGGCGCCGGTGTCGTACTGCGGAGCGGGGCCGTTGCCGTAGGGGGACGTGCCGTCGGGCCCGTAGGGGGAGCCGGTGCCGTACGCGGCCGCGGCTCCCGGATCGAACTGGGGGATGGCCCCGGTGTCGTACTGCGGGGGCTGCGGGCTCTGCGGGCCCTGAGGGGTCATCCCCGGGTTGTACTGGGGGATCGCACCGGTGTCGTACGGCTGGTTCTGGCCGGGGTTCTGGCCACCCTGGCCGGCTTGGTACGCCGGGATCGCCCCGGTGTCGTAGGGCTGGTTCTGGCCCGTGCCGTAGCCGGCGTTCGCCCCGGGGTACTGGGGGGTCGCGCCGGTGTCGTACGGCTGGTTCTGGCCCGGGTTCTGGCCGCCCTGGCCGCCGTCGTACGCCGGGATCGCCCCGGTGTCGTACGGGGTCGGCGGCGGCTGGGTGAACGCCTGGGCGGGCCGGGGCGGCGACGGGGCGGGCCAGGAGCCGGGAGGCCCGGCCAGTTCGTCCGTGATGACTGGCAGTTCCTCGGTCATGGGGATGCGCTCGGCGAACGGGACCTCCCCGCCCTGCTGACCACCGGCCGCGGGGGAACCGGAGGGCTGCGCGGGCATCCGGGCCGTCGCGTCCATGGACATGGCGCGATAGCCGGCGGAGATCCCGGTGCCGGTGTCCTGGCCCCGGTCGGCGGTTTCGTATCCGGGGAGCGGATTGCCCCGTGGCGCGACGAACGTGTCCGCCATGGGGTCACCGACCGCGAGCGGGTCCGCGGCCGGTGTGGCCTCGTACAGCGGCGGCGACGGGGCGGCGAGCCGCGGCGGCGTACGGCCCCCGCCGAGCGGCGCGGAGCGGGCCGAGGCCTCGACGGGGTCCTGCTGGGGCCTGGCCTTGTACTCGCGCTGCGGCGGGATGCCGCTGGCGCCGGGGAGCGGGGAGGCGGAGAGGTCGCGGAGCTTGGACGACTCCCTGTTCTCCATGTCGGCGCCCGTCATCGAGACGATCCGCTCGGCGACCTGCCGCTGGACGTGGCGGGGGAGCAGCCGCAGCGAGACGACGCAGGCGACGCCGATCATGACGACGGAATACATCACCGTGACGTAGGTGGCCGCGGGACGTCCTGTGAAGAGTCCGTGAATCATGGCGAAACACCACGACGGATAGGCCACCATGTGGATCGCCCGCCAGCGGGCGGCGTACTTGCCGGGGAGGGCGAAGACGCTGCGCAGGGCGCCGGTCGCGCCGGCCACGATCATCAGGAGCCCGGCGAGCGAGCCCATGCCGATGAGGCCGTTCGTACCGGAGATGCCCAGGCCGAAGGGGAGCAGGGCGCCGATCAGGGCGACCTTGCCCAGAGTGATCTTGATGGAGACATGCAGCAGCAGGAACCCGATCGCGGCGACGGCGGTCGCCCGATGGATGCCCTGGGCCAGGAGCCGCTGTCGCGGCGCGAGGAGCAGCCGGTCGGTGGCTATCAGACCCCAGACGACCGCCCCGGACATCGACAGCAGCGACAGCACGCCTGCGCCGAAGTCGATGAAGGCCTGGAAAGCGTCGCCTCCTACGACGGCGAGTAGTGGTACCAGTACCAGTGCTGCGGCGGTCGCGATCCCCTGGATCGCCCGGCTGTTGCCGGACTCCGGGTTGGGCGACGCGCCGGACTTGCTTAGAGGGTTCATAGGGGGCAACTCCGAAGGGCTCGGGAAAGCGGTCCCGCTGCCGCATGCTAAGTGGAGCCATACCGGGCAGTACCCCGTTTGAAGGTTTAGCCAGGTGAAGGTGAGTTATCCGACTCTGTTGTTGCCCGGATAGGTCCGATACGCGGAGTAAGGTTGACGGTTGAGCTTTGCCGTACGGTTACCTGCGGGGCGCCTTCGGTCCTCCCCGCGGGCGCTCGTGCGCGCGGAACGGGCACTGCGGTACCCTGACGCCATGCGTGCCGTACGCCTTCTGCTTAGCGGGCCGCGCTGACCAGTCCCGACCGATGACCGATCCGGTCGGAGTCAGCGCGGCGTCCCCTCCTGTGTGAGGGGCATTTTTCTTTCGCTGACCGGTGGACCGGTGCGGCCCTGTGCCGCCCGGTACGGCCGGCCCCCGCTGGCAGAGACGATCGATGGAGCTTCAGGACATCATGAGCGAGACGAATTCGGCTGCCGCTTCCGCCGCCGCCGCTTCCGCCGCTGCCGAGACGGCAGCGCCGCACCGCTACACCGCGGCCATGGCCGCGGACATCGAGGCGCGCTGGCAGGACTTCTGGGACACCGAGGGCACGTACGAGGCGCCGAACCCCACGGGTGAGCTGGCCGGCGATCCGGAGCTGGTCGCCCGGCCCAAGAAGTTCATCATGGACATGTTCCCCTACCCCTCGGGCAGCGGACTGCACGTGGGACACCCGCTGGGTTACATCGCCACCGACGTGTTCGCCCGCCACCAGCGCATGACCGGTCACAACGTCCTGCACACCCTGGGCTTCGATGCGTTCGGCCTGCCCGCGGAGCAGTACGCGGTCCAGACCGGCACGCATCCGCGGACCTCCACCGAGGCCAACATGGAGAACATGAAGGTCCAGCTCCGCAGGCTGGGCCTGGGCCACGACCGGCGGCGCTCCTTCGCGACGATCGACCCGGACTACTACAAGTGGACCCAGTGGATCTTCGTACAGATCTTCAACTCCTGGTACGACCCCGACGCGGACCGCGCACGCCCCGTCGACACGCTGGTGGCCCAGTTCGAGAGCGGGGAGCGCCCGACGCCCGACGGGCGCCCCTGGAGCGCGCTGAGCGCCCCCGAGCGGGCCGACGTCCTGGGTGGTTACCGGCTGGCGTACGCCTCCGACGCGCCCGTCAACTGGTGCCCCGGCCTGGGCACGGTGCTGGCCAACGAGGAAGTCACCGCCGACGGCCGCTCCGAGCGCGGCAACTTCCCGGTCTTCAAGGCGAAGCTGCGCCAGTGGAACATGCGCATCACCGCCTACGCCGACCGGCTGCTGAACGACCTGGACGCGCTGGACTGGCCCGAGGCCATCAAGCTCCAGCAGCGCAACTGGATCGGCCGCAGTGAGGGCGCGCGGGTCGACTTCCCGGTGTCGGACGCCGCCGGCGGCAGCGCCGCGATCACGGTCTTCACGACCCGTCAGGACACCCTGTTCGGCGCCACGTACATGGTGCTGGCGCCCGAGCACGACCTGGTGGAGAAGATCGTCCCGGCGGCCTGGCCCGAGGGGACCCACACGGTGTGGACGGGCGGTCACGCGACCCCCGCCGAGGCCGTCGCCGCGTACCGCAAGCAGGCCGCGGCCAAGTCCGACGTGGAGCGGCAGGCCGAGGCGAAGGACAAGACCGGGGTCTTCACCGGCGCCTACGCCACCAACCCGGTCAGCGGCGAGCGCGTCCCCGTCTTCATCGCCGACTACGTGCTGATGGGGTACGGCACCGGCGCGATCATGGCCGTACCGGCGCACGACAGCCGCGACTTCGCGTTCGCGCGCGCCTTCGAGCTGCCGATCCGCTGTGTCGTCGAGCCCTCGGACGACCGGGGCACCGACACCACCACGTGGGAAGACGCGTTCTCCTCGTACGAAGCGCCGCTCGTCAACTCGGCGAGTGCGGACCTCACCCTGGACGGCCTGCGCGTGGCCGAGGCCAAGGCGCGGATCACCGACTGGCTGGCCGCGCGCGGCATCGGTGAGGGCACGGTCAACTTCCGGCTGCGTGACTGGCTGTTCAGCCGGCAGCGCTACTGGGGCGAGCCCTTCCCGATCGTCTACGACGAGGACGGCACGGCGCACGCGCTGCCCGAGTCGATGCTGCCCCTGGAACTGCCGGAGGTCGACGACTACTCGCCCCGTACGTTCGACCCGGACGACGCGGACACCCAGCCGGAGACGCCGCTCTCGCGGAACGCGGAGTGGGTCGACGTCGAGCTGGACCTGGGCCGGGGCGAGGGCGTCAAGCGCTACCGCCGCGAGACCAACACCATGCCGAACTGGGCCGGTTCGTGCTGGTACGAGCTGCGCTACCTGGATCCGCACAACGACGAGAAGCTGGTCGACCCGGTCGTCGAGCAGTACTGGATGGGCCCGCGCGAGGGGCAGCCGCACGGCGGCGTCGACCTGTACGTGGGCGGCGCCGAGCACGCCGTGCTGCACCTGCTGTACGCGCGCTTCTGGTCGAAGGTGCTGTTCGACCTGGGACACGTCTCCTCGGCCGAGCCGTTCCACAAGCTCTACAACCAGGGCATGATCCAGGCGTTCGTCTACCGGGACAGCCGCGGCATCGCGGTGCCCGCGGCGGAGGTCGAGGAACGGGACGGCGGCTACTGGTACCAGGGCGAGAAGGTCGGCCGGGTCCTGGGCAAGATGGGCAAGTCCCTGAAGAACGCCGTCACCCCGGACGAGATCTTCACCGAGTACGGCGCGGACACGCTGCGGCTGTACGAGATGGCGATGGGCCCGCTGGACGTCTCGCGTCCGTGGGACACCCGCGCGGTGGTCGGCCAGTTCCGGCTGCTCCAGCGGCTGTGGCGCAACGTGGTGGACGAGGCGACCGGCGAGGTCACCGTCGTGGACACCGAGCCCGCCGACATCGACGTGGCCACCCTGCGCGCGCTGCACAAGGCGATCGACGGGGTCGTCCAGGACATGGCGGCGCTGCGCTTCAACACGGCCATCGCCAAGCTCACCGAGCTGAACAACCACCTGACCAAGACGGGTGCCCCGCTCCCGCGCGCGGTCGCCGAACCGCTGGTGCTGCTGATCGCGCCGCTCGCCCCGCATGTCGCCGAGGAACTGTGGCACCGGCTGGGGCACACCGACTCGGTCGTGCACCGGGACTTCCCGGTGGCGGACCCGGCGTACGTCGTGGACGAGGCCGTGACCTGCGTCGTGCAGGTCAAGGGCAAGGTCAAGGCGCGGCTGGAGGTCTCCCCGTCCATCTCGGACGAGGAGCTGGAGAAGCTGGCGCTGGGCGACGCGGGCGTGGTCGCGGCGCTGGGCGGCGCAGGCATCCGGAAGGTGATCGTCCGGGCGCCGAAGCTGGTGAACATCGTGCCCGCCTGATCGGATTCGGCCCGGGTACGGAGTGTGCGCCGGGCTGGTACACAGGGCTTTCCCCTACGGGCAGGTTGGGGGTTCCGAGGGAACCCACAGCCTGCCCGTTCCGTTTACGGTGGAGGAGACACGACCAACAGCGAAGGGGCGCTCATGGACGTCGCGATCACCATCATGGCGTTGCTCTTCGTCGCCTTCGTCGTACTGGGGGTGTACGCGTGCGTGAAGGCGGTCGGGGCCGCCAGACGGGGTGTCGACCGCACGATCACGCAGGCCCGCCGCACGGTGGAGGACACGGCCCTGCGGGCGAAGAGCCTGGGGCAGCCCGGCACGGCGGGAGAGCTGGCCCAGCTGCGGCTGAGACTGCGCACCTCGATGCGCGCCACGCAGGACGCACTCCAGGCGGGTGTGGTGGAGGACGCCTCGCTGACGGAGTCGATCGAGCTGTTCGAGCGGCTGAGCGTGCACGGCCGGGAGCTGGACGACGAGCTGCGCCAGCTGGAGCGGGACCCCGACCGGAGCAGGGTCGGGCAGCGGCTTTCCGAGGTGCGGGAGCGCACGGAGCGGATCACGCACTCCGCGGACTCGCTGCGCTGGGCCGCGCGGGACCGGGCGCGGAAGTTCGCCGAGGACGACCTCTCGTCGTTGAGCGCGCAGATCGATGTGGAGTCCGGCGCGCTGCGCCACTGGTCGGCGGAGCCCGCGCAGCCCGCCGCGCCGACGGGGCCGACCGGGTCGACAGCCTCGGACGCGTGGCCCGGGGACCGGGGAGCAGCCGGGGCAGGGAGCCGGCCCGCGCCGTCGTCCGCCCCCGAGGAGCGCCCCGAGGCCATCGAGCCGCCCGATCCGCGGCGCGGGACCACGTACCCCTGGCAGAAGCAGGCCAGGCCCGAGACCACGAACTGACCATGCGTCGGGCCGGATCCGATCATTGGGACGGGGCCGGGCTGCCGCCCCAGGAAGACGACGGGTAACCTCCGGCTCATGTCCCGCCATGTCGCGATCGTCACCGATTCCACGGCCTACTTGCCGCCGCAGACGATGGAACGGCACGGCATCACCGCGGTGCCGCTGACCGTGGTGCTCGGCGACCGCGCGCTGGAGGAGGGCACGGAGGTCTCGGCCCGTTCGGTGGCCCTGGCCCTCCAGAAGCGGCATTCGGTCACCACGTCACGGCCGAGCCCCGAGGTCTTCGCCGCCGCGTACCGCGCCGCGGCGGACGCCGGGGCGGACGGGATCGTCTCGCTGCATCTGTCGGCCGAGTTCTCCGGCACGTACGACGCTGCCGTGCTGGCCGCCAAGGACGCGCCCGTACCGGTACGGGTGGTGGACACCGGCATGGTGGCGATGGCGCTCGGGTTCTGCGCGCTGGCCGCGGCCGAGGCCGCGGCGGGTGACGGCACGCTCGACGACGCCGTGGCGGCCGCCGAGAAGCGGGCCGCGGGCACCACCGCGTATTTCTATGTCGACACGCTCGACTACCTACGCCGGGGCGGCCGGATCGGCGCCGCCCAGGCGCTGTTCGGCTCTGCGCTCGCCGTGAAGCCGCTGCTCCAACTCGACGGCGGGCGCATCGAACTGCTGGAGAAGGTGCGGACGGCGTCGAAGGCGATCGCGCGACTGGAGGAGATCGTCGCCGACCGGGCTGGCGCGGGCCCGGTGGACATCGCCGTGCACCATCTCGCGGCACCGGAACGGGCCGCGGCGCTCGCGGAGCGGCTGCGTGAGCGGCTTCCGGGGCTGGTGGAGCTGCATGTCAGCGAGGTCGGCGCGGTGATCGGGGCGCACACGGGACCGGGGCTGCTGGGGGCCGTGATCTCACCGCGCTGACGGGCCGCCGGGCCTGCCGGACCTGCCGGGCCTCAACTCTCGGCCGTAGTCGACTTTTCCCTCGTTCGGGTGGCCGAGTTTTCCACAACCGGCAGGTTTTCCACCGGAATTCGGGGTGCTCGGCGCGGCCGGGCGTGAGTGCCTACCGTTCTCGGCATGACTCTCCGAACACGCTCCGTGACCAGTGGCCCCGGCCGTTCCCCGGGCTCCGACGGCCGTGCCCGCCACGGCCGCGCCCGCCCCCGCGCGGCGGCCCGTATCGGGACGGCGGCCCGCGTCCGCGCGCACGCGGTGTCCACGCCGGCACCCGCCGAGGCATCCGTATCCGCGCCCGCGCCCGCGTCCCTGCCCATGTCCGCACCCGTACGGGCGCCTTCGCCCGTGCTCCCGCACTCCCCTCCGACGGAGCCGCGCCGCCGGGCGGACGCGCTCTTTCCGGCCGCTTCCGGGGGCGCCGTACCGGTGGCCGCTCCGGAGCCCTCGCCGCCTCCCAAGGCGGTTCGGGCGCGCGCGTGGACCGGGGTGCCGGCGGCGGTGCGTGAGCGGCTGCCGCTCTGGGTTCAGCTCCGGTGCGGTCTGGAGCCGAGGACGCTGGGCGCGCTCGCGGTGGTGCTGGTGGTGGCCGCCGGCCTCGCCGCTCAGCACTTCTGGACCGGGCGGCCGCAGCCCGTCCGCGCCCCCGACACGGTCCGTGCGGACGCGGCCGCCCCTGGTGGCACGGCCGAAGGCATCCCCGCGCCGCTGCCGGAGGCCGTCGTGGCCAAGCCACCGCCCGCGCCCGGGACGGCCCGGATCGTGGTGGACGTGGGCGGCAAGGTGCGGGAACCGGGCGTGCTGCGGCTGCCCGCCGGATCGCGGGTCGCCGACGCGCTGCACGCCGCCGGGGGTGTCGAGCCGGGCGCGGATCTCACCGGGCTGAACCGGGCCCGGCTGCTGATGGACGGCGAACAGGTGGTGGTCGACGGCCCCGCCCCGCCGGGCACGGTCCCGGGCGGCGGATCGGGTGGACCCGCCGGAGCCGGGGGAAGCGGCGGGGGAGCCACGGCCGGTGCCGGGTTCGGCGCGGGCCCCGGGGGACAGCCGCCCGGACCCATGAGCCTGAACATGGCCACACCGGACCAGCTCGACACGCTCCCCGGGGTCGGGCCCGTGCTGGCCGGGCACATCATCGACTACCGCACCCGGCACGGCGGATTCCGCTCCGTCGACGAGCTGCGCGAGGTCAACGGCATCGGTGACCGTAAGTTCGCCGACCTCCAGCCGCTCGTACTGCCATGACAGTCCCCCGTACGGGCATGACGCGCCCCGAGGTCCACCGAGCGGCTGGTCACCGCCTGGGAGCGGCGGCTCCGCGCGTGGAGGGCCCGGCCGATCTCCGGCTCGTGCCGCCCGCGCTGGCGGCGTGGGGCGCGGCGGCCCTGGCCGTGGGCGCCCCGGGCCGCTGGACCGTGCTCGGAGTGCTGGTCTGTCTGCTGGCCGGCGCGCTGCTCCTGGTCCGGTCGGGCGCCGCCGCCGGGCCCCGGCTGGCCGGGGTGGCCGCCGCGGGCGTGCTGTTCTGCGCCGCCGCGGGGGCCGCCTCCGCCGGGCTGGGCGCCGCGGACGCCCGGCGCGGGCCCGTCCCCGGCCTCGCCGAGCGATACGCCCCGATCACCGCCGAGTTGACGGTCACCTCCGACCCACGGGCCACGCACCCCAGGGGCGGGGGCGACCGGACCGCCGCGGGCGGCTTCGTCCTCGACGGGGAGATCACCCGGGTGACGGCGGCCCGTGGCGCCGCGACCGCGGTGCGTACGCCCGTGCTGGTGATCGTCCCGCCCGGTGAGCACCCCGGCCGCTGGCAGCGGCTGCTGCCGTCCACCCGGCTGCGGCTGTCCGGGCGGCTGGCGCCCCCGCTCCACGCGGACGACCGCTACGCGGCGGCCCTGCGCGTCACGGGCAAGGGCCCGCCGACCGTCACCGGGCCGCCCACCCGCGTGCAGCGCACGGCCGGAGCGCTCCGCGCCGGGCTGCGCGCGGCGACCGCGGAACTGCCGTCCGACGCGCGCGCCCTGCTGCCCGGACTCGTTGTCGGCGACACCGCACGCATCACGCCCGAACTCCACGACGCCTTCGCCGCCACCGACCTGCTGCACCTCATGGCCGTCTCCGGATCGAACCTGACCATCGTCCTCGTCCTGCTGATCGGCCCGCCGGGACTGGCGGTGCGGGCCGAACGCCGCGGGCTCGCCCCGCGGCTCGGGATCTCGCTGCGGACGACCGCGCTGCTCGGCGGAGCGCTCACCCTCGCGTTCGTGGTGGTCTGCCGACCGGAACCCAGCGTGCTGCGGGCCGCCGCCTGCGGGCTGATCACCCTCCTCGCCATCGGCACCGGCCGCCGCAGGACGCTGCTTCCCGCGCTGGCCGCGGCCGTCCTGCTGCTCGTGCTCCTCGACCCCTGGCTGGCCCGGAGCTACGGCTTCCTCCTCTCCGTACTGGCCACCGGGGCGCTGCTCACCATCGGCCCCCGCTGGGCCGGGGCGCTGACGCGGCGCGGGGTGCCGCCCAGGCTCGCGGAGGCACTGGCCGCCGCCGGGGCGGCCCAGGCCGTCTGCGCACCCGTGGTGGCCGTGTTCGCGGCCCGGGTCAGCCTCGTCGCCGTCCCCTGCAATCTCTTCGCGGAGCTGGCGGTCGCCCCGGCCACGATCCTCGGCTTCGCCGCGCTCGCCCTGGCCCCGGTGGCGCTGCCCGCCGCCGAGTTGGTGGCCCGGTGCGCGGGGTGGCCGGCGGGATGGATCGCCTCCGTCGCCCGCGGCGGCGCGGCGCTGCCGGGGGCCCAGACCGACTGGCCGGGCGGCTGGTGGGGCGGGACGCTGCTCGCCGTCCTCACCGTCCTCGTCGTGCTCGCCGCCCGGCGGATCCCGCGCCACCCCTGGACCGCCGCGCTCTGCGCCGTACTCCTGCTGCTCGCGATCGTGCGGCCCCCGCCCTTCACCCGGATCGTCACCGGCTGGCCGCCGCCGGGCTGGACATTCGCGATGTGCGACGTCGGCCAGGGAGACGCGACCGTGCTCGCCGCCGGGGACGGCGCCGCCGTGGTGGTGGACACCGGCCCCGACCCCGGGCCCGCCGACCGGTGTCTGCGGGACCTCGGCATCAGCCGCATCCCGCTGCTCCTGCTCACCCACTTCCACGCCGACCACGTGGCCGGGCTGCCCGGGGTGCTGCGCGGCCGGGCGGTCGGCGCGATCCAGACCACGACCTCGCCCCTCCCCCCGGACCAGGCCGCGTTCGTACGGCGCACCGCCGACGCGGCGCGGGTGCCCGTCGTCCGCGCCGTCCCGGGGGAGCGGCGCACCACCGGGCCGCTCGACTGGCGGGTGCTGTGGCCCCGGGCCGGGGTGGCACCGGCCGCGACCGAGCCCAACGACTCCAGCGTCACCCTGTTCGTGCGCGTGGCCCGGGGCCCCACGCTGCTGCTCCTGGGCGACCTCGAACCGCCCGCCCAGCGCGGCCTGTCGCGGGATCATCCGGGGCTGCCCCCGGTGGACGTCCTCAAGGTGGCCCACCACGGCTCGCCCCATCAACACCCGGGGCTGCTCAGGGACGTACGCCCGCGGCTGGCGCTGATCTCCGCGGGCCGGGACAACCCGTACGGCCATCCCGCGCCCCGTACCGTCGACGCGCTGCGCGCCGGGGGAGCGAAGGTGCTGCGCACCGACCGGGACGGGGCGATCGCGGTCGTGGGGGCCGGGGCCGGGCTGCGGGCCGTGCCCAGGGGACGGAACGGTGGTCCGTAAAGCTTGAGTTCTCTACTTGTCGGTACGTTTGCCTCGAACAGGGCAAGAGTGATCGAATGCCTATTCGTCATGGGTCGCCGTCCCGTTCGAGGCAGACGTACCGCCGCGCGGCCCCCGAGGAGAACGACCGCACAGGGGTACGTACACCATGATCAGCCGCCTTCTCGGCCGACGGACGGCCGCTCATCAGAAGCCCGACCCGTTCGCCGGACTCTCGGTGCCGCCCGGCGCCGGGCTGTTCACGTGCCGGGTCGTCGACCCGGTCGACGAGCCGGTCGGACAGGCCGAGTTCACGGTGAGCGACAGCAACGGCCGCAAGGTCGTGAGCGGGGAGACGGATCCGTTCGGGACCGTGGTGGCGATGGTCCCCTTCGGGGAGTACCGGCTGGCCATATCCGCCGACAGCTTCACCCCGTTCCGGGGCAATGTGACGGTCGGTGAGAGCGGCGCCTCCGGCGGTCCCGGCGACATCACGCTGCAGGTGGCCCCGTCGCTGCCGTTGCCCGCGCCCGGCGACTGGGAGATCGAACCGGCCCACTCCCGGATCGGTTTCATCGCCCGTCACATCGGGCTCGCCCGTGTCCACGGCCGCTTCGACAACTTCGCCGGGGCGATCAGGATCGGCGAGACGATGGAGCAGTCGGCGATGCACGTCGTCATCGGCGCCGCGTCGATCGACACGAGCGTGCAGATGCGCGACGACCATCTGCGCTCCGCCGACTTCCTCGACGTGGACAACTACCCGACGCTGGAGTTCTACAGCGACCGCTTCACCCACCGCGGTGGCAACAACTGGGGGATCACCGGCGCCCTCACCCTGCACGGCGTCACCCGCACGGTCACCCTCGACGCCCACTACCTGGGCCTGGGCAACGGCATGGAGGGCGAGACCCGCGCGGCGGTCCGAGCGAGCACGGAGCTGCACCGCGAGGACTACACCGTCAACTGGCAGTCGATGCTGGCCCGGGGCATCGCGGTCGTCGGCTCCAGCATCAAGATCGAGATGGATATCCAGATCGTGCCCAAGACCGCCCCCAAGGGCTGACCGGGCCGTTCTGCGCCGACCGGACCGTTCGCGGCTGGGAGAATGCGGCCGTGAGCGATGTGAGACACGTACTGGTGCTGCCCGACCGCGACGCGGCGGAGGAGGTGGCGCAGGCGCTCGGCGAGCGGTTCGCCGTGGCCGAGGAGCCCCAGCTCGTACGGGACGCCCTGGCCGGCGAGGACGACGCCGAGGACGCCCAGTGGCTGGTGGTCGTGGAGGACCCCGAGGCCCGGCTGGACGCCGGGGCGCTGGACACGTTCGTGGCCGGCTGGGACGGCTGGCGCGAGGCGCCGTAACCCGCCTCGACGACGCGTCTCCGCGCCCGCCGGTCCGCCTCCGGACGCGCGCCTCCGCTGTCGGTGGGGCGTGAGATCGTGGACCTCGATGGCCACCAGAAAAGCTTCTCCCGACGATCCGCTCGCCCCGCTCACCCTCGCCGTGGGCCAGGAGGACCTGCTGCTCGACCGCGCCGTGCAGCAGGTGGTCGCGGCGGCCCGCGCCGCCGACGCCGACACGGATGTCCGCGACCTCGCTTCCGACCAGCTCCAGCCCGGCACCCTGGCCGAGCTGACCAGCCCCTCGCTCTTCGCCGAGCGCAAGGTCGTGGTCGTACGGAACGCGCAGGACCTCTCCGCCGACACGATCAAGGACGTCAAGGCGTATCTCGACGCGCCGGCCGAGGAGATCACCCTCGTGCTGCTGCACGCGGGGGGCGCCAAGGGCAAGGGACTGCTGGACGCCGCCCGCAAGGCGGGCGCCCGCGAGGTCCCCTGCCCCAAGACGACCAAGCCCGCCGAGCGGCTGGGGTTCGTACGGTCGGAGTTCCGGGCGCTGGGCCGCTCGGCCACGCCGGAGGCGTGCCAGGCCCTCGTCGACGCGATCGGCAGCGATCTGCGCGAGCTGGCGAGCGCCGTCGCGCAGCTCGTGGCGGATGTCGAGGGGACGATCGACGAGGCGGTCGTCGCCCGGTACTACACCGGGCGCGCCGAGGCGTCCAGCTTCAATGTCGCCGACCGCGCCGTGGAGGGCCGGGCGGCCGACGCGCTGGAGGCGCTGCGCTGGTCACTGGCGACCGGTGTCGCCCCCGTACTGATCACCAGCGCCCTCGCGCAGGGCGTCCGGGCCATCGGCAAGCTCTCGTCGGCCCGTGGCGGCCGGCCCGCCGATCTCGCGCGGGAGCTGGGGATGCCGCCGTGGAAGATCGATCGGGTGCGCCAGCAGATGCGCGGCTGGACCCCGGACGGCGTGGCGGTCGCGCTGCGGGCCGTCGCGGAGGCGGACGCGGGCGTCAAGGGCGGCGGCGACGACCCGGAGTACGCGCTGGAGAAGGCCGTCGTCGCGATCGCCCGCGCGGCCCGCGCCGGTCGTCAGGGGTAGGTAGGGGCGGCCTCGGCGGCAGGGGCGGCCTCAGTGGGGTGCAGCGCCCCCGGAAGGCCCGTCGTCGGCTCTGGACCCGCCGCGGCCGGCCACGTCGAAGGCCCCGGACCGTCCTGGGAG
>NZ_JBHURV010000063.1:0-40361 GCF_042673865.1 Streptomyces sp. NPDC056987
AACATTCCGGGAGGTCGGGGTATCAACATATCTGGCGTTGACTTTTGGCACGCTGTTGAGTTCTCAAGGAACGGACGCTTCCTTCGTACTCACCCTCTCGGGCTTTCCTCCGGGCGCTTCCCTTCGGCATTTCGTGCTTCAAACTCTATCAGGTCTTTTTCGACTTCCTGACCAACCGTTCCGCAGGCATGCAAAAGCGGAGTCCGAATGACGATCAAGGCTTGATAGATGCCGCCGACCCCCGACTCGAAGTCGTGTTGGTGTCAGGCAGGAGTACGACAGTACATCCCTCCGGTCGGGACAGGCAAATCGTTTCCGGTGCTCCCGAGGCCCGCCAACCGGCAGCTCTTACTCGGAACCGTCACTTCCTATGACTTACCCTTCTGAACAGCGCGTCGTTCCCCTACGGACGGTGACGACGGCTCCTGCTTCTTTCCCCGCCCCCTGGGAGGCTCCCCATGACCCTCGTCTCGGCCCCGCTGCCCGGACGCGCCGTCGGACTGCCCGCCGTCCCCGACCCGGTCTTCGCCGGCGCGATGGTGGGGCCCGGCACCGCCATCGATCCGGAGCGGGCGCCCGGCGAGGTCGTCTCACCGGTGGACGGGGTCGTCGTCTCCCTGCATCCCCATGCCTTTGTCGTCGTGGACGACGAGGGACACGGGGTACTGACCCACCTCGGCATCGACACGGTGCAGCTCAACGGTGAGGGCTTCGAACTGCTCGTCGACAAGGGCGACACGGTCAGCCGTGGGCAGGGAATCGTGCGCTGGGACCCCGCCGCGGTCGAGCTGGCCGGCAAGTCGCCGATCTGCCCGGTCGTGGCTCTGGAGGCCACCGCCGACGCGCTCGACGATCTCCGGGAGGACGGCGACGTGAAGACCGGCGACGCGCTGTTCGGCTGGCAGTGACGCCGCCGACGTATGTCAGTGACGGGCGCGGGGCGTCCGTCGTACATCCATCGCGGCGAGTCGGTCGCCGCATAACCGGAGACGGGTGAAATGGAGACAACTCTGCGAGGCGTCGGGGTCAGCCACGGAGTGGCGATCGGCGAGGTCCGGCACATGGGGACCGCGGTGCTCGAACCGCCGGCCAAGCAGATCGCGGCGGAGGAGGCGGAGCGCGAGCAGGGGCGCGCCCACCAGGCTGTCGAGGCGGTGGCCGCCGATCTGATGGCCCGGGGCAATCTGGCCGGCGGAGAGGCCCAGGCCGTGCTGGAGGCCCAGGCGCTGATGGCGCAGGACCCCGAGCTGATGGCCGACGTGGAGCGGCGTATCGCCGTCGGGTCCACGGCCGAGCGCGGTGTCTACGACGCCTTCGCCTCGTACCGGGCGCTGCTCGCCGGAGCCGGTGAGTACCTGGCCGGGCGCGTCGCGGACCTGGACGATGTGCGGAATCGTATCGTCGCCCGGCTGCTGGGGGTTCCGATGCCCGGTGTGCCGGACAGCGACGAGCCGTACGTACTGATCGCGCGCGATCTCGCGCCGGCGGACACGGCGCTGCTCGACCCGGCTCTGGTGCTCGGCTTCGTGACCGAGGAGGGCGGGCCGACGAGCCACAGCGCGATCCTCGCGCGGGCGCTCGGAGTGCCCGCCGTCGTCGCGCTGCCGGGTGCGGGAGAGATCGCCGAAGGCACCGTGATCGCGGTCGACGGCAGTACGGGAGAGATTTTCGTCGACCCCGACGCCGCGAAGCGCGCCGAGCTGGAGGCCTCCGCCGCCGCGCGGAAGGCCGCGCTCTCGGCGTCCACCGGGCCCGGCGCGACCTCCGACGGGCACAAGGTGCCCCTGCTCGCGAATGTGGGCGGGCCCGGGGATGTACCGGCCGCGGTCGAGGCGGGGGCGGAGGGCGTCGGTCTGTTCCGTACCGAGTTCCTGTTCCTGGACGACAGCGAGCGGGCCCCCTCCGAGGAGAAGCAGGTCGAGGCGTACCGCAAGGTCCTCGAAGCGTTCCCGCAGGGCCGGGTGGTGGTACGGGTGCTGGACGCCGGCGCGGACAAGCCGCTGGACTTCCTGACCCCCGCCGACGAGCCCAACCCGGCGCTGGGTGTGCGCGGGCTGCGGAGCCTGCTGGACCATCCCGATGTGCTGCGCACCCAGCTCACCGCGCTGTCGAAGGCGGCGGCCGGACTGCCGGTGTATCTGGAGGTCATGGCGCCGATGGTGGCCGACCGCGCCGACGCCAAGGCGTTCGCTGACGCGTGCCGCGAGGCGGGGCTGAACGCGAAGTTCGGTGCGATGGTGGAGATTCCGTCGGCCGCTCTGCGGGCCCGGTCGATCCTTCAGGAGGTCGAGTTCCTTTCGCTCGGGACCAATGACCTGGCGCAGTACACCTTCGCCGCCGACCGGCAGGTGGGCGCCGTCTCCCGGCTCCAGGACCCGTGGCAGCCCGCGCTGCTCGATCTGGTGGCGCTGTCGGCCGAGGGCGCGAAGGCCGAGGGCAAGAGCTGCGGTGTGTGCGGCGAGGCGGCCGCCGATCCGCTGCTCGCCTGTGTGCTCACCGGTCTCGGTGTGACGTCGTTGTCGATGGGCGCGGCCTCGATTCCTTATGTCCGGTCCGCGCTGGCCAAGCACACGCTGGCGCAGTGCGAGCGTGCCGCGGCCGCGGCACGGGCGACGGACTCCGCGGAGGAGGCCAGGAAGGCCGCCCAGGCGGTGCTGTCCGGCGAATGAGCCGGTGATCCGGGTTCCGGTTCCTGAGGGGCTTCCTGCCGTGCACGGCAGGAAGCCCCTTCTTCTTGGCCTCGACTTCCAGTGGATTCCAGTGGTCCAGTGGGTTCTAGTGGTGGGGGCCGCTTTCGTCGAGGTGGAGGTCGAAGCCGGCGCAGTACTCCACGCCCGGCTCGGGTGAGAGCGGCTCGCCGGTGTCCGCGTCGGTGCAGTAGGCGCTGAAGACCTCGCCCTCGGTGAGGGGGACGAGGCTCCCGGCGGCGAGGCGCCAGCCGCGCAGCCGGTCCGGGGTGCCCGGCTCCGTCGTACGGAGCACCACTCCCCCGGCGCTCTCCAGGGCGATGCCCGCCGCGAGCACGCTGACGAACTCGGCCGCCTCGGACGCGTCGAGGCGGGCCGCCTCGCCGTCCAGGGACGCGATGTCCTCGGGCACCGTGGCGCCGCCGGACGGCGACGCGCCCTCCGCGCCCTCCGCGCGTTCCACGTGCAGGACGGCCAGGAGCTGTTCGTCGCCCGCGGGGACGCTGCACACGAGGTGGTGGGTGCCGGGTCCCGCCTCCTCCAGCAGGCGCAGCAGGATGTGGGAGGCGCGGTCGAAGGCCGCGGTTCCGATGTCCTCTCCGCACTGCGCGCAGGTGCCGAGGTCGGCGAGGAGCGTCGTCACGTACTCCCAGGTGGCCTTGCGGATCGCGGTGTTGACCAGCTGCGGGACGAGGGTGTCGATGGGCTGGCCCGTGTAGGCGACGGCGGCGCCGCTCGCCGGGATGGCGGCGGTGAAGCGGCTGCGGCTGTCCGGGGTGTCCGGGTCGAGCCCCGTCTCCTCGCAGTACTCCGCGAACTCCTCCGGGTCGAAGAGGGCGACGGTGGTGTGCACCCCTTGTGCGGCGAGCGCCCTCAGCAGCCCGTCGAGCTGCCGGAGATAGGCCGCGTGGTCGTCGAAGGTGAAGCTGGGATAGCTCCGCATCGCGGTGAAGTCCCGCTCGTCGGCCAACAGGCCGACGATGCTCGGGACTTCACGGCGCAGCGCGCGGCGCCTGGCCGCACGGGTGCGCGTGCGGTCGGTGTGCGTACGGTCAATGTGCTTGCGGTCGGTGTGCGTCATGACTCCCCCTGAACACGGTCGATCTTTGCTCACTCAGAGTAATTGGGGGGTCTGACAACGGGCGGCCCGCCGCCGGGATCAGGGGCGTTCGCGGGCGAGCCTCTCGTAGAAACGGAGCAGTTCGAGGTTGTCGACGGAGCCGGCGTTGACGGCCTTGTCCAGCGGTGTGCCCTGGAGGAGGCGCTTGACGGGGACCTCGATGCGTTTGCCCGTCAGTGTGTGCGGGACGCCGGGGACTTCGACGATCTCGTCGGGGACATGGCGTGGGGAGAGCTGTTCGCGGATCGTCCGCCGGACACGGTCACGCAGTGCGTCGTCGAGTACGGCGCCCTCGGCGAGCTGGACGAAGAGCGGCATCCAGTAGCCGCCGTCCGGCTCCTCCACTCCGATGACCAGGGATTCCCTGATCTCGGGGAGGCGTTCGACGACTTCGTAGATGTCGGCGGAGCCCATCCGGACACCCTGGCGGTTCAGGGTGGAGTCGGAGCGGCCGTGGATGATGACGGATCCCCGGTCGGTGAGGGTGATCCAGTCGCCGTGGCGCCAGGCGCCCGGGAACATCTCGAAGTAGCTGTCGCGGTAGCGGCTGCCGTCGGGGTCGTTCCAGAAGCGGACGGGCATGGACGGCATGGGCCGGGTGACGATCAGTTCGCCGACCTCGCCGACGACCGGCCGGCCCTCGGGGTCCCAGGCCTGGAGGTCGGTACCGAGGCAGGGTGCCTGGAGTTCCCCCACGTGGACGGGGAGGGTGGGGACGGCCCCGGCGAAGCAGCTGCACACGTCGGTGCCGCCGCTGACGGAGGCGATCCACAGATCCGCGGCGACCTCGTCGTGGAGCCAGCGGAAGCCGTCGGGCGGCAGCGGCGATCCGGTGGTGGCGACGCAGCCGACGCGCGAGAGGTCGTGGTCACGCCCCGGGTGCACGCCGGCCTTGCGGCAGGCCATGACGTACGCGGCCGAGGTGCCGAAGAGAGTGGCGCCGGTCCGCTCGGCGACGGCCCACTGGGCGTCGACGGAGGGGTAGCCGGGGCTGCCGTCGTACAGCACGACCGTGGTGCCGGTGAGCAGCCCGGAGACGAGGAAGTTCCACATCATCCAGCCGGTGGAGGTGTACCAGAAGAAGCGGTCCTCGGGGCCCAGGTCGCAGTGGAGGCCGAGTTGTTTGACGTGTTCGAGGAGGATGCCGCCCTGGGACTGGACGATCGCCTTGGGCAGGCCGGTGGTGCCGGAGGAGTAGAGGACCCACAGGGGGTGGTCGAAGGGGACGTGCTCGTAGTCGAGGGCCGCCGGCCCGGCCGAGGGGTCCTCGGGCGGTGCGACGACGTCCGTCCAGTCGAGGGTGCCGTCCGGCGCCGGTGTGCCGAGCAGAGGGATGTGGACCACGGCCCGCAGGGTGGGCAGTTCGCGGCGGAGTTCCGCGACGGTCCCGGTGCGGTCGTGCTCCTTGCCGCCGTAGCGGTAGCCGTCGACGGTGACGAGGACGACGGGTTCGACCTGCTGGAAGCGGTCGAGGACGCCGCGGGCGCCGAAGTCGGGCGCGCACGAGGTCCAGGTCCCGCCGACGGCCGCGGTGGCGAGGAACGCCACGACGGCCTGCGGGATGTTGGGGAGGTAGCCGCTGACGCGGTCCCCCGGGCGTACGCCGAGCTCGCGCAGCCGGGCCGCGAGCGCGGTCACCTGGCGGCGCAGCTCCGCCCAGCTCACCGCGGTCTGCTCGGACGTCTCGTCGACGTACAGGAGCGCCGGTTCCTGGGCGCGGGCCGGGTCGTCCGCCGTACGCAGGGCGTGCTCCGCGTAGTTGAGGGTGGCGCCAGGGAACCACTGGGCGCCGGGCATGGCGCGGTCGCCCAGGACGCGTTCGTACGGGGTGGCGAACCGGATGTCGAACCAGTCGGCGACGGCGGCCCAGAACGTCTCCAGCTCCTCGACCGACCAGCGGTGCAGTGCCGCGTAGCCGCCGTCGGCCGGTGCGCCGTACCGCTCGGCCGCCCAGCTCTGGAAGCGGGTGATCCGGGCCGTGGCGACCCGGTCCTGGCTCGGCTGCCACAGGGGGGTGTCGGGGCTGGCGGCTGCGGTCATGGGGCGGCTCCCGGCTGGCTCGGCAGTGGTCACGTGTGACGTGGTGACGCGCGTGTGGTGACGTGGTGCGCGGTGACTCGGTGCGTGGTGACTCGGTGACGTGGTAGGGACGATGCCACGTGATCGTCCGTGGCACCAGGTTCCGTCCGTGATGTCGGACCGGGGGCGCCACGGGTGAACGGGAGTTGAACGGAGTCCCCCGGAGGCGACCCGGATGGCAGGCTGAGCAGCATGGACGGTCGGGAACTGGTGCGTTCGATGAGAGTGGTCGGATCGGTGCGGGGGCTGCGCTCCGTACGGTCCGCGTGGCGTGGGCGGCGGGCGGACGCCCGGGAGCTGGCGCCGCGCGGTCCGGAGCGGGCCCGGGTGCCGGGGCCGGTCACGGGGGCCGAGCCGCTGCCGGGCGGTGGGACGGTGCGGTTCGCGCGGGCGGAGCTGCGGGTGTGCGTCATGGTGGGCGGCGCGGTCTTCTGGGGGTGGGACGGGGCGGGTCCGCTGCCGTCGTACGGGCTGGCCGGTGCCCCGCCGGAGCCGGATCCGCGGGCCGGTCTCGAACCGGACAAGAACGGCGGCTGGCGGGTCGTGTCGGAGCGGGTGACGGTGGCGGTGTCACGCCACGGTGGTGTGGAGGTCCGTACGCCGGGGGGTGTGGTGCTCCGCCGGGAGTTGCCGCCCCGCTGGTGGGAGCCGGTGGCGGGCGGCGGCGCGCGCTGGGTGCAGCGGACGGAGGTGGCGGCGGACGCGCGGTTCTTCGGGCTGGGCGGGCGGGCGTCGGGGCCGCGGCTGCGGGACGGCACGTACCGGCTGTGGAACACGGATCCGGGCGGCGGGTTCGGTCCGGGGGACGATCCGTTGTACGTGACGATGCCGGTGCAGGTCGTCGTGGCCGACGCGGGTACGCACCTCGCCTTCCACGACAACTCCTGGGACGGCCGGGTCACGCTGCGCGAGGGAGAGGAGGGCGCGGGCTCCGGGCACGACCGGCCGGGCACCGCCGAACTGCGGATGGAGGGCGGGCCGCTGCGCTGCTGGGTGGTGACCGGCACCCCGGCGCGGGTGCTGCACGGCTGGACGGCGCTGAGCGGCGCGCCCGTGGCGCCGCCGTCCTGGGCGCTCGGTCCGCAGCACGCGCGCTGGGGGTTCGGCAGCGAGCGGGAGGTGCGGCGGATCGTGGCGGGGTACCGCGAACGGGATCTGCCGCTGTCGGCGGTCCATCTGGACATCGACCACTACGACGCGCACCAGGTCTTCACGGTGGACCGCGAGCGCTTCCCCGATCTGCCGGGGCTCGCGGCCGAGTTGCGGGCGGAGGGGGTGCGGCTGGTCTCGATCGTCGATCCGGCGGTGAAGGCGGAGCCGGGGAACGCGGTGTACGACAGCGGGCGCGCGCTCGCGGACGCCCCCGGGGACGGCGGGGCGTTCGTACGGGACGCGCGCGGGCGCCCGGTGCGGGGCGTCGTCTGGCCCGGTGAGTGCGTCTACCCGGATTTCACCGATCCGGCGGTGCGCGACTGGTGGGGCGAGCTGTACGAGGAGCGGCTGGCGCAGGGGTTCGCCGGGGTGTGGCACGACATGAACGAGCCGGTGTCCTTCGCGCCGTTCGGCGACCCGACCCTGCCGCGCTCGGCCCGGCACGCGCTGGAGGGCCGGGGCGGCGATCACCGTGAGGCCCACAACGTGTACGCGCTGACGATGGCGCGGGCGGGGTACGAGGCGCTGCGGCGGCTGCGCCCCGAGCAACGGCCGTTCCTGTTCTCGCGCTCGGGCTGGGCGGGGATGCAGCGGTACGGCGGGACGTGGTCCGGTGATGTGTCGACGGGGTGGCCCGGGCTGCGCGCCTCGCTCGCGCTGGTGCTGGGGCTCGGGCTGTGCGGGGTGCCGTACTCGGGTCCCGACGTGGGCGGTTTCGACGGGAGTCCGTCGCCCGAGCTGTATCTGCGCTGGTTCCAGCTCGGCGCGTATCTGCCGCTGTTCCGTACGCACGCGGCGATCGACGCGGGGCGCAGGGAGCCGTGGGAGTTCGGCCCCCGGGTGCTGGAGCACGCGCGGGCCGCGCTCGACGAGCGGGAGCGGCTGCGGCCGTACTTCGTGACGCTGGCTCAGCTCGCGCGGCTGACGGGGGCGCCGTACGTCCGGCCGCTGTGGTGGGGCGCGCCGGAGGACCGGGCGCTGCGCGACTGCGAGGACGCGTTCCTGCTGGGTGACGCGCTGCTGGTGGCGCCGGTGCTGACGCGGGGCGCGGACCGGCGGGCGGTGCGGCTGCCGCGTGGGCGGTGGTACGACACGGTGACGGAGCAGGCGTACGAGGGGCCCGGCCAGGTGCTGCTGGACGCGCCGCCGTCCCGTATTCCGGTGCTGGCCCGGGCGGGTGCGGTGATTCCGGTACGGGGTGCGGACGGGGGCATGGAGCTGGAGGTGTGGACTCCGGCCGGGGGGCGCGCGGGCGGCGGGCTGGTGGTGCTGGATCCGGAGGACGGTGGCGACAAGCCGGCGGAGGACGCGGGGGACGTGGCTCCCGGGCGCGAGGCGGTCGGCGGGGCAGACGGGACCGTCGGCGGGGCGGAGCGGGGCGCGGTGGGCCGGGCCGAGGGGGAGGAGCCCGAGCCCCGGGTGGAGCGGTACACCTCGCGGCTGGTGGACGGCGCCGTCCGGGTCGAGCGGGTGACGGACGGGGGCGCGGTGCCCCCGCGGTGGCCGGTACGGGTCCGGGGCCGGGCCGCCGGCTGACCGGGCGGCCGGGCCGACCGGGCCGACCGGGCCCATGCGGCCGGGGCGCCCGGCAGGCCCCGGGGTCCGACAGCCGCCGGAGCCCCGTTCCGACGTACGGTCAGCCGCGTGGCCCGGTGGCGTAGCGGCCGGCGAACCAGGCCCGTACCGCCTCCGTGTGGAGCGGGAACGCCAGTTCGGCGGGGGCCCGCAGCAGGTGCAGGCCCGAGGTCTCGGCCGTGGGGACCGAGGGCGGCAGGCTCGCGGCCGGGCGTTCCGGGAGGAGGCCGAAGAGGAGGAGATGGCCGTCGGGTGAGCTGAGCGCGTCGGCCAACGTGACGTCCCGCTCGTCGGCCTCGATGCCGGTCTCCTCGCGGAGTTCGCGGACGAGGGCGTGGCGCCAGTCCTCCCGGTGGTCGACGAATCCGCCGGGGAGGGCGACGCCGCCGTACGCGGGTTCGATGGTGCGCGTGATGACGACCAGGGAGGTGCCCTCGTGGTCGGTCACCGGCAGCAGGGCGACGGCGACGGGCAGCGGGTTGCGGTAGGCGGTGGCGCCGCAGGCCGGGCAGGTGCGGGGCCAGTCGGCGACCGCGGGGTACGGGGCGCCGCAGTGGCCGCAGTACGCGTGGGGGTCGGTCTTCTTCCGGGGCTCGGACACGCCGGGACTGTACCGGACACGCCGGGGCCGTACGGGACGCGCCGGGACCGTACCGGACACGGCCGGACCGTACCCGACACGGCCGGACCGTACCGGACATGGCCGGGACCACCCGATGGGGCGGACTGTATGCGATCGCCCTTTCCCCTCGCCCGTGAAGCTGATAGATCCATGTGGTCATGACAAGAATCGCGTTCCCGCGCCGCGCCCTGGCCGTCACGGCCGCCTGCGCCGCCGCGCTGCTCACTGTCATCACGCCCGCCCCGAGTGCCGGAGCGTCCTCCGTCGCACGGCTCGGAGCGGCGCCCGCCGCGGTCCGCTCCGAGCCGACCGCGCCCGCGGAGTTCGTCGCCCTGCGCACGGTCGCTCCGACGATCATCCAGGAGATGCGCTATCCGACCGGGCACACCTTCCTGGGCCGGCCGGTGGACGGCTACCGGGAACCGGTCTGTATCGTCACCCGGTCCACCGCCGAGGCGCTGCGCACGGCGCAGTGGCGACTGCTGCGGAAGGGCTACTCCCTGAAGGTGTACGACTGTTACCGGCCACAGCGGGCCGTGGACCACTTCGTGCGCTGGGCGAAGGATCTCCAGGACGAGCGCATGAAGGCGGAGTTCTATCCGCGCGTCGACAAGTCACGGCTGTTCGAGGACGGTTACATCGCGGAGAAGTCCGGGCACAGCCGCGGTTCCACGGTGGACCTGACGCTGGTGAGGCTGCCGGCCCTGCCGACGCGTCCGTACGTACCGGGCGAACCCCTCACTCCGTGCTACGGACCGAAGAAGCAGCGGTTTCCGGACAACTCCGTCGACATGGGAACGGGCTTCGACTGCTTCGACACGCTCTCGCACACCGACGACCCGCGCGTGCGGGGTGCCCAGCGGGCGAACCGGCAGCTCCTGAAGTCGGCCCTGGCCGAGGTGGGATTCACCAACCTGCCCGAGGAGTGGTGGCACTTCACCCACAAGCCGGAGACGTTCCCGGACCGCTACTTCGACTTCCCGGTGGCATGGGGCTCGGTTCTCGGCCGCTGAGTCCGGAGAACGGCGCGGGACGGCCGGGACCACCCCCGTGGGCTCCGGCCGTCCCCCGCGGTGGGGGACGCCGGGCGCCCGTCTCCGGTTCTCGTGCCGGAGAGGGGCCGGAGGGGGCGGGGGTCGGTCAGGAGGTGGGCGCGTGCTCACGCGACAGGGCCGCGCGGGTCATGGCGTGTTCGACCACCGAGACCAGCACCTCCTTGACGGACTCGCGTTCGCGCGCGTCGCACATCACCAGCGGGACCTCGGGGTCGAGGTCGAGCGCCGAGCGTACGGTCTCGCCGGGGAAGCGGTCGGCCCCCTCGAAGCAGTTGACGGCGACCGTGAAGGGAATGCCGCGCCGTTCGAAGTAGTCGACGGCGGCGAACGAGTCCGCGAGCCGCCGGGTGTCGGCCAGCACGACGGCGCCCAGGGCCCCCTGGGCCAGTTCGTCCCAGAGGAACCAGAACCGGTCCTGCCCGGGCGTGCCGAAGACGTACAGCACGAGGTCCTCGCGGAGGGTGATCCGGCCGAAGTCCATGGCGACCGTGGTGGTCGTCTTGGACTCGACGCCGTCGACGTCGTCGACGGGCCGGCCGGCCTCGCTCAGCATCTCTTCCGTACGGAGCGGCCTGATCTCGCTCACGGCGCCGACCAGGGTGGTCTTGCCCACCCCGAAGCCCCCCGCTACGAGGATCTTCAGCGCCACCGGATCGACCGGACGCTGCCTGCGGCTAGAGCGCCCGAAGACCATTGATCACCTCGCGGAGAATGCTCACGTCCGGCAGCTCGGCCGGCGGAACGGGACGGGTTACACGCACGATTTCGTCCTCGACGAGATCCCCGACGAGCACCCGGACCACCCCTACGGGGAGATCGAGGCCCGCCGAGAGTTCGGCGATCGACTGGGGACTCGTGTAGCAGCGATCCACGATCTCCACGTGTTCCGGGGAGAGCGTCTGGTCCCGGCCGGGGTCGCCGGCCTCGGGTTCGCATACGACGAGCGCGATCAGGTCGAGCTGGTGGCGCGTCGCGCTGCTGGTGCGGCCACGCGTCATCGCGTACGGACGCACCACCGGTCCGGCTTCGCCGTCGAACCAGTGCTGCGGATCCTGACCTGAGTCACTCATCTCAGCCCACTCACCCTCCGGCGGGCAGGCCGGTCCGTGGGGCCGTGCCCAGGTGGACCCCGACCCGCTTGACCATGAGCGTCATCTCGTAGGCGACCTGACCGACGTCCGAGTCCGCGTCGGAGAGCACGGCGAGGCAGCTGCCGTCACCCGCCGCGGTGACGAAGAGGAAGGCGTCGTCGAGTTCGACGACGGTCTGCCGGACCCGGCCGGCCTCGAAGTGCCGGCCCACGCCCTTGGCCAGGCTGTGGAATCCGGAGGCGACGGCCGCGAGGTGCTCGCCGTCCTCACGCGTCAGGTCCTTCGACGTGCCGGTGGCGAGGCCGTCCCCGGAGAGGACCACTGCCTTACGGATGCTGGCGACGCGCTCGACCAACTCGTCGAGCAGCCAGTTGAGCTCTCCCGCGCCATTGGGGTCGGTGGAGCGTGCTGCGACATTCGGTGCGGTCATCGACCGTCCCCCTCCGATGTGTTTCCTTGTGTCTCGACCCGGGCGCTGGAGTCCTCGGCGTCGTTCTGCCGACGACCGCGCTGCCAGCCGCGTTGGAGCGACGCCATACGGCTGCGGACCTCGTCCGCGTCCCGCTCCTGCTCGACGGGCCGGCCCTCGCCGGGCCCCTGGCCGGAATTCCTGTCCTGCGCGACGTCCCTCAACTGCGGGGCCAGGCTGGCCTGCCGGACCCGGCGGGGCAGTCCGTCGATCATGGCCGGTGCCTGGTCCGAGGGTGTCCCGGTCCCGGCCTCGGCCCCGGTCCCGGCACGGCGGGTGGTCTGCGGCGGGATGCCGGACCAGCCGCGCCCGCCCGTCCCGCCGGGGGCGGGCTGGTCCTGTGCCGGGTGACCGCGTTCCGGCTCGTCCACCCGGCGCCCGCGGTCGGCGACCAGGGTCGGGGGCTTGCGACGGGGCAGGACCGGCTCGTCGGCGGATCCGGATCCGGTGTCGGCCCCGGGGTCCTGCCGGGTGTGCCGGCCACGCGGAGCCGGGGTGACCCGGCCGTCACGCCGGTCGCGGAAGTCGCGGCCGTCACGGCTGTCGCGGTTGTCGTCGCGGCGGTTCTCGTCGCGGAGCTCGCGCAGTTCGTCGCGGCTCATCCGGGCGTCCCGTACGTCGTACAGGTCGCCTCGGGCGTCGCGGCCGTCGCGAGTGTCCCGTACCTCGTAACCGTC
Organism: Streptomyces sp. NPDC056987; assembly: GCF_042673865.1. Lineage (NCBI taxonomy): Bacteria > Bacillati > Actinomycetota > Actinomycetes > Kitasatosporales > Streptomycetaceae > Streptomyces > Streptomyces sp. NPDC056987. The sequence continues at coordinate 12,528 of NZ_JBHURV010000063.1, forward strand.
ACGTCCCTCACGCCGGGCGTGGGCGTCGGGTGTGCTGTGGGCGGTGTCGCGGAGGCGCTCGCGCGCGCGGAACAGGCCGCCACGCTCGCTCTCCGTGTCATCGAGATCGCCGATGCCGTCACCTCCGCCGATTACCGGCCCGCTGTCGGCACCCAGAGCACCGACCGGTGCTTCGAGTTCGACCGGGCCGTCGAGCACGGACGGGCCGCTGCCCAGTCCGGTGGGGACCTGCGCCAGGGCGGTACGCCGCCCGCCGCCGGAGTCGGCGCGGCCGCGCCCCCGTTCCAGGGCGTTCTTCCGGTCGAGCCGGAAGCCGGTGCCCTCCGTCTCGGGGGCGTCGGTGAGCAGCGCGACGGGCAGGAAGACGATCGCCGTCGTCCCGCCGTACGGGGACGGCTGGAGGGAGACCCGTACGTTCTGCCGCTGGGCGAGCCGGCTGACGACGAACAGTCCCAGCCGGTCGGTGTCCGACAGTTCGAACTCGGGGGTCTCCGCGAGCCGGAGGTTCGCGTCGAGCAGCACCTCGGGGGCCATGCCCAGGCCGCGGTCGTGGATCTCCAGGGTGAAGCCGTTGGCGACCCGCTCGCCGTGCACCTGCACCGCGGTGTGCGGGGGTGAGAACACCGTGGCGTTCTCCAGGAGTTCGGCGATGAGGTGCGTGAGGTCCGCGACCGCGGGGCCGCCGACACCGATCCTCGGGAGCCTGCGGACCTCGATGCGCTCGTAGTCCTCGACCTCCGCGACGGCCGCGCGTACGACGTCCATGAGCTGGACGGGCTTGCGCCACTGGCGGGAGGGGGCGGCGCCGGAGAGGATCACCAGGCCTTCGGCGTGGCGCCGCATACGGGTGGTGAGGTGGTCGAGGCGGAAGAGGTCGGCCAGCTCCTCGGTGTCCTCGGTACGGCGCTCCATGGTGTCGAGGAGCGTGAGCTGGCGGTGGAGCAGGACCTGGTTGCGGCGGGCGAGGTTGACGAACACCTCGGAGACGCCGCGCCGCAGGTCGGCCTGTTTGACGGCGGCCTCGACGGCGGCGCGCTGAAGGGTGTTGAGGGCCTGGCCTACCTGGCCGACCTCGTCCCTGTCGTATTCGAGACGCGGCGCCTCGGTCTCCACGTCGACCGGGTCGCCCGCGGCGAGCCTGCGCATGACGCTCGGGAGGCGCACGCCGGAGACCTCGTGGGCCTCCTTGCGGAGCCGGGAGAGGTCGCGGATCAGGTCACGGCCGACGCGGGTGGAGACGAAGATGGAGATGAGGAGGGTGAGCAGGCCCAGGGCCGCGGCGAGGCCGGTTCTGACGAAGACGTCCTGGCGGACGGGGTCGATGTGGTCCCGGTAGAGGGAACTGGCCTCCGCGCTCTCGTCGGTGAGGTCGCTGAGGACGGAGGCCGTCATCCGCTGCCAGCTCCTGGCACTGACCGACTTCGGGTTCTTGGCCGGCCCGGCGGCGATGAGGCGGTCCTCGGTCTCGCGCAGTTCCAGGGTGGCGGGGGTCCGCCAGTACTGCTCCAGCGTCGCGCGGTCGGAGAGCGGCAGGTCGGCCAGGTTGGACTCGTAGAGCAGGACGCGGTTGGCGACCAGGTCGGAGGTACGGCGCAGGTCCTCGGCGGTCATCTCGCGGCCGACCAGCGCGGAGGCGACGAGCGCGTCCTCCCGGGAGAGCATCTCCTTGGCGCGGTCCAGGCCGATCAGCGCACGGCCCCAGTTGTCGCCGTCCATGTCCTCGTTGCTGTAGAGGGAGGCGAGGACGTTGTGACCGGGGTCGATGAGCTTGTTGTAGAAGTCGAGGGCACCCTCACGGGTGACCGTGCTCTCCTCGACTGACCGGCGCATCAGGTCGAGACCGTCCAGGTCGCCGAGGAGCCTGCCGAGCCGGTCGGAGGTGATGCTGTCCATCCGGTCCCGCACGCCGGACGCAGCGTTACGTCTGATCGTGGTCAGCGCCCGGTCCGTGTCGCTGCGGCGGCTGCGGAGCTCGGTGAGCGAGTCGACGGCCTCGGGGTCCGCCAGGAAGATCAGCGTCTGGCGGCGCTCGCTCTGGAGGACCCGGATGCTGTCCTCCACCGGGTGGCCGATTTTCTCGATCGCGTAGCTGACGTCGACGAGTTGCTTGGCCGGGGTGCCGGCGAGCGTCGTCGCGAGCCCCCAGAGAACGGTGAGCCCGATGAGCGGCACGAGCAGCAGCGCCACGATCTTCCGGCGGATGGATTTCCCGCGAAAGCGCATGGCCTCCCCCTGGTCGATCCCCGCCTGATGCGGGAGATACTTCGTCAGCAAACGGCGCGAGCCTACTACTGTCACACCGGCAACTCGAAGACACGTCCGGATGTTTTTCAGCCGTCCCCTGCCTCCTTGATCATGAGTTGTCCCGGTATTCGGCGAGATGGCTTCCGCCTCTGATGTATGGAGGCCACGAGGGAAGACACGTACTGGTCAAGACAGATGGCCGAAATCGTTCGCTTGACGGCCGAGTGACGGTCCGATGACGGCCCGGACGGGAATCTTCGTGGGTGGACATTCGTCGTTATGTACGGGGATCAGGGGGAAGTCCGGAGCGCTACGGGCGGTTCGCGCATCACCGTTCGGAATCGGTTCGATTCCGAAGTGGCGTGAAGCGTGACGAGCCGGGCAGTCCCCCTTGGGACGGACAGCGGGGTTGGGGAGTGACGGTCCATGCAGCAGACGGATGAACGACGGGGTTCGGTGCGGGCGGGGGAGTTCGAGCGGGTCTCGCGCGGGTTGTGGGTCGAGGAGCCCGCGCGGTCCTACCGCATGCCGGATCCGGTCAGGACGGCCGCGGTCCGGGCGGTCATCATCACCGCGGTGACACTGATTCAGGCCATGATTGCGTTTCTCAGCACGCTCGCGGGGTCCTGGCTGGCCTTCCCGATGGTGCTCAGCAGTGTGGCCTCGACGGTGGTCGCGACGTGGGGTGTGCTGGACGTCTGGGTGACACGCCAGGTGTGGAACCAGCGTTACGGAGTGGTGTCCGTGCCCAGCAGTACGGCACGCCAGTTGCGCCGCGAGCGGCGCAGGGCGCGGCGGGCGGACAGGAAGGCGGCGCGCGAGGGGGTACGGATACCGCCGGCGGGCGCCGCCGCCCTGGGCGAGGAACAGGCGGGGGCCGGGCTCAAGACGGCCTGACCACCCGGCCCTCTCCGGTGTCCGACGGAGCTGGAGCCGGGGCTGGCGTGGCGGCCGGGGCCGGGATCCGGGCGGAGTCCGGGGCTGGGGCCAGGTCCGGGGCCGGGGGCGGCGTGGAGGCCGGGGCTGGTGTGGCGGCCGGGTCGGGGGTTCGCTTGAACATGCGGGTCGCGGTGATCTCGCCGTGCACGGGCTCACCGTCCGGGTCCTGCTGCGGCAGCCCGGGACGCAAGTGCTCCTCCACACTGATGTACTTCAGCCCGGCGCGCAGATCCGCGTCGTTGCGCAACCTGATGACCAGCGGGAATTCGGCGAGCGCCGTCGTGTCGAAGAGACCCGTGGTGTAGAGGAGCTGCACCCCCAGCGCGTCCGAGACCGCGCGCTGCAGCTCCAGCAGGTACGTGGCGTTGGCACGGCCGATCGGGTTGTCGAGGAAGAGCGTGCCCGCGTGCCGGTGTTTGTCGCGCCCCCGGTCGTTGCTGCGGAGCGCCGCCATCGTGCAGTACAGAGCGATCGCGGCGGTCAGCAGCTGACCGCCGGAGAAGACGTCGCCCATCTGACCGACGGGGACGCGCTCCGCGCGCAGCACGGCGTCGGGCTTGAGGATCTCGACGGCGATGCCCTTGGGTTCGAGGGCGGCCTGGACGCCGCGCAGCAGCAGGGACATGCCGTCCCTGCGGAGGTCGGAGTTCTTCTTGAGGGCGGCGCGGGTCGCCTCGTCGACGACCTCGCCCAGCCGTTCGGTGAGCGTCGCGCGGTCCGGCTCCTCGAAGCGGATCCGCAGGAACTCCTGCCCCGACCACTCCCCCAGGCCCTCGGGCAGCCGGGAGAGCCGCTGGGCCGAACGGAGCGTCGTCAGCGCGGAGTCGACCAGACCACGCAACCGGTCGACGATGGAGTCGCGGTTGCGCTCCAACTGCGCCAGCTCGTCCGTCAGCACCCTCAGCCGGGGTGCGAACGCCTGTGCCCACGCCGCCGCGTGCTCGGGCAGCGCGGCGGCCGGGAGCTCGCGGATCTGCTGGCGCGCGGGGGTACGCACCTGCTCGTACCGGGTGGAGTTGGCGTGCCGTACGAGCACGTCGCACGCCTCCCGTACACCCGCCTCCGCCGCCGAGAGGTCGGCCGCGCAGCCGCGCAGCGCCCGGCGGGCCTCGCCCGTGGACCCGCGGGCCTCCTCCAGCGTGCCCGGATAGGGCTCCGGCGGGCGCGGCGCCTCCTCGGGGCCGGTCTCCTCGGTGACGGCGCCGCGCAGCAGGTCGCGCAGGAGGGCCGCGGTCTCGTCGAAGCCGCCCGCCGCCTCCTCGGCGGCGCGGTGCGTGTACAGCAGCTCGCTGTGGGCGGCCCGCGCCGTCTCCAGCGCGTCGGTCCGTACGGCCAGTTCGGTGGTGGCGGTACGGAGCAGGATCTGCGCCTGCTCGGCGTCGGCCGGGACCTGGTCCTCGGGGAGTTCGGTGTGGGTGTCGCCGTCGGCGGGGGCCAGCCGCTCGGCCTCGCCGCGGAACCGGCCCAGTTGCTCACTGGCGGCCGAGGCGCGCGACTCCAGCATCTGGACCAGGGACTCGGCGCGGGCCGCGGCGGCCTGCCGGGAGGGCCCGTCGGCTCCGTCGGTGGATTCGAGCAGTTGCCCGGCGCGGGTACGGACCTTGTTGGTGAGCCGGTCCAGTTCGGCGAGGGCGGCGCTCTCGTCGCCCTCGGCGCGGGCCTGTTCGGCGCGCAGGTCGGCGCCGACGCCCACCTTCTCGTACAGCTGCGAGGCCGCGCGATAGGCCTCGCGCAGGGCGGGCAGCGCGGCACGCGGGGCGTCCGGCGCCGCCTCGGGGATCGTCTCGGGGGCGCCGGCGATCTCGGCGCGCTCGGCGCGCAGGGCGCGTGCGGTCCGGCGGGCGTCGTCACCCGCGCGCTGGGCGGCCCTGCGGTCCTCGTCGGCGGCGCGGGCCCGCTCCAGGCAGACGGCCGCGCGCGCCTCGTACTCGGTGGCGTCGTCGGCCAGTTCCCGGAGCTTGGCCTGCCATCCGGCGCGTTCACGGAGCCGGTGCGCGAGCCCGGAGAGCACGTCGGCGGCCCGGCGGGCGCGCTGGGCGGCCTCCTGGCGTTCGTCGCGGACCCGGGCGGTGTCGGCGGCGGCCTCGTCCGCCTCGGCCCGTACCGTACGGGCCTCCGCGAGCGCCGCCGCGGCCGTCTCCGCGCTCTCCCGGGCCGTGGCCGCGGCGGCGGACAGCTCCGTGAGCATGCCGGGCGGGCAGTCGGCGCGCCAGGAGCCGATCCGGGCGGCGAGCGAGCGGTCGCCGGTCAGCCGGGCGGCGAGGGTACGGATCTCCTCGTCGCGGGCGGCGGCGCGGGCGCGCAGCGTCTGCCGCTCCTCGTCGGCGGCGTGCTCGTCGTGCATGGCCGGGTTCGGCGGTACGAGGAAGACGCCGAGAGCCCCGCTGTCCTCGGTACCTTCCACGCCCGGCGGCGGCACCGGGGCCAGCAGCGCGGCGGCGGTGCCGACGGCCACGGTGGAGCGCGGCAGCAGCGCGGCGCCGGCGAGCGCCTCCCGGGCGCGGGCGTGCGAGTCGGGGTCGGTGATCACGACGCCGTCGACCAGCTCGGGCCTGGCGGCCAGGACGGCGGCGTGGTCGGCGGGGTCGACGGCCTGGGCGAGATAGCGCCAGCCGGGCAGCGCGGGGATGCCGTGTTCGCCGAGGAATTCGACCGTGGCCAGCACGTCGGGGCCCGGCGGCAGCAGCCCGCCGTCGCCGAGGGCGCCGAGGATCCGCGCGTCGTCGGCGGCGGCGGTCCGCAGCTCGAAGAGGTTCCGCTCGGCGGCGGCGATGCCCTGGTCAAGGAGTTCGCGCAGCTCGTCGGCGTACCGGTCCAGCTCCTCGGGGCTCAGCGGGCCCTCGGAGGAGTGCGGGGACGCCCCGGGCCGACGGGCCGCGGGGCCGTCGGGCGCCGTGTTCCGCGCCCCGGTCTGCGTCCCGGCCTGCGTCCCGGTCTGCGGACCGGTCTGCGTCCCGGCCGACGTCGCGTTCGTCGTCCCGTCGGGCGCCGGGTCCGTGCCGGTGCGCTGCCCCGGGACCCCCGCCTGCGACGTGGTCAGGGCCGTCACGGTCGTGGGCAGGCTCAGCAGTTCGGCGAGGCGTTCGTCCCCAGCGATGGACTCGGCGGCGCGGCGCTCGGCCTCGTAGGACTGCTCGGCGGCGCGGGCGGCGTCGGCGGCGCGGGCGGCGGCCAGTTCGGCGCGGGATTCGGCGGAGGCGCCCTCCCTGGCGCGCTCCGCCGACGTACGCGCCGCGTCGCGAGCCGCGTCCCAGAGGGCGACGGCCGCCTTCTCCGCGTCGCTGGCGGCGAGTGCGGCACGGGCCGGGTCGGCGTCGGGCGCGGAGTCGTCGAGCCAGCCGGCCCGGACCGCCTCGGCCGTCTCCTGCTCGACCTCGGCGAGGCGCTGGCGCAGATGCCCGGCCTCGCTGCGGGCGCGCTGTGCGTCGGTGGCGGCGGCGGTCGCGTCGCGGTGGGCGGCCTCGCCGGTCTCCTGGAGGGTGGCGGAGCGCTCCTCCTCCTCGTTCGCGAGGCGCTCGCCCTCCTCGGCGGCGGCGTGCAGCGCCCGTACGAGATCGGCCGCGGCGGTGGCGCGGGCGGCCAGCGCGGGCGCGGCGTCCCGTTCGGCCTCCCGGATCGCGGCGGCCACGCGGGCGGAGCGGTCGGACGCCGCGCGGTGGCGCAGCACGCTCTCGGCGGCCTGCCAGGCCGAGTGGAGCGTACGGGCGTCGGTGAGCTCCCGGCGCTGGGCAGCGGCGCGCTTCTCGGCGGCGGTGAGCGCCAGGGAGGCGTGCCGGTAGGCGAGTTCGGCGGCGATCAGCGCGCTGTGGCCGCGCGACCGCTCGGCCTCGGTCACGGTGTGGGCGGCGGCGGTGACCCGCTGGGCGAGGTCGGCGGCCCGGCCGCGCTCCTCGCCGGCCCGCGCGGTGAGCCGGGTGACGAGCGTACGGGCCCGGCGCTCGGCGCCCGCGTGGACGTCGCGGGCGCGGGCGCGGGTCTCGGTCGCCGCCACGATCCGGCCGAGGAGATCGACGGAACCGGCGGTGAAGTCGCGTTCCGCGGTGAGTTCGGCGCGGCGGCCCAGCTTGTTGCCGAAGCCTCCGACGAGGTCGGCGAGGCCGTCGGTGTCCCGGGTGTCGGTGACGGCGCGCAGCAGGAGGTCGGTGAAGTCGGAGTCCTTCTTGACGGCGAAGAGACCGGCGGCCTCGCCCTCGTCGGCGTTCATCTCGCGCTGGTAGCGGAAGAGTTCGGGGTCGAGGCCCAGATCGCCGAGGTGTTCGTTCCAGCGGTCGTGGATCTCCTCCCAGTGGACGTCCAGATGGGGGTAGAACTTCCCCGCCTCGGTGAGGGCGTCGCGGAAGCCCTTCATCGTGCGACGCCTGCCGCGCGCGCCGGAGACCCCCTCGGCGGGCGGCCGGACGGCGGTGGACTCGGCGACCGGCAGCGAGTCGAGGCTGAGTCCGGGGCCGGGCCGGAAGGAGTACCACCCCTCGGCGAACTTCCGCGGGTCGTTGGAGACCTGCCGGCCGCGCCACTCGCTGGCCTTGCCGACGACGACGAGTTCCCCGGTGAGGGTGTGCTGCCACTCCAGGGCCACATGGCCGCAGTCGTCCGCGAGCAGGAACTTGCGCAGCACGCCGGAGCTGGCACCGCCGAGTGTGTTGCGGTGTCCCGGCAGCATCACCGAGAAGATCAGCTTGAGCAGGACGGACTTGCCGCCGCCGTTCTCCAGGAAGAGCACGCCCGCGGGGGCGGGGCGGCGGGGCGGGCCGACCGGCTCCTCCTCGAAGAACTCCGCCTGGGTGGGCGCGGGGTGGGGCACGGGGGCGCCCACTCCGCGCAGGTCGAGCACGGTGTCGGCGTAGCGCGCGCCGGCGGGGCCGATGGAGTAGAGGCGGACCCGGGACAGCTCGTACATGGCGGACTCTCGTCTGGTGAATGGCGGGGCGGGTGGCCGTGGGTGGGGCAGATGGGCGTGGGCGGGGTGTCAGGCGTGGAAGGGCAGGCCGGCGTCGGCGGCCAGTTCCAGGTCGTCGCCGTCGGGCGGGGGCAGCAGGGTGGCGGAGCCGTCGGTGACGGGGACGACGCCCAGCTCCAGCAGTTCGGTGAGGGCCGCGTGGCCCGCCATGTCGCGCACCTGGAGCTGGTAGCGGGCGGTGGTGCGGTAGGCGCCTCCGGCGTCGTCGCCGGTGCGCTGGAGGAATCCGGAGTCGGTGAGGAACGCGACGGCCTTGCCGATGATGCCGGTCGTGGAGCCGGCGAGACGGCGGGCGTCCTTGGTGGCGCCGGTCGCGCTGCGCCGTGCGTAGGTCCGCCAGGCGGCCTCCAGGCCGGGGGCGTCGGTCGACGGGTCGGTGTTCTCCCCGTCCCGCTCGGCGCGCTCCTCCAGGCGGCGGCAGGCCTGTCGTACGAAGGCGTCCACCCCGTTGACCGTGATCCGGCCGATGTATCCGTCGTCGGCGAGGTCCTCGGGGCGGGGGAAGGCCAGGGCCGCGACGGCGAGATGGGCCAGGCCGTGCAGGAAGCGGTCGGCGGAGTCGGTGGAGGCGCGGCGCGCGTAGTCGCCCATGCGGACGGCGAAGACCGAGTCCTCGGCCGCGGTGACGGCCATGCCGGCGCGCGGGGAGACTTCGAGGACGACGAGTCCGAACCCGGTGGCGACGGCGTCGGCGACGCGGGCGAAGGCGGGGTCCTCGCGGTAGCGGCGGAGCAGTTCGGTGTACTCGGCATCGCGGGCCGGCAGCAGTTTGGGCTGGAGCCCGAAGGAGACGAGGCGGGCGGCGTCGGCGGCGTCGGCGGGGGTGAGCGCTCCGCCGGTGCTCGGCCTGGAGGGCTCGGGCGGGGCCTGGTCGGTGGGGTCGGGCCACGCGGCGGGGGGTTCGGCGTGGTGGTCGCTCACGGGGTGGCTCCTTGATTCTGTGCCGTGGCGGGCGGTGTGCCGTCCGGCTGGGGTACGTGGCTGGGTGCGGGGCCCGGGGCCTCCGGAGGCACATGCCCGGACGGCATGATTTACGCCGCGTGCGGGGTGAGGAACAGGGGGCGCGGGCCGCTTGTGCGGCACAAATCACGCTTTAGTGTCCGGACACGCACCTCCTCCGACCCCGACCCCCTCCCGCCGGTGGGTCGCCCCAACGCACCGACCGGGCTGAGGGTGTGGTGCCCTGCCGGCCGGTGGGCCGCCACCAGGCATCCCGGCTTGAGGTGAGTGCGCGGCGCCGGTCATGCCGCCTCCGTGCGGTCCGCCGTCATGCCTGCCGCGTCCAGGAGGGCCGTGCCGACTATCAGGTCCGCGCCGCCGAACTCCGGGTCGTCCAGGGGGGTGCCGTCGTCCACCGCGAAGAGCAGGCGCTCCTCGCCCTGGCGGTAGGCCGTGCCCACCGGGGGGCTGGCGGCGTGGATGGCCAGGAGGGCGACGAGGTAGGGCAGTTCCGGATCGCGCAGGCGGGCCTCCGCGAGGAGGCCGGAGAGTCTGCGCGGCGCGTCGTGTTCCAGGTCGAGGAGTTCCTTCGCGCTGGCGAGCTGTTCCTCGCTGAAGCGGCTGTCGTCCGGGGTCGCGATCAGGTCCGGTTCCGGCATCTCCGCGCCGAGGTGTTCGCGCTCCACCGGTGGGGTCAGCAGCAGGTCGATCAGGTCGCCGACCCGGACGGAGGCCGGGGTGCGCAGGCCCGTGCCGCGGGCGAAGAAGGCGTCGGTGACACGGGCGGCCCGCTCCACCGGGAGCGGCAGCAGCGGGGCGACGAGCTGTCCGTACAGGTCGAGTCCGGTGTGCGCGGCGGGCCGGGCGAAGGCCTGGCGGTCCTGTTCGGCCCGGAAGAGGGGGCCGGCCTCCAGGAGGCGGGACTGGAGCTGGGTGTGGCGGCGGATGCAGTCCTTGACGATGTCGACGAGTTCGGCCGCGCGCCGCTTGTGCTCGGCCGTCCTGGGGTCGGTGCCGGTCTCCGCCTCGTCCCGCGCCTTGCGGATGTTCGTCAGGATCGCGTTCTCGTGGCGGTACCGGTCGGCGACATGGTCGAGTGCCTCGTCGATCATGTCCGGTACGGCGTTCAGCCAGTCGACGGCCCGTACGTTGCGCCGGGTCGCCTCCAGGGTTCTGCGCAGCGTCTCCGCGTACTGCACGGTCCGGTACCGGGCCTGTTCGGCGGCGAGCTGGGCATCGGCCAGCCTGCCCCGGCTGATCAGGACCTCCAGCTTGACCTCGGCGGCGATCTGGGCGCTGGTGACGTCCGTGTCGAGGGCGCCGACCAGGACGTTGACCGCTTCGTCGGTCGTACGGAGGAAGACGCTGCCGCCGTGTCCCGGGACCTCTTCGATCAGCTTGAAGTCGTAATCCCTGCGGGTGTAGACGCCGTCCGTGCCGAACGTGCCGTAGACGGCGCGGAAGCCGCGGTCCACGCTGCCCACGTTGATCAGGTTCTCCAGGACCCAGCGGGCGACGCGTTCGTGCTCCGCGGCCGGGCGGCGGGGGGCCTGGGCGGCGATGCGGGGAAGGAGCCTGGACACTATCTGTTCGTGGTCGGCGCCGGTGTCGAAGTCCATGTTGAGCGTGACCAGGTCGATGGCGGAGAGGGCGACCTCCGCCATCGCGTACACCGAGTACTCGCCCGCCAGATTGGCCTTGCGGGCGTCCAGGTCGTGCAGCGGCGCGGTGCAGGCGAGCGCGCGCAGGCGGCGCGCGAGCCCTTCGTCGGCGGCCGGGCCCTGGGCGGGCCGCGGCCCCGCGCTGAACTGGGGCGGAACGAAGTCCGTCGGGGCAGGCGAAGTCACGGGGAACAGATTAGGTCCTCGCACTGACAACGGTCGAAACGACGCAGAACCTCAGTCCTTGTCCGCCGGCTCGTCGGCGACCAGGCCCGCGTACACCTCCACGACCTGCTCGCGCGAGTCGTCCAGATAGGCGGCGAGGAGGCGTTCCGTGCCGACCCGCTCGCCCGCCTTCAGGGATTCTTCTAGGAGTTGCCGGTTACGGGTGAGGTACGGCTCGTGCAGGGCGCGCGGGGCGTCCACGATGTGGAAGGCGAGGCGCAGTTCGGCCAGGACGCCGCGCATCAGCTCGTCGGTGCGCGCGCTGCCGGCGAGGGCGACCAGTTCCCGGTGGAAGTGGATGTTGGCGGTGGAGACGTCCTTCCACTGCCCCTTCTCCGGCGCGTGCTCAGCCTCGACAGCGGCCAGACCGGTCTGCTCACCACCGTCACGCTGGTCGTGTCGGCCATCGGCGGCGCCGTCGCCGGTGTGCTCGCCGACCGGATCGGCCGGGTGCGAGCCCTGATGATCACGGTGATCACCTACGCGGTCTTCACCGTGCTGTGCGGTTTCGCGCCGAACTACGAGACGCTGCTGGTCTTCCGCGCTCTCCAGGGGCTGGGCTTCGGCGGTGAGTGGGCGGTCGGCGCGATCCTCGTCGCCGAGTACGCCTCGGGGCGGCACCGCGGCCGTACGCTCGGCGCCGCGCAGAGCGCGTGGGCGGCCGGCTGGGCGCTCGCGGTCGTCGTCTGCACCCTGGTCTTCCAGTTCCTGGACGCGGACACCGCGTGGCAGGTGATGTTCTGGACAGGCGCGCTGCCCGCGCTGCTGATCGTCTACGTACGCCGCAACGTCAGCGACGCGCCCGCGGCGGCCGAACAGCGCCGCGCCGGCGTGCGGAAGGGCTCGTTCACCGCGATCTTCCGCAAGGACCTGCTGCGGACGACGCTCTTCGCGACCCTGATGTCCACCGGGGTGCAGGGCGGTTACTACACCCTCGCCACCTGGGTGCGCACCTTCCTCAAGAGCGAGCGCGGGCTCACCGTCGTCGGCACCGGCGGCTATCTGGCCTTCCTCATCTCCGGTGCCTTCACCGGCTATCTGACCGGCGGCTACCTCACCGACCGGCTCGGCAGGAAGAAGAACATCGCGCTCTTCGCGGTGCTGTCCGCCGCGGCGATCCTCGCGTACACCAACATCCCGTCGGCGCGCTCTTCCCGACGCTCGTCGGGTTCCTGACGACGAGCTGGGGCGTCGGCGGGGCCCTGGTGTTCGGCGCGGTCGGCTACGGTCTCGCCGTACTCGCGCTGCTCGGCCTGCCCGAGACCCGCGGGCGTGAACTGCTCTGACATCGCCGACCGGAAGGTGACTCCATGACCTGGGCGTCCATCGACCTCAACGCCGACCTCGGAGAGGGCTTCGGCCGCTGGCGGCTGACCGAGGACGAGGAACTCCTCTCCGTCGTCACCAGCGCCAACGTGGCCTGCGGCTTCCATGCCGGGGACGCGGCCACGATGCGGCGGGTCTGCGCGTGGGCCGCCGAGCGGGGGGTACGGATCGGCGCCCAGGTCTCGTACCGCGATCTGGCGGGCTTCGGACGGCGCCCGATGGAGGTGCCGGCCGACGAGCTGGCGGCCGAGGTCGCCTACCAGATCGGCGCGCTGGAGGTGTTCGCGAAGGCGGCGGGCGCCCGGGTCGCGTACGTCAAACCGCACGGCGCGCTGTACAACCGGGTGGTGCACGACGAGGAGCAGGCCGGGGCCGTCGTGGAGGGGGTGCGACTGACCGGCGAGCGGCTGCCGCTGCTCGGGCTGCCGGGTTCACGGCTGCACGGCATGGCGGAGAAGGCCGGACTCCCGGTCGTCACCGAGGCGTTCGCGGACCGCGCGTACACCGTGGAGGGCACGCTCGTGCCGCGCGGCCAGGAGGGGGCGGTGATCACGGATCCCGCGACGGTGGTGGAACGGGCCGTCTCCATGGCCCGGTTCGGCGTCGTCACCTCGCTGGGCGGGCAGTCCATCGGGGTCCGCGCCCGCTCGCTCTGTCTGCACGGCGACACCCCGGGCGCCGTCGGGCTCGCCCGGCGCGTCCGCGGCCGGCTGGAGGCGTCCGGCGTCCGGCTGGAGGCGTTCGTATGAGGGTGCTGCCCGTCGGCGAGCGGGCGCTGCTCGTCGAGGTGGCCGACGGACCCGCCGCCGAGGCGCTCCACGCCGAGCTGCTGCGCCGCCGCGCCGAGGGCACCCTCCCGCCGGTCGGGGAGATCGTGCCCGCCGCGCGGACGGTCCTGCTCGACGGGGTGGCCGACCCGGCCGGCCTCGCCGCGCGGCTCGGCGACCGGGAGAGCGCCGGGCCGTCCGTGGCCGAGGGGGCGGTGGTCGAGCTGCCCGTCCGGTACGACGGCGCCGATCTGGCGGAGGTGGCCGCGCTGTGGGGGGTGGCGGAGCAGGAGGTGGTACGGATCCACACGGCCACGGAGTTCCGGGTCGCGTTCTGCGGGTTCGCGCCCGGCTTCGGCTATCTCACCGGGCTGCCCGAGCGGTACGCCGTACCGCGCAGGACCACGCCCCGTACGGCGGTCCCGGCGGGCTCGGTCGGTCTCGCCGGCCCGTACACCGGGGTGTATCCGCGCTCCTCCCCCGGTGGCTGGCGGCTGATCGGGACGACGGACGCCGTCCTGTGGGACACCGCGCGGACCCCGCCGGCGCTGCTCGCGCCGGGGACGCGGGTGCGGTTCACGGCGGTGGACGGGTGACGGACCGCGCCTTCGCCGTCGTACGGCAGGGGCCGCTGACCACGGTGCAGGACCTGGGGCGCGGCGGCCACGCCCACCTGGGGGTGGCGCGCTCCGGGGCGCTGGACCGGCCCGCGCTGCGGCTGGCCAACCGGCTGGTGGGCAACGCGGAGGGGGACGCGGCCCTGGAGACGACGCTGGGCGGCTGCGCGGTACGGCCGCGGCGCGCGGTGACGGTGGCGGTCACCGGCGCGCCGTGCGCGGTCACGGTCGCCGGCCGTCCCGCGGCCTGGGGCGCGCCCGTACGGGTCCCGGCGGGCGCGGTCCTCGACATCGGTCCCGCGGTCTCCGGGGTACGGAGCTATGTGGCGTTCGGCGGCGGGATCGCGGTACGCCCGGTGCTGGGCAGCCGCGCCACGGATCTGCTCTCGGGGCTCGGACCCGCGCCGCTGCGGGACGGCGCGGTGGTGGAGCTGGGCCGTCCGGCGGGCCGGGCGGCGCGCCTCGACGTGGCGCCGGCCCCGGCGCCGCCGGACGAACTGGTGCTGCGGATCCGGCTGGGGCCGCGCGACGACTGGTTCACGCCCGCCGCGCTGCGGACGCTGACCACGGCGGTCTACCGGGTGTCGTCCGCGAGCAACCGGATCGGGCTGCGCACGCAGGGGCCGCCGCTGGAGCGCGCCGTGCCGGCCGAACTGCCCAGCGAGGGGCTGGTGGACGGGGCGGTGCAGGTGCCGCCCGACGGATGTCCGCTGGTGTTCCTGGCGGACCGGCCGACGACCGGCGGCTATCCGGTGGTCGCGGTCGTGGCCCGGCGGGACCTCGCGGCAGCGGCGCAGGCGGCGCCGGGGACACCGGTGCGCTTCGTCCCGGGGCGGGTGCCGGGCCGGGGGTCAGGGCGGGTGCCGGGGCGCCGCTGAACTCCGGGGCCGCGGCTCACTCTTCGTACGTCACTCCTTGTACGTCACTGTTCCCTCGGGGCGGCGAGCTGGGCGAGCGCCCCGGAGAGCGCGTGGTCGGCCCGCAGGTCGAGGCGGGCGCTGGTGCCGCGGGCCCAGTGCGTGACCTCGTCGCCCGCCAGCCGCAGCAGCTCCGGCAGCAGGTCACGGCAGCGGCGGGCCACCCACCCGGTGCCGGAGGTCGCGAGCCAGCGCAGTGACTCCGCGCGGGTGGGCGGCGGCCGGTCGGGGTCGAGCGCGGGCGGCGCCCCGAGGGCGAACCCGTGGCCGGCGAGCGACGCGTGGAAGCGCGCCGCGATCATCCGGTGGCCGCGCTCCCCCGGGTGCAGCCGGTCGGCGCTCCACAGCGAACGGTCGGCGACCCAGGCTGTGTCGGCCATGTGCAGATGGACGGTGTCGTACCGCGCGGCCAGCGCGTGGACGACGGCGTTGAGGGCCCGCTGGCGCCGGGCGAGCGGCCGGGCGAGCGGCGCGGGCAGCCCGAGCATGGCGCCGGGGTCGGGCAGACAGGCGGTGAGCAGGACGGTGCCCCGCGCGGCGAGGGCGGCGCAGACGCGGTCGAGGCGCGGGGCGAGGTCCTGGATGTCGAAGGCACAGCGGAGCGTGTCGTTGACGCCGACGACGACGGAGGCGATGTCGGGGGCGAACTCCAGCGCCTCGGGCGTCTGCCGCTCCTCGACGTCGCGGGTGAGGGCGCCGCTGACCGCGAAGTTCCGGAACCACTCCTCCTCCGCGCCCTCGGTGGCGCCGAGGGCGCCGCCGAGCAGCGCGGCCCACCCGCGCCAGCCGTCCCCGTCCACCGGGTCGCCGATCCCCGCGGTGAGGGAGTCCCCGAGCGCGGCGAACCGCAGGGGCGTGACCGTGGGGACGGTCGCCGGGCCGGCCTGCGCGGAGCCCGCGTCCCCGGCCGCCGCCGACCCGGGGACGCCGGGGCGGCCGGTGCCGCCACGGCGCGGTGTGGGCACCGTGTCCAGCGGCGTCGGCACCGGGTCCGGCCGCGGCCCCGCGCCCGGCGGGCGCGCGTGCGTGGCCGGCGGGCGCGCCACCGTGGCCGGGGGACGGGCCGTCGTGGCCGGGGGACGGGCCGTCGTGGCCGGGGGACGGGCCGTCGTGGCGGGCGCCCCGCCCGGCGTGCCGGGTCTCGGCCGGGTCGTCATCGCGGGGCCCCGCCGGGGCGGACGGCCGGAGCCGGCGCCGCGGCCGTCGGCACGGGCGACGCCGCGTGCGGGGACGGGGTGGGCGAGGAGAGGAGCGCCGGAGCACCGCTCCCCGGGGCGTCGTGCGCCGCGAGGAACGCCGCCACCGCCGTGTCCCAGCCGAAGAGTTCGGCCCGCGCGCGGGCCGCCGCTCGGCGGACGGCCTCCGGGCGGGCCAGCAGGTCCTCGACGGCGTCCGCGAAGGAATGCGCGTCGTCCGCCGCCGCCCGGCCCGCGTCCCCGATCACCTCGGGCAGCGCGGACGACGCGCTCGCGACGACCGGGGTGCCGCAGGCGAGCGCCTCCAGGGCCGAGAGGCCGAAGGTCTCGGCCGGGCCCGGCGCCAGACAGATGTCGGCGGAGGCCTGGAGATCCGCCATGGCGGCACGGTCGCCGACATGGCCGAGGAAGTGCGCGGGCAGCCGCTGCGCCTGGGCCCGGCGGGCCAGCCCGGCACGCAGCGGCCCCTCGCCCGCGACGACCAGCGACGCCCGTACCCCGCGCCGCCGCAGCTCCGCCAGCGCGTCGAGCGCCGCGCCGGGGCGCTTCTCGACCGAGAGCCGGGACCCGAGGACGAGCAGGACATCAGCGCCCCGGGCGTACCGGGCGCGCAGGTCCGGGTCGCGGCGCTGCGGGCGGCAGCGGTCCAGGTCGACCCCGAGCGGGGCGCGCACCACGTTGCGGGCGCCGATCCGCAGGAACTCGCGCTCCGCCCACTCGGTGGTGCAGACGATCCGGGAGTACGCCCAGGCGCTGCGCGCGTTGAGCCGGTCGGCCGCCCGCCCGGCCGCCGCCCCGGGGACGCCCCAGGTGCGCAGCACCCCGTCGGCCGTCTCGTGGGAGACCATGACGGACGGGATCCGGTGGCGCCTGGCCCATTCGCCGGTCCAGCGCAGGGTGGTCCGGTCGGAGACTTCGAGCCGGTCGGGCGCGAGCCCTTCGAGGACGTCGCGCAGCGGGCGGCGCGCGGCGAGGACGCGGTAGCCGCCGGTGCCGGGCAGTTCGGGGCCCGGCAGGGTGATCACCCGGCCCTGCCCGGTCTCCTCGTCGGAGGCGCGTTCCCCCGGCACGATCAGCACCGGTTCGTGTCCGGCCGCGCGGTAGCCGGCGCCCAGCGCGTGCAGGGCGGTGCGCAGTCCGCCGGAGGACGGCGTGACGAAGTTGGCGAGCCGTACGATCCGCAGGGCGCTCACGCGACCACCGCCGTACGCGCGCCGAGCACCTCGGCGTAGTGGCCGAGGAGCTGGTCCCCGACGGCGGCCCAGGTCCGGTCCTCGACCGCGGCGCGGCCGGCCCGCCCGTAGGCGGCGCGGCGCGCGGGCGCGTGGGCGAGTTCGCGCACGGCCTCCGTGACGGCGTCGGTGTCGTGCGGGGTGACGAGGAGTCCCGTACGGCCGTGGTCCACGAGGTCGAGCGGTCCGCCCGCGGCGGGGGCGATCACCGGCACGCCGCTGGCCATGGCCTCCTGCACGGTCTGGCAGAAGGTCTCGTAGGGGCCGGTGTGCGCGAAGACGTCGAAGGAGGCGAAGGTCCTGGCCAGGTCCTCGCCGGTGGTGCGGCCGAGGAAGACCGCGCCGGGCAGCGCGGTGCGCAGCGAGGTCTCGCTGGGGCCGTCGCCGACGATCACGACGCGGACGCCGGGCAGGCCGCAGACGCCCGCGAGGAGTTCGACGTGCTTCTCGGCGGCGAGCCGGCCGACGTAGCCGACGATCAGTTCGCCGTGCGGGGCGAGCCGGCGCCGCAGCGCCTCGTCCCGCAGTTCGGGCCGGAACCGTACGGTGTCGACGCCCCGGGGCCAGAGGCTGACCCGGGGTATGCCGTGCTCGGCGAGGTCGGCGACGGCGGCGCTGGACGGGGCGAGGGTGCGGTCGGCCGCGGTGTGCACGGCCTTGAGCCGGCGCCAGGCGGCGGCCTCGCCCGCGCCCACGTACGTACGGGCGTAGCCGGCGAGGTCGGTCTGGTAGACGGCGACGGCGGGGACGCCGAGGCGGGCGGCGGCCGTCATGCCGCGCACGCCGAGTACGAAGGGGCTGGCGAGGTGGACGAGGTCGGCGCGGTGCGCGGTGATGGCCGCGGCGATCCGGCGGCTGGGCAGGGCGACGCGTACCTGGGGATAGCCGGGCAGCGGGAGGGAGGGCACGCGTACCACGGGGCACGGTGTGTCGGTCTCGTCGTCGCCGGCGACGGACGGGGCGATGACGAGGGGGTCGTGACCGCGCGCGGCGAGGTGCCGGGCGGTCTGGAGGGCGCAGTGGGCCACGCCGTTGACATCGGGCGGGAAGGACTCGGTGACGATGACGACACGCATATCCGTGTTGTCGTCGTACCGAACGTGTCCCTGCCAACGTGGATCTTTCCGCGTGGGGAACGTCCCGTGAGCATTGGAAGCGGGTGACGTCCCCGCACCCGGCGTAGTCACCGGGACCGTGCGCGGAAGTCACCGGGACAGCGGGTAAGGAGCGCGCGCCGGCGTACGAGGGCGCCGAGGGCGTGGGGCCCTCGGCGCCCTTACGTCAGGGCGACGCCGTGGCGGCGACGGGGTGACGGCACAGGGTCAGGGCGTCGCGTCCGGGCCGTGGGGGCCGGGCCGGGGCGTCACCTGGCCGCCGTGTCCGGGCCCATGCGGCTGCGTACGGCCGTCTGCACCTCGGCCTCCTCGGCCGGGTCGGCGGCGAGCCGCCGGAGCCGGTCGGCCACCCGTACGTCGCCGGTCTCGGCGTGCAGCGCGCCGATCTCCCGGGTGGTCTCCTCGCAGTCCCACAGGCATTCGACGGCGAATCCGGTGGCGTACGAGGGGTCGGTGGCGGCGAGTGCCCGTGCCGCGCGGCCCCGGAGCTGGGAGGACGCCGTCTCCCGGTAGACATGGCGCAGCACGGGCGCCGCGCAGACGATGCCGAGGCGGCCCGCGCCGTCGACGAGACTCCACAGCCGCGGGGAGTCGGGGCCTTCGGCGCGTACGGTCTCCCGCAGGGCGCCGAGGACCAGGGGGGTGTCCTTCGTGCCGCCGCGGCAGGCGAGGACCCCGGCGGCGGAGGCGCCGAGCGCGTCGGGGCGGTGGATCCAGCCCCGGGCGCGGTCGACGGCCTCGTCGCCGCACATCCGCTCGAAGGCGGAGACCGCGGCGTCGGCGACGGCGCGGTGCGGGTCGCCGGCCGCCGTCTCGATCAGGTCGAGCACGACCGGGTCGCGGGCCTCGGCCAGGTAGTGGAGCGCGGCGCAGCGGGCCCCGCCGGGTCCGCCGCGGGCGGCCTCGACGATGAGCGGGCGGTCGCCGGGGCCGGCGACGGCGGTGAGGCAGCGGGCCGCGGGCAGGTGGAGTTCGGTGCCGCGTTCCAGGCCCTGCTGGGCCCAGTCGAAGACGGCCTGGACGCTCCAGCCGGGGCGGGGTCCGCTCGGCCGCATCTGGCGCTGCCAGCGGTCGAAGGAGCCCTGTTCGCCGGCGGCTCTGATGCGGGCGCCGACCGCCGGGCGCGGGTCGTCGGCCCAGAGCCGCCAGGGCCGGGGTTCGAAGGCGTCGCGCACGGTGGACGCCAGTTCGGCGTCGCCGTCGGGGGTGGCGGGGAACCGGGCGAGGACGGGGGTGGCGAGGGCGCGCAGGCCCGTGTCGTCGTCGCGCAGCGCCAGCTCGTCCAGCGCCCACGCCCAGTTGGTGCCGGTCGCGGTGTAGCGCCGGAGCAGGTCGAGCGCGTCGTGCCTGCCGTACGAGGCGAGGTGGCCGAGGACGGCGAGGGCGAGCCCGGTCCGTGACTCGTCGGTGTCGAGGTGGTCCTCGGCGCGGAAGAGGTGGTCGCCGATGGCGTCGAGACCGCCGTGGATGTCCAGATAGAGACGGGCGTAGTACAGCGAGCGGTTCTCGACCTGCCAGTCGTGGCGGGGGTCGTTCAGCACGCAGTGGTCGAGGGCGGCGAGCGCCTCCGCGCGGGGTGCGGCGAGCGCGTGCAGTGTGCCGTCGCCGCGGCCCCTCTGCAGCAGGCCGAGGAGCGTGCCGCTCGGCGCTATGACTGGATCGAACATGGAGAAAGCCTCACATCAAGCTGTCGACGCAACCGGGGAGTGTGGTGCCGAAGCCCTCTCGGGCCTGACGCACGTCCTAGACCGCGCGGCAACATGATCGGCCGTCCGTTGTCGTCTTCTGCCTAACGCAGACCATCTTCCCTGCCTCTCGTCGGTGGCCCTCCGTGGGCCCGTCGTCATGATGACCCAGCCATTTCGCCACCGCGACCACATTTACGACGCTGTCCGTCACGACGGTCACCGGGCCCCGAACAGCTCCAGGAGGTGCGTCTTCCCAAACATCCGCGCGGTATCCACCGCCGAGGGGCTGCCCGCGGCCGGATCCGCGCCGCCGGCCAGCAGGGCGCGGATGATCTCGTCCTCGCCCTTGAAGACCGCGCCGGCGAGCGGTGTCTGGCCGTGGTCGTTCACCCGGGCGGCGTCGGCGCCACGGGCGAGGAGCGCCTCGACGGCCGGCAGGTGGCCGTGGTAGGCGGCGAGCATGAGGAGCGAGTCGCCCCGGTCGTTGGTGAGGTTGGCGGGCACACCCGCGTCGACGTACGCGGCGAGCGTCTCGGCCTCGCCCGTCCTGGCCAGGTCGAAGACCTTGGTGGCCAGTTCGATGACCTGGGGGTCGGGGGCTTCGCTCATCGGTGGGACCGCCTTCCGGAGTCTGTGCGGAATGAAGAGTCTGTGCGGAATGAACCGACAGATTACTGCCCGGAGCGCTAAGAGGAAGCGAAGAGTCCGGACGTCCGCCGACGGAGTGGAGGCCCATCTGCGCCAGTGCAGTGAAATGCTTAAATCTTCACTCATTTGCACCTTTTGTCGCATAGATACTTTTCGTGATCCTGGAAGGACTCATGGTGACTGTCCGCACGAACCAGGAGAATGCTCATGATTCTGTCCATGTCCGGCGTCGTACTGCTCGGAATCATCGTCTTCCTCTTCTTCCGGAAGGACGGACTCAAGGTGTCGCACGCGATCGTCTGCGCCCTCTTCGGCTTCTACCTGGCGGGCACCGCCATCGCCCCGAGCATCACGGCCGGCGGGGCGAGCCTCGCCGGCCTCCTGGGCGGGATCAAGTTCTGACGCCCGCCCCTCCCCTCCGCACCCCCAGGAGACAGACGTGGCCCGGCGACCACTCCCCCACCTTCCGGCCGGCAGCGGCGAACGCGTCGCGCGCGGGCGCGAGTTGGCCCATACGGCAGCGGACGGCGCCCGGGACGCCCTGCACCCGCTGATCACGATCGGCCGCGGTCTGCGGATGATGGCCGCGGCGGCGCGCCGGAGCTGGACGGACACGCCCAAGGACCGGCGCGGGCCCGCGCTCTTCCTGGCCGCCGCCTGCCTCCTGCTGGTCGCGCTCCTCCCGTACGGGCCGCCGCTCCTGCTGGTCTCGGTGCTGGGCGTGGCCGGCTGGAAGGGACGGGACCGTCCGCCCGTACCGACCGGGCCCGACGAGGCGGAGGTACGGCGGCTCGTTTCCCTCTACGAGGCGCTCGTACCGCACTTCGCCGTCCCCGAGGACCCGAGTCCGCTCTTCCGACACGGCGGCGAGTGGAGCACCGCCTTCGCCGACCACGCCTTCGACGGCGACGGACGGCTCACCCGGCTGCGGGTCGCCTACCCGCCGTACTTCCCCGACGGGGAGCCCGCCGCCCGCGCCCGGATCGAGCAGCTGCTCCAGGCCAAGTCCGGACGCGGGCGCGAATATCTCTTCGACTGGGACGAGGAGGACAACCTCCTGCTGATGACCGTCCTGCCCCCGCTCCCCACCGACATCGCCGCGCAGTGCTTCGTCACGGCGCCGGGCGAGAGCCTCCTCGGCTTCACCGACGAGGGCGCGGTGCCGCGCACGATTCCCGTGGCGGCCGCCGCCGGGCACCGGGACGCGCCCCCGGTCCTCTGGCGGACCGGGCCGCGCTCCGCCGCACCGCATCTGCTGGTCGCGGGCCATCCCGGCGGCGGCGCCACGAGCCTGCTGCGCTCGCTCGCGCTCCAGGCCCTCCCGGACGCCGACATCCTGGTCGTGGACGGCGGCGGGACCGGCGAGTTCGCCTGCCTGGCCGGGCGTACGGGCGTGCTGGCCGTGGAGTGCGGGCTCACCGGGGCGCTTACCGGCCTCGAATGGGCCGCGCGCGAGACCGAACGGCGGCTGATCGAGGCCGACCGCGCCCTCCAGTCCGGCCATCCCGCCCCCGAGGACACCCGGCGCCCGTTGTGGATCCTGTGCGACCGGCCCGGCGCCCTCGGCCATCTCGCGGCGGCCGACGGGCGGCCCGACCCGCAGGGCCTGCTCCAGGTGCCGCTGCGCCACGGCAGGGCCGCCCGGGTGACGGTCGTGGTCGCCGAACACCTCGACGCCCTGGGCGAGCTGAGCGAGGACGTGAGGGCGCAAACCCGCGCCCGGGTCGTCCTCGGGCCCGCCGCGCCCGCGCTGGTGGAGGCGGTGCTCGGGGTCCCCCCGCACACCACGCCCACGCCGGACGTGCCGCCCGGCCGGGGGTACGTACGGCTCGGCGCGGCGCAGGTGCTCCGGCTCCAGGTCCCGGCCACGCCCGACCCGTACGACGACGCGACGAGCGAGCCGCACCGCCGCGCCGTGCTGGATCTCCTGCCGCCCCGGCAGCAGTTCCCGCGACGGGCGTACGGGCAGGACCGGGCGTACGAGCGGGTGCCCGGGCAGGAGCCGGAGCCGGCCCTCGGGCAGGTCCCCGCGCCGCTGACCGCCGAGGGCTGACCGGACGGAAAGCGCGCCCGGCCGCCCCCACTGTCCCCGGGGCCTGCCGGGCGGTCAGGCCACGAAGGTGCGCGGCGCGTCCGTGCCCGTGGTCGCGCCCGTCGCGACCAGGCGCGCCGCCGCCGCGAGCCGGGCCGCCGCCTCCACGGCGACCGGGCCGCCGACGGTGAACGGCAGCCGTACATACCCCTCGAACGCCCCGTCGACCCCGAAGCGGGGCCCCGAGGGCACCCGGACCCCGACCCGCTCGCCGACCTCCGCCAGCCGGGACCCGGAGAGCCCGCCGGTCCGCACCCACAGGGTCAGCCCGCCGTGCGGCACGTCGAAGCCCCAGCCGGGGAGCTGCTCACGCACCGCCGCCACCAGCGCGTCCCGGTTCTCGCGCGCCTGGGTGCGGCGCAGCGCGACGGCCTCCTCCCAGCCGCCGGTCCGCATCAGCCAGTTGACGGCGAGCTGTTCCAGCACCGGGGTGCCCAGATCGGCGTAGGCGCGCGCCGCGACGAGGGAGCGGATCACGTCGGGGGCGGCGCGGACCCAGCCGATCCGCATCCCCGCCCAGAACGCCTTGCTGGCCGAGCCGACCGTGAGGACCGTACTGCCCGCCGGATCGAAGGCACAGACCCGGCGCGGCATCTCCACCTCCGGGTCGAGGCGCAGTTCGGACATGGTCTCGTCGACGACGAGGACGGTGCCCGCCGAGCGCGCCGCGTCGACGAGCGCGCGCCGCTGGTCCTCGTCGGCCAGCGCGCCCGTGGGGTTGTGGAAGTCGGCGACGACATACGCGAGCCGGGGCGCCGCGTCCCGCAGCACCTGGCGCCAGCGGCCGAGGTCCCAGCCGGCCAGCCCCTCGGCCATGGCGACGGGCACCAGCCGGGCGCCCGCCTCGCGCATGAGCTGGAGGATGTTGGCGTAGCTGGGCGACTCCACCGCGATCCGTTCGCCGCGCCCCGCGAAGAGATGGCAGATCGCGTCGATCGCGCCCATGGCGCCGGTGGTGACCATGATCTGCTCGGGCATCGTCGGGACGCCCAGCGCGGTGTAGCGGTCGGCGAGCATCTGCCGCAGCGCCGGGAGCCCGGCCGGATAGTCACCGTGGGTGTGGGCGTACGGCGCCAGCTCGCCCAGCGCGCCCTGGACGCCCCGGGTGAGCCAGGGCTCGGGGGCGGGCAGCGCGGCCGTGCCGAGGTCGATGACGGAGCCGAGCGATTCGGGCGGCAGGGGTTCGAGGCCCCGCGCGGGCAGCGGGTGCCCCGCCGGGACGGCCGTCCAACTGCCCGCGCCCCTGCGGGACTCCAGGAAACCCTCGGCGCGCAGCGCCTCGTACGCGGCGGCCACCGTCGTACGGCTCACGGACACGGCGAGCGCCAGTTCCCGCTCGGCGGGGAGGCGGGCGGCGACGGGGACACGGCCCTCCAGCACGAGGAGCCGGATACCGTCGGCGAGCGCCCGGTAGGCGGGCAGGCGGCGGCTGCCGGGGCCGGCCGGCCGGGGCTGCTGGGCTTGGAGCTGCCGGGCGAGTTGCGACGCTCCGACCGCCGAGGTCCACTGCGCCATGGAAATCAGTCCACCTTCCCGGAATTGGACCTGGTTGTCCGTTGTCCACCCGCCACAGAGTGACACGCATCAGTCCACCATGGCACCAAGGAACGGCACAGTGTCGACTTTCCCCGGTTCATCCGGCCCCTCCAGTTCGCCCGGACCCTCCATTTCATCCGGATCCTCCAGTTCGTCCGGCGCCACAGACACGCTCGGCGCCTCCGGCCCGGGGCCCCGACGCCTCACCCGCCGTCTCTGCCAGCTCTACGCCGGGCTCGCGCTGTACGGGGCGAGCTCGGCGCTGCTGGTGCGCGGGGGCCTGGGGCTGGAGCCGTGGGGCGTGCTGCACCAGGGGCTCGCCGAGCTGACCGGGCTCTCCATGGGGGTGGTCGCGATCGCCGTGGGGGCGGCGGTGCTGCTGCTCTGGATACCGATCAGGCAGCGACCGGGGCTGGGCACGGTCTCCAACGTCTTCGCCGTCGGGCTGGCCATCGACGCGACGCTGGCCCTGGTCCCCGCGGCGCACGGGCTGCCGGCCCGGATCGCGCTGCTGGTCGCCGGGATCGTGCTCAACGGGGTGGCCACCGGGCTGTACATCGCCGCCCGGTTCGGCCCGGGGCCGCGGGACGGGCTGATGACCGGGCTGCACCGGCTGACCGGCCGTTCGGTGCGGCTGGTCCGTACCGCGATCGAGGTGGCCGTCGTCGCCACCGGCTTCGCGCTGGGCGGCTCGGTGGGCGTGGGTACGGTGGCGTACGCGCTGGCCATCGGCCCCCTGGCCCAGTTCTTCCTGCGGGTCTTCGCCATCCCCGCGGCGGGCGACGGTCGT
The DNA here is from genome assembly GCF_042673865.1 of Streptomyces sp. NPDC056987. Classification (NCBI taxonomy): domain Bacteria; kingdom Bacillati; phylum Actinomycetota; class Actinomycetes; order Kitasatosporales; family Streptomycetaceae; genus Streptomyces; species Streptomyces sp. NPDC056987. The sequence goes on from NZ_JBHURV010000063.1 coordinate 37,417, forward strand.
ACGGTGGTCGCCGCCGGGTCACCGGAAGGCGCCATACTGCGGCGGTGACGCGCGAACTCCACCCTTATCTGGACCGGCCCGGCGCGGTACGCCCCGGCCCGATCCCCTTCGCCCACCGCGGCGGCGCCGCCGACGGCCTGGAGAACACGGCCGCCGCGTTCCGCCGGGCGGCCGGTCTCGGCTACCGCTACTTCGAGACCGATGTGCACGCCACCTCGGACGGCCGGCTCGTCGCCTTCCACGACGCGACACTGGACCGGGTGACGGACGCGCGGGGCCGTATCGCGGAGCTGCCCTGGCACGAGGTGCGCCGGGCCAGGGTGGCGGGCCGCGAGCCGCTGCCGCTCTTCGCCGAACTGCTGGAGGAGTTCCCCGAGGCCCGCTGGAACGTGGACATCAAGGCGGCGCCCGCGCTGGCCCCGCTGGTCGAGCTGATCCGCGCGACGGGGAGCTGGGACCGGGTGTGCGTCGGCTCGTTCTCCGAGGCCAGGGTGGCCGCCGCGGCCCGGCTCGCGGGCCCCCGGCTCGCCACCTCGTACGGGGTACGGGGCGTGGCGGGCCTGCGGCTGCGGTCGTACGGGATCCCCGCCCCGGTCCGCCGCGGCGCCGTGTGCGCGCAGGTGCCCGAGTCGCAGTACGGCATCCGGGTGGTGGACGAGCGCTTCGTCCGGACGGCGCACGCTCTCGGCCTCCAGGTCCATGTCTGGACGGTCAACGATCCCGCGCGGATGGAGGCGCTGGTCGACCTCGGCGTGGATGGCATCATGACTGATCAACTGGAAACGCTGCGCACGGTGTTGGCCGCGCGGGGAGCCTGGGGGTAGTGCCCGTGGCAGGCACGGCCGGCGGGCGCGGCGTCCGTACGGGGAGAGCGAGGCAGCGCGGGTGACCGCTGACACGGTGGAACGGGCCGACGGGGCCAAGGCCCTCAGGCGTGAGCAACACGGCTGGTACTTCTACGACTTCGCGTGCTCGGTCTATTCGACGAGCGTGCTCACCGTCTTCCTCGGCCCCTATCTGACCTCGGTGGCGAAGAACGCCGCGGACGCCGAGGGCTTCGTCCATCCCCTGGGTGTCCCGGTGCGGGCGGGCTCGGTCTTCGCGTACGCGGTCTCCGTCTCGATCGTGGTGGCGGTGCTGGTGATGCCGCTGGTGGGCGCGGCGGCGGACCGTACGGGGCGCAAGAAGCCGCTGCTCGCGGCGGCCGCGTACGTCGGGGCGACGGCCACGACCTGCATGTTCTTCCTCGACGGGGACCGCTATCTGCTGGGCGCGCTGCTGCTGGTCGTGGCGAACGCCGCGCTGGCGGTCTCGATGGTGCTCTACAACGCGTACCTGCCGCAGATCTCGGAACCCGACGAGCGCGACGCGGTCTCCTCGCGGGGCTGGGCGTTCGGCTACACCTCGGGGGCGCTGGTCCTCGTCCTCAATCTGGTCCTGTACACCGGGCACGACACCTTCGGTGTCTCGGAGTCGACGGCGGTACGGATCTGTCTGGCCTCGGCGGGGCTCTGGTGGGGTGCCTTCACCCTCGTACCGCTGCGCCGGCTGCGCGACCGCCAGGTGGCGCCGCACGGCGAGGGGACGGTGGGCACCGGCTGGCGGCAGCTCATGGCCACGCTGCGGGACATGCGCCGCCATCCGCTGACGCTGGGCTTCCTGCTCGCCTATCTGATCTACAACGACGGCATCCAGACGGTGATCTCCCAGGCGTCGGTCTACGGCTCGGAGGAGCTGGGCCTGGACCAGACGACCCTGATCACCGCCGTGCTGCTGGTGCAGGTCCTGGCGGTGGCGGGCGCGCTGGGGATGGGCCGGATGGCCAGGCTGTACGGGGCCAAACGCGTCATCCTGGGTTCGCTGGCCGTCTGGACGCTGATCCTCGCGGCGGGCTACTTCCTGCCCGCCGGGGCGCCGGTCGCGTTCTATCTGATGGCCGCGGCGATCGGGCTGGTCCTGGGCGGCAGCCAGGCACTCTCGCGTTCGCTCTTCTCGCATCTCGTACCGAGCGGCAAGGAGGCCGAGTACTTCTCCGCGTACGAGATGAGCGACCGGGGGCTGAGCTGGCTGGGGCCGCTCGTGTTCGGTCTCGCGTTCCAGCTCACCGGGAGCTACCGGGATGCGATCATCTCGCTGGTGGTCTTCTTCGCGATCGGTTCCGTGCTGCTGGCGCGGGTGCCGGTCAAGGCGGCGATCGCCGCCGCGGGGAATCCCGTACCGGACCGGATTTAGACGTTGAAGTGAAAGGGCGGTAGTGTACGCGTTTGGCCTGCCAGGCGGACCGTTACTGCGTACTCGACCAATGAAATCGCTGGGTGACATCTCCTGTTAGATGTGACAAACCGGGCGCCGGTGGGTACGCAACCCTTGATAATGCAGCGGCACGACGGACGAGGCATGACCCGCAACGGGAATCTTTACCGCCGACCGAACGTTGACCGGATGACGACGACAGCGACACCTGTCCTGTGGGCGACAAGCCCGGGAGGCACGATTCATGAGTGAGCGAGCTCTCCGCGGCACGCGACTCGTGGTGACCAGCTACGAGACGGACCGCGGCATCGATCTGGCCCCGCGCCAGGCGGTGGAGTACGCATGCCAGAACGGCCATCGATTTGAGATGCCGTTCTCGGTGGAGGCGGAAATTCCGCCGGAGTGGGAGTGCAAGGCGTGTGGCGCCCAGGCACTCCTGGTGGACGGGGATGGCCCCGAAGAGAAGAAGGGCAAGCCTGCGCGTACGCACTGGGACATGCTCATGGAGCGGCGCACCCGCGAGGAGCTGGAGGAGGTGCTGGCCGAGAGGCTGGCGGTCCTGCGCTCCGGCGCCATGAACATCGCCGTGCACCCGCGGGACAGCCGGAAGTCCGCCTGACCGCGTAACCGCCGCACACGACAAGCGCACAACAGCACACGCCGCGGGCCGCGTCACACGAACTGTGTGACGC
>NZ_JBHURV010000064.1:0-36049 GCF_042673865.1 Streptomyces sp. NPDC056987
GGACGGCGGAATATCGCACGCAGTGTTGTTCCACTCAGTAAGGATCTGCGCACGTTCTGCTGAGGCCAGCACATCAAACTCACTGAGCCGCAGGTCAGGATTCTCAGCGGCGGCGACCAAAACAGCCGTCAGCCAGCGGTTCATATTCTCCGCGGTTGCCAGGTCGAACAGGTCGGGATTGAACTCAAGGTAACCCGTGATCCCAGCAGGCTGACCGTCATCCGCGAACTGCTCATCGAAGTTGATGTTCAGGTCGAACTTCGAGACGCGGGGCACATGTGGATACCTGGACGAGGTTAGTCCCGGCAGCTCAAGTGGCGTATCCATGGGCTGTGCGGTCAGGACGATCTGGAAGAGGGGGGTGCGGTTGGGGGTGCGGTGGGGGTTGAGGCGTTCGACGATGTGCTCGAAGGGCGTGGTTTGGTGGGCGAAGGCGGTGAGGTCAGCATCGCGAGTTTGAATGAGTAGTTGGAGGAAAGTGGGGTTGCCGGTGATGGTCGTGCGTAATACAAGAGTGTTGACGAAGAAACCGACTAGGACATCGAGGATTTGGTCAGTGCGTCCGGTGACGGGGGTGCCAATGGGGATGTCAGTGTGGCCAGTGATTTTGCTTATGAAGACGGTGGCTGCCGTGTGGCAGAGCATGAAGGTAGTAGTGCTGGTGGTACGTGCTAGCTCAGTGAGTTGGTTGTGGGTGTAGGCAGGAATGTGGATGGGGATCTGCTGGGCTCGGTTGGTGGGCGTGGTAGGGCGGGGGTGGTCATACGGCAGAGGGAGTTCGTCAGGGAGCCCGGTGAGGGTGGTGGTCCAGTGGTCTAAGCGGTGATCGCGGGCTTCGTGATGGCGCTGCCAGAGGGCGTAGTCGGCGTACTGTACGGGCAGTGGGTCCCAGTCAGGTGAGGTGCCATGGGTATGTGCGTGGTAGGCCTGGGAGAGGTCGCGGGCGATCGGCCCCAATGGCCAGCCATCGCAGGAGATGTGGTGGATCACCAGGGCTAGTACGTTTTCAACGGGGGTTATTCGGAAAAGTATTGTCCGGAGCGGAATTTCGCCGCGTAGGTCGAACGAATGGAGTGACAGCTGGCGGATCCGATCGGGCAGTTCGGCTTCGTTGACGTCCTCGATTGCCAGGACTGATATAGCCGTGTCCGGTGGATGGACGAACTGCGTCGCCTGACCGTCGACCTCGGGATAGCTGGTGCGCAGGATCTCGTGACGGGCGATCACATCGGTCAGCGCGGCGTCAAGCGCTTGAGTATCGAGGGGGCCGCTCATTCGCTGAACGTAAGGAATGTTGTAGGTGGGGCTCGGTCCTTCTAAACGGTGAAGGAACCACAGCCTCTCCTGTGCGAACGACAGCGGAATCAGTTCGGGACGCGGCATCGGACGCAACGGCATCCGCACCGCCTCACCCTGCAGCAATCTGCAGGCCAGTACTGCAGGGGTTTGGTGGTCGAACAGGTCGCGAATGTCGAGCCGGACACCCAGCACCGAACTCACCCGATTAATGATCCCGATCGCCAATAGGGAGTGGCCGCCGAGTTCGACGAACGAGTCGTCAGGGCCGACGTGTGACACACCAAGAACTTCGGCAAACGCGTCACACAGCACCCGTTCGGTCGAGCTCTGCGAGGTGCGGCCCTGACCGGTCCCGGTGAGCTCAAGTGGTGGAAGCGCCGTGCGGTCAAGTTTTCCATTGGCACTCAAGGGCATTCGGTCGAGTATGACAAATGCGGAGGGAACCATGTACTCCGGCAGGATCCGCCCGATTTCACGACGCAATTTCAGCGGTTCGAGGTAGGCCCCAAACTCTGGCACGATATAGCAGACGATCCGCTTGTCGTCCGGTCCAGTTTGGTGCAGCCTGACGGCGACGTGCCGTATGTCTGGCCGTTCTTTAATTACTCCCTCAATCTCGCCGGGCTCGATTCGAAAGCCTCGAACGTTGAGCTGTTCGTCCGCCCGGCCGATGAACTTTAGCACGTCTTGATCAGTGCGGCAGGCGAGGTCACCGGTCCGATACATCCGGGTGCCGGGCTCGCCGAACGGATCGGCGACGAAACGGGTCGCTGTCAGTCCTGGTTGGTCGAGATACCCGCGCGCGAGTCCCCATCCCGAAACGTAGAGTTCACCCGTCGCGTCCGGCGCCACCGGCTGCAGCCGCTCGTCGAGTAGATATGCTGTCACTCCCGGGAACGGTGGCCCAATGGGCACACTGCCGAGTGGTGTCGGGTCTTCTGGGAAGAGCGCGTAGTCACAGCAGTTGACGGTCACTTCCGCCGGACCATACGAGTTGTAAACGGCGACATTGGGGTGCTGCTCTCGCCACGCCGCAACGGATGCACCATCAAGCGCCTCACCGCCAAGCATCAGACACATACTGGGCGAGACGCTCGCGGGCAGGGTGTCAAGCAATAGGCCGAGATGACTGGGAGTGGCCTTGAGGAATGTCGGGCGTGGCGCATCCCGAACTCCTTCGGCGGTCAGCTCGCCTAGCCAGACGCGCCCGCCAGTAATCAGTTGTGGGTAGAGCGCGGTGACCGTCAGGTCGAAGGCTACTGAGGTGTGGACCAAGCTAGTCCCCGGGATACCCGGGTAGTGAGTGGTGGAACGGAGTACATGCGCCGTGAACGACCGATGCTCGACCACGACCCCCTTCGGTCGCCCCGTGGAACCAGAGGTGTAAACTACATAACAGGCGTGTCTCGGGCTCAACGGGGCGGCCCGATCGGCATCGGTAAGGTTTGCCGCGGAGTAGCCATCGGTTTCTGGCACCCTGTCGAGGATCATCGCGGGGGCGGCATTCTGCGTCATGAAGGCGATGCGTTCGGTCGGATAATTAGGATCTATTGGGACATATGATGCGCCAGTCTTGAGTACTGCGAGTAGCGCCACCAGCAGGTCGACCGACCTGGGCAGCAGCACGACCACTCGATCCTCCGGTGCGATCCCGCAGGTCCGTAAATGCCAGGCGAGACGGTTCGCGCGCTCGTTCAACTCGGCGTAGGTGACAGACTCGTTGAGGCTGATCGCCGCTATCGACCGCGGCGTACGGGCCGCCTGCTTCTCGAACAGCTCGTGCACCAGCAACAAGTGAACCCCCATACCTTATCGTTGGACTTTGGGCGCGACGGAGCGGTTCTGGTGTTACTCGGGCTGCCGTTGATCACTCAGCAGGCTTGCTGGCCGCATGTCGTCCCAGTTCTGTTCGATGAAAGCGATCATGTCCGGTCGCAGACCCGGCCCGTGCACAACCTCCCACCCTGCGGGCACGGGAGCAAACTCCGGCCAGAGGGAGTACTGCCGCTCTCCGTTGCGTAGTACAGAGAAGGTTCCCTCTGAATCGTCGAAGGGGTTGTCCATGTCTTGCCCTTTCTTCCAGTGCCAGAGACCTTCTCGAGCCGCTGTGTGCAACTGCGTGGAAGCGGTAGACAGTGATGTGTCTAACTGCGCGCAAGCGTTGAACTGCATGGTCCACGCTGCACAGGTGTCCGCACAAGAGGGCGTGTGATCATCGGATAGGTCCAACCTCAATACCGGTGACTTAGACCGTGTCCTACGTGGTGAGGGCTCGTTGAGCCATGTATGGGGCGGGGTACGTGGAGTTGGATTGTTCCGGACGGGCTGTGGGAGATCGCGAGGCCGCTGATCCCGCCGTCTCGAGTGCGGCCGCAGGGCGGCGGAACGCAGGACACGCCTGATGAGACGCTGTTCGCGGCCATCGTCTACGTCTTGGTCAGCGGCTGCGCCTGGCGTCAACTGCCGCCGTGCTTCGGCATATCGAAGTCGACGGCTCACCGCCGCTTCTTGATCTGGTCGAGAGCCGGTGTCTGGGGGCGGCTGCACGAGGCCGTGCTGCACCTGCTCGACGACGCCGGCCTCATCGATGTCACCCGCGTCGTCCTCGACACCGCCCACGTCCGCGCTAAAAAAGGGGCGAACACACAGGTCCGAGCCCCGTGGACCGCGGCAAGCCGGGTTCCAAGATGCACGTCCTGTCGGACGCGAACGGACTGCCCCTCCTCGTCGGCGTCTCGGCCGGCAACACCCACGACAGCGAAGGGCTGAAGCCCATGATCGAGGGTCACCAAACGAGACACGACCCCGATCGCGGCCGCCACTTCAAGCCCCAGCGCCTCCACGCGGACAAAGCCTACGACCGCGCCGACCTGCGGAAATGGTTACACAGCAAACGCATCGGAGTGCGGATCGCGCGCAAAGGCATCGAGTCCAGCGAACGATTGGGCCGCCGCCGCTGGGTCATCGAGCGGACGATGTCCTGGCTGTCCGGCTACCGACGTCTGAGCCCTCGCTACGAGCGCGATCCCCGCAACTACCTTGCATTTCTCGGCCTCGCCGCCGCCCTCTGCTGCTACAAACGACTCGTCCGCCTCACCACGTAGGACACGGTCTTAGAGGGCGTTTGATCTAGGTGGATTGCTCTTTATCTCCTAGTAAGTTCCTCGCCAGGTGGGTGTCGTCTCGTCCGTTATGCGCTTGGTGAGGTTGTCGATCGAAGCGACGTGGATCATGGCCTCGGAGCTGGCGGGGAGGGTCTCGTAGTCGCGGGCGAGGCGCCTGTGCAGCATGATCCAACCAATACTTCGTTCGACAACCCAGCGCCTTTTGGCAACGTGAAAGCCGCGAACTCCCGGTTTTCTGTAAACGACTTCGACGTCGATTCCGAGGCTGGCGCCGTGCTCGATGACGGCGTTCTTGAAGCCGGTGTCGACCCAGCTCTTGGAGATGGTCGGGTAGGTCTTCTTGGCCTGGTCGAGGAGCTGGATTCCGACGGCGTTTTCGGAGAGGCTCGCGGCGGTGACAGTCACGGCGAGGAGGAGGCCGAGCGTGTCGGTGATGATGCCCCGTTTCCTGCCGACGATCTTCTTGGCGGCATCGGTTCCCTGGCTGGTCAGGGGCACGTTGGTGGAGGTCTTAACGCTCTGGGTGTCGATCACGGAATCGGTCGGTTCGGGCTTGCGTCCTTCCTTCACGCGGGCCAGGCCGGTCAGGTCGTAGTTGAGCTGGGTGAGGATTCCCTCGTCGCGCCAGGCGGCGTAGTAGGCGTAGACAGTGCCGTGGTTGGGGAAGTCGTGCGGGAGGTATTTCCAGGGGATTCCGGTGCGGTTGATGTAGAGGAGTGCGTTGAATACGTCACGCAGGTCGACCTTGGCCGGCTGCCCGGTGGGCCTGCGGTCGAGCCGAGCCTTTCTCCGGGCCGTCAACGTCGGCTCGATTAAGGCCCATCGGGCGTCGGACAGGTCACTGGGGTACGGCTTCCGCTCGATCACGCCGTAGCGTGATCATGGATGCGGCGGATGGTGCTGCTCCGCTACTGCTGGGCGTTTCTGCCAGATCTTCAAACCAGACGGACTTCGTGCACGAGAACCGGAGCAAACAGACGGCCAAGTTCGCGGCTCGATGGACGCGAGAGCGTGCGCATGGGGCAAACGCCGCAAGTCTGGCGGCCGTGAAGGTTGCCTACCGACACAGACCATCCCTAAATGCCCACTTAGTGCCTGACGCAGTCGGGGATCTCGGAAGGGCCCTGGTCTGACGAGGAATCGTTGAGGTCAACCGCGATTCTTCCGAGGCTGCCATGGGAGAGTTGAGTTGTTGGTGCGGTCAGCCGCGTAGGGGCCCGGGTGAAGGTGGTGACCGCCACCGTCAGAACGATCAGCTCATCCTGCGGGATGGCTAGCGACGCGCCAGGCCCGGGGCCGGGGAATGCGCTGCCAGTCGAGGAAGTCCTGAAGGGCCGTCGGAGTCCTGGGCTGGCGAGCCGGCGTCGGCGGGAGATGGACGTCGATGCGTTCGAGGTTGACCGCGATCGCGGTCAGGACGTCCTCATGTCGGACGACACGCGGCCTACGGGATGATGGGCTCGGTGGTGAACCTCTCGGGGTGGGCCGCGGCGACGTAGTTCATTGCGGTCTGGTCCGAGATATCGAAGACCTTCATCAGATGCACAGGATCTGCGGCCTCGCGGGCCTCGTCGAGGATCCGGTCGATGCGCAACTGACGGGCGTTGAATCCGAGCTGTCTGAAGGTCCGCTGGAAGGCGTACGGGCTCATCGGCGGATCAGCAGGGTCGTGCGCCGATACCCGCGTGATCAGCAGGTGCGGGTTGGCGGAGTACGGCCAGCGCGTGGCGCGGTCCTTGAGCATGGAGGCGATCAGCGACAGGGTGAGCTCGTCCAGGTAGACGAGCCGCACCAGCTTTCCGGAGGCATCCCGCAGACCGAGGGTTCCCTTTGACCGGTTCAGGTCCGTCAGCAGTGCCCCGCGGATGGCGTGCGCGCCCAGGGCGTGGATGGCCGCAAGCGCGACCGCGACCCTGCCGACGGGGGTGGGACTGCGGTCGATGAGCCCGGCGAGCCTGTCCGAGGGGACCGGACGGGGTACAACGACGCGTTGACTGGCGCTCACTGTACGAGCCGGATCGTGAAAGATGACCCGCTCACGCTTGAGTGCCTTGAACAGAGATCGCAAGGCGCAGAGAACGGTGGCCCCGTCGGCGTCGTCAGACGCCTCCTTGACCCGGTCGGCGTCGACCTCGCGCAGCGAGGCGATCGATGATCCCCACTTCTCAAGGACGGGGACCGCGTAGCCGAGATACCCGGATACCGTCTTCCAGGGCACCGTGCGTGACGCGCGCCGTCCTTCCCCGCGCAGCACCGCGATCCACACGTCCACCCCGGCGAGCAGGTGGGTCGGCACCCGTTGACGCAGTCGCGCGACGCCGGCCCGGTGCGGGTCGGCGTGCCGGACGTGATCAGGAACGAGTAGACCTCGTTCGGCGAGGAAGGGGACGAGGCGCCTGGCGTTGTAGCCGGTGCCCAGCCGGGAGATCGCCCACAGATCGGCTTCCTCAACGGGTACGTCCAGGCCGAGCCAGGCCAGGACCATGATCAGGGTCCGCTGATGCGCGTGGAACACCCTCTTGTTCCAGCCGTTGCGCTCGGCGTGCTGGGCGAACTCCCGCTTGAGGGCGGCTGCCATGTCGCCGAGCACAGGCAGTTCGCGCTGGTGGAGTACCTCCCAGCGGCGCGGCGGGGCGGCGAACAAGGCCAACTGGCCGGCGAGGAGCAGCGCGGGTGAGACCAGAGGCCGCTGCCCTGCAGAACGTTCGGTGACGGCGACGGCACGACGCACCCCATCGGCACCGGTGACGAGCCGGTAGCCGTGCCATTTCCTGTCCTTGAGCTGGGCTATCCCCGCGATCCACAGCTGGACTCCGGTCGACAGCGCGTGCTCACCGAAGTGCGCCAGCCCGTACGAGCACATCCGGCACCAGCCCTTGTTCAGCGACAGCTCGCGTCCGCACCTCCCGGGTGGAGACGAAGCTCTTGCACGGCGCGCACAGCCCGGCGTCGCCGGCCTTCCACGCCAGGCAATGCGCGCAACTCGACGCCCGCGCCGTTCTGCTGCGCCGGCGGTGCCGGAGGCCGGCGTTCTCGGTCCGTGGCCCGATCCCGGCGCGATCGAGGGCCTCAGCCACGAGCTCCGGATGCCGTGGCAGGCCGAGGACGATGTCAAGGCCGACGCCCCGCTCACCCGTTGGGCGGGCCGCCAGGACCTGGCGGCACTGCGTGAGCAGGCCGTGGCGGTAGATCCACGATCCCTTCTCCTTGGCCATGGAGTGGATCGCTGCCGTGACGACAGCCAGCTCCTTTGGGTCTCGTGGCCGGGCTCCGGTGAAGTTCCGTGCGGCCAGCGCGCCCTGGCTCACGATGATGAGCGAGAGCTGGCCAGGGATCTTCGGTGGCAGCGCCGCTGCCTGCTCCGCCTTGCGCTGCCGATCCTGGGCCGCGGCGAGGTCCCGTCGGTAGTTGCAAGGCCGGGCAGACGATGACCGCAGCACGTGGGGCAGGTTGAAGGACAGCTGCAGAGGCCGCCTCTCGCCTGGTTGGAGATCGCGTTCCCGGTCCCGGTCCGGCCCGATGCGCCCCTCCAGGGCGCACAGGCGGCACTGCCCGTGTCCGTCGAGGACGACCTCCTGCACCCAGAGGCATACCCGGCACCGACCACGCGAGCTGTTCTTCGGATCCCAGTTCGTACACGCTGGACACACCCCCTTCGGGCGGACCGTGCCCCAGGCCCCGCAGCACCGGCACGACACCGCAGGGCTCTCCGACCACCACGCCCATCGCCTGTCCCGGGCCTCCGCCATGACCTCCCCCTAGTTCGGTGGAAGCGACCGACGGCCTGACCCCCCAGGCCGCGAGATCGGGCGCGTCGCCCCGGACTCGGCGCCCCCGCCTGCCGCCTTGCGCGGGGCCTCGTCCCGCTCGACCCGGTACGCCTCTGGCTCCGCCTGCATCAAGTCCGCGACCGTGCAGTCGAGGGCCGCACAGATCTTGTCCAGGTCGTCCAGCCGCACGGTGACAGGCTCGCTGCCCCACAAGGCTGCGACCTTGCTCAGCGACGGGCTGAACCCGACCTCCTTGAACGCCGCGAGCAACTGCACCGGCCGCCAGATATCCCGCTGCGCAGCGACCATCCGCAAGTTCCACTTCACCGCTATGCCCTTCCCCTCAACCTCTGGATCGCCCGGTGCGATGCTTCCAGGCTCGCCTTCTCCGGATCAGCGCGAACCGACGAAAGATATCCGACCGTCGTCGTCGCCCAGCGATGGCCAAGAATCTGCTGCACATCCCACAACGGCATGCCGTCCTCATAGTGATGCGTCGCGCAGGTGTGCCGGGCCTGGTGGGGAACGCAGGCGCCCAGGTCGAGCTTGTCGATCCAGCCGGAGAATCCGGTGTGGAAGAAGGTGTAGGAGATCGCGCTTTCGAGGCGGGGGTTGCGGATGTGGCTGGGGAACAGGGCCATCTTCTTGCGCTCGGCCTTGGTCGGCGGCCGGCCGTGACGGTCTTCGAACCGGCCGATCGAGATGCGCTGACGTGCACGGATCCGCTGGTAGATCCGCTCGGGGACGCGGATTGCCTCGTCGAAATTTCCGACCTTCGTCTGGTCGTGCCAGAGCAGCGGGAGGCCGCCGTAGCGGCCGATGCACTCCAGCCGCAGGTCCAGGACCTCTCCGCAGCGGCGGCCGCTGAAGACGAGGGTCTCCCAGATGTCGCGGACTCCGCGGTCGTGGGAGTCATGGTCGGCGGCCAGCTGCTGGAGGTTGGTCTCATCGGCCAGGGCCCGCGCGACCTCATCGGAGAACGGACTGCGCTGACGCTCGGCAACCCCGTTCCCGCCGCCGGTCGGCAGCGCGGTGATGAACGCGGGCGACAGACCGATCCGCGCGGCCTCACCGTTGTCCAGGGCCTCACGCAGGACGAGCCGCCCGTAGTTGAACACGAACCGCAACGAAACGTCGGTGACCGGACTCGGCTTCTTCTTATGCGGGTGGACGACGCCCAGGTGCGGCAGGCCCTCGCGGGCACGGTTGCGGTGATCGGCGACGAACCGCTTCATGTGGTCGCCGTCCAGCAGCTTCTGGTCGTGTCCGCCCTCCGGCGCGGTCAGGTTCAAGAACGCGCTGAGCTCGATGCAGGCCCGGCGGCAGGCGTCGAAGGGGGTGTTGCTCCGCGAGCCTGCCGGGTCGTCCAGACGGCCGGCAAGGTGGTCCCAGAGCAGGTCACGAAGCCATCGCTGGGACACCTGGGTCAGGTCGAACTGACTGAGGCGATGCCGGAAACAGACCCCGAAGTGCTCGGTGTCGATGTAGCCGAGCTCCTTGCTGTCGGTGCGGGTGAAGTAGACCTGCTGAAGATGGCGGCGGATCTCCTCGAGCACCAGGCGCCCGCGCCGGTGCAGCTGCGACTCGGGAAGATCTTCGTCGAACAGCGAGGTGACGCGCTCGGCGCGGGCGATGTCCACGATGCGCTGCAGCCACTGCAGCGGCCAGTCGGTGTGCTGGGACCGCTGGGCGTGAGTGATCATTTCCCAGCGGATCTCGGCCTGGACCATCGGCGGCAGACCGCGCAGATTGACCTGCCCCGCCCGCGTCGCGGCCCGAACCCGCGAACACCAGGCACGGAAGGCACTTTCGTCGTCGCAGGACGTCATGACCGAGCGGCCGGCCGCCTCCTGGCTCCACCAGTGATCCAGCAGCACTGCCCCGCCGGGACGGCCGTCCTCCGCGTACCGCTGCTCGTGCGTTGTGCAGAGACCCAGCGGACTCCGGGCCCACGACACGCAGACCGCCGCCCGGCATTGGCCGTAGGACGGGAGGGCTTCCTGACTGAGGACCCATTCCGCAAAGTCCGCCTCGTCCGACTCCGGGTTGGCTCTGCAGACGGCCTTCCAGCGGCCGGTGTGCCGCTGACACAGCTTGCGCAACATGTTCACGACCGGACGCCCCGGGCAGATCTGGCAGTCCGCCGGTTCCGACGTGGTCTCCGTGCAGTGCAGCGGCCCGGTGGTCCGCCCGTAGGCGTACCGGTTCAACTCCGGCTGTTCACGGTGGACTTGAAGCCAATGAAACTGGTGCGGGCTGCACAGGTCCTTGCCCGCCGTGCGGGGCGTCTCGCAGACCTCGACCGCACACTGCCAGGCAAAGACCTCGTGCCGGGGCGGAACCTTGATCAGGTCTTCCCGGTAGAAGGGCTCGACCGTAGGAGCGTTGATGAGCGTCTCGAGCAGCTCCAGTCGGTCGCGGGCCTCCCGGCGGTCGCCAGGGAGGTCGACAACGGGCAGCAGCACGCGCGGCGTATCGGTCGTCACACGCGCTCACCCCAGACCGTGCGCAGGGCGGCGTCGAAGACCGGGTCGTGGATGTCGACGTGGGCGTAGATCTCGTCGACGACCTCGGTGGAGGCCCACCCGCCGGCATCCCGGGTCACCACCAGGTTTCCGTCCGAGGCGTCCAGGACCGCGGTCGCGAACGAGTGGCGGAACATGTGCGGGCGGATCCGGCCCAGCCCAGCCCGGGTCCCAGCCCGGCTGATCATCTTGCGGGCCCCTTCCGGCGCCCAGGGCATTCCCCGGCCCCGGCCGTGCTGCTGCACCAGCAGTTGCCCGTGCTCAGCGGCGCGCGGATACTCGCCCATCATGTAGTCGAAGTAGGAATGGATCATCGCCGGGCTCACGCGTTTGATCAGCCCACCGCGGATGACCCCGTCCTCCTCCAGCTCCCAGTCGTACTTAGTCTTAGCTCTCGCCCCGTTGGGCAGACCCGCGCGGTGGCACACGTGGGCATGCGGCGTGCGGCACTCGCCGCAGGCCGCCCCGTCCCGCAGATGCAGGTCCGCCAGGTGCAGGCCGCAGAGCTCACCGATGCGGAACCCGCCGTCGCCCAACCAGTCGACGACCAGCCGGTCACGGGCAGAGTTGACCTCCGCCCGCACCACCTCGCGAGCACCGTCCGGCAGCATCTTCGGGTGCCGCCGACGCTGGCTCTTGGGCGCCAGCGGGTTGCCGGCCATGCTCCTCTTAACGTGCCCCAGCACCGAACGCCGCCGGTCCGCCTTCGTCGGGAGCCGCTTTACCTTCAGCACCTCGCCGAGTTCGGTGTTGATGCCCAGATCGGCATGGTGCAGGTAGAAGCCCTTCAGACACGAGGCCGCCGTCTTCAGCGTGCTGTTGCTGTACGACTTCTTCCCGACCCGCCACGGTGTCCCCAGCGGCATCGGCACCTCCGCCCCCACCGCCCCCATGTACCGCTTCACATCCGGGAAGGTGACGTTCTTCGGAGTCAAGCCCTCGTGCTTGAGCCACCGCAGATGGTCGACGAGCAGATACGCGTACGTCCGGTCCGTGCCGTCTCCGGCATGCTCCGCCAAGAACGGATCGGCCTCCGGTTGCACGCCTCCAGCCGGCTCCAGAATCGTGTACGACCGTCGTCCATCGCGGTGCCGTACCTCCTGAACTCTGAGCTGTCCCATGAGTAGCCTGCGGGCCACTAGTCCTCCATACCGACCTGACGCAACGTGGCGAACATCCCGAACCAGGTCGGATAACGAGAACGGGATGTCGTAAGTCACTGGTGCCTCAGACATCACGTACAGCTCAAAGGACGGCCGGAAAACTGCTGGAGCACAACGTCGGGACTCAGTTCCGCGAGGATGTCCAGCGCGAAGTCGCGGTGTTCACCGCCATCGTCCGGGATGTTCCAGACCGCGATGACGACGGTGGCGTCCATAGATTGTGTTCCTTTCGTCTAGATCGTGTGCGGTGCGCGGGACGGCCGCCCGCTTTCTGGGGAGCGCGGCCATAGGGGTGGTCGGCGCCGCCTCACGAGGGCGCGAGCTGCCATTCCCGGTGACCGGGTCGCCTGGCTCGCGCCCTCGGGAGGCAAGGGTCAGTCCGTGTCGAGGACACAGGCCAGGTGATCGCTGTTCAGGCGGTCCTGGGGTGTGTCGATGGTCCAATACGCGTGGGGGGTGACGGGGCCGGCGGTGAGGATGTGGTCCAGGTGGAGCGGCGTCGGTTCGTTCTCGTACCAGTGGCCGACGGTCGCGTTGCGAGGTATGGCCAGGTGGTCCTGGGGGTCAACCCAGCCGGCCGCCTTCAGGGCGCCCATGGCGCGCCGGTCCATCGCGCCGAAGGAACCGTCCGCGTTGACGAGGCGGTAGCGGGCGTGGAGGTGCGCGTGCACGTTGTTGTCCCAGTCCGGCTCAGGATCGTGATCGGCAGGCATGTTGCCGTCCATGAGCAGGACCACCCGTTCGGGCGTACCGGGGAAGGCGCCCGCGTAATCGGTGAGCCGCTTCACCTCGGAGAGCCGCGCGGTCCCGCAGAAGGGGTTCAGGTGGGTGACGAACACCATCACGGTCCTGCCGCCGACGTCGAAGATGGCCCGCAGCAGTCCATGGTGGAAGGCGCCGACGCCGACGCCGGGGGTGTACGAGAGGAGCTTCGCGGCCGAGGGCCGGTACAGCAGCGCCGTGGCATTCTCGCCGTCGCCGACGTGGCTGGTCACCGGGTGCAGGGCGACCATGTCCAAGGCGTTGGCGAGTTGGTGGAGGCGCCGCCAGCCGTCGCGGTGCCACCCGGTCGCCTCCTGGATCCCGAGGAAGTCGGGTGCGGGGTCGAGCTGGGCCAGGGTGTGGATCTGCCCGTGGCGCCGGTGCTCGTGGGGGTCGTCGGGGTCGATCCCGCCGTTGAACGCGTTCGAGCTGACATAGCGGGTCATGCGGACACCTTGAGTGCGTCGGCCGGCTGGGCGGGCGTCAGCCGGGTGTGGGCGGGCTGGGAGAGGGTCTCGGCGATGGCCCGGGATATCCGGAGGTCGGGCAGTGCCTGCTGGAGCCAGTCGTGCTGGCCCGCCGGGTTGAGGTCGATGAACCACCAGCGGTCGTCCTCGTCGACGAGGAGATCGATCGACGCGTAGGTCAGCCGGTAGTGGGCCATCAGCGCGGTGATCCCCTGCCGGACCGGATCGGGCAGGGGGATGTGGCTGTAGGTGCAGGCGTCGTAGTCGGCGCGGAAGTCGGCGCGGGCGGCCGGCGAGTGGGTGTCGATCCGGACGGGGAACATGCGCTGGCCGACGACGACGAGGCGTACCTCGAACCGCTTGGTGACCGCGTGCTGGAACTGGTGGGCGGTGGCAGTGAGGGAGCTGTTGACGTCCTCCGGCGCGACCGGGCGGGTCCAGAAGTACGCGGCGCTGCCGTCGTCGTATTCGATGGTGGGGCTGACCAGCGATTTACAGACCGTGCCCTGGCCGGCGGGGCCGGATACGAACCCGAGGGCGCCGGTGGGAGAGTTGCCGATCCAGGTCTGGGGAACCTCCAGCCCGCAGCCAGCCGCCATCGCCAGTACGTTCGGCTTGCTCTGGCCGACGCGGGTGGCCAGCGGGTGATTGAGGTGAAGGCAGTCGAGCGCGCCCAGGACGCCGATCAGCCCGGCGTTCGCCTCGTCGCTCAGCCAGCCGGCCTCGGCCGAGGGCAGTGTGGGGCTGGTGCTGATCGTGGCGCGGCCCGGGTGCCACCACCAGATCGCGCCGAGTTCGGCGAGGTCGAGCGTGCGCCGGTGCGCGCGCAGGGTGCCCGTCCAGCGCCCGTCCACCACGGTGGCGTCCAGGCTCGCGCGGTGGGGGAAATCCGCGAGGTCGAGCCGGACGATCAAGGTGCCGAGCCCGTGGAGTTCGAGGATCACACGGTCCGCGGTCAGGTTGTCGGACGTGGTCAGCACACAGACCGGGCGCGACGAACAGGGCATCGGTACAGGTACGCGGGCTGATTCTGCTAAGGACATGGACATCTTTCGGTGCGACGTGGCCGGTGGGCGGGGCGGCCAGACGGAGAAGCCGGACCGCCCCGGTGAAGCAGGCTGATGCTCAGCAGAAGTCCATGATCTCCAGTTCGGACTTCGTGTTGATCCCGTTCGAGGTGCGACTCGGGTCGAAGGCGTGGTGGCAGGAGGGGGTGCCGTCCGCGGCCAGGCTGATCTGCCGGGCGGGATCGAAGGACGCGCTCACGGGCTGCGGGACCGTCGGCTGTACCGGCGCCGTGAACTGCGTCAGCGCGAAAGCGCGGGTAGTGGTCTGGGTGATCAAGGGAAAAGGGGCTCCTGTTCGGTTTCGGTGATGCGGGCCCGGGTGCTATTTACGGTGTGTCCCGCAGGGAGTACCCGGTTGGTTCCTCCGCCGGGGACCGGGGCTGGGGACTGCGGGTATGCGGCGGAGGGAGTTGGACCGTGTCGCCGACGAGGGCGGAGGGCCGGTGGCGGCACGGAGACTGGGGGAATCAGGGCGTCGAGGTGCGTGGGTGTGGCGCACGCTTCCTCGGGGCGGATTACTTCCTCGCCGCCGAGGCCGTAATCCGTGGGCGTGGCTCTGGCACTGGACCGAGAGGCCGGTCTTCCCTGGGCCGACCGCGGGGTTGCGATGGCCTTGGTGACCTCCCACTCCATGGTGAGCACTCTGGTCCGGAGGGTGATGTGGTGGACGGCGCAGCGCGGATCAAGGCTCCACTCAAGAAGGGTCTTCCGCTCGCCCCATGCCTCATGCACCGGGGTCGTGGGGCGGCTCCCCTTCAGGCCGCGGCATGGCCGTAGGAGATCCTTCCCGGACAAGAGTTCCTGGATTTTTCCGTATGACCGGTTCGTGTCCTTGGCGATACGGCGGATGGAGTGGTCGTGGCCGCGGGCCCAGAGCACGTACTTCCTCAGCGCGTCACGCTCCTCGGAGGTCAGCCAGGCACCCTTCTTCACGACGGGTATTGGCGGTGCGATACACGGGTCGGCGTTGGTCATGGTGCTCCGGTGGGAGGAGGACCGCGCCGTCGAGGGAAGCGTCACGTTGGCGGCACGAAGGAGAAGATCAGGCCATGAGGCCGTGATGAGCATCAGATGTGGTGACCAGGTCTCACGCCGACTGTCCGCGCCGGTTGTAGCCGCCGCGTGAGCGCAGGGGGACGCCTGCCGCGGTGAGGATTCTGTGGGTGGCGCCGTAGGAACGAGTGGTGGCCTTGGAGATGGTGCGGACGCTGTCTCCTTCGGGCCGGCCGCCGTCATACGCGTACAGGACGTAGGCCCGCAATTCCTCCAGGCTGGTGGTGTCCTCTCCGTTGAGCCTCATTGGCTTCCCGCTGATGTTCTCGGGTATCGGGGGTGCGCTGAGGGTGGTGTGGAGGGTGGTGGGGCCGTTGGCGATGAAGGAGGGGACGTGTCCGGGTTCGGGGGCGTGGGCCAGGCGGATGTCGGGGAAGTGGTGGAAGACCTGGCGCAGTGCCGTCTCGGCTTCCATGAGGGCGAGGGGGCGGCCGAGGCAGTGGTGGGCGCCGAGCCCGAAGGCGAGGTGGTTGCGGGGGTCCCGGGGACGGCCGGGGGCGAACTCGTCGGGGTTGTGACCGTAGCGGTTGGGGTCGCGGTTGGCCGCGGCGATCGTGGTGAGGATTGCGCTCCCGGCCGGGATGGTGACGCCGCCCAGCGTCATGTCCTCGATGGCGTAGCGCAGGGGGAGGCTCGCGATGCTCGGGCGCAGCCGCAGTACTTCCGCGAGGACGAGGTCCCAGCCGATTCCGCCGGCCAGGAGTCGGCGCAGGACGGTGCGGTGGGTGAGCAGGAGGTGCAGGGCGTTGGCGATCAGGTGGACGGTGGTCTCGAATCCGGCCCCGTAGGTCAGGAGGATCGTGTCGCGCAGTTCCTCGGGGGTGAGGCGGCCGTCGTCGCTTTCGTGGACGGCGATGAGGTCGCTGGTCAGGTCGTCGCCCGGACACTTGCGTTTGTGGTCGATGAGGGAGGAGACGACCGTGTCGATCATGGCGATCGTTTCGGCGGCCTGGTCGTCGGTGGCGGTGGTGTCCATGATCCGGCTGACGAGACCGGCGAGCTCAGGTCGGCGGTCCGCGGGGACGCCGAAGAGCTGACTGATCACCTCCATCGGCAGCGGGTAGGCGAGCACCGCGCGCAGGTCCGCGGTCGAACCGGCCGGCAGGTAGGTCAGCGGAGCGAGCAGCCCCTCGACGATCGCGTCGATGCGCGGGCGCAGGGACTCGATGCGGCGGGCGGTGAACGTCGACTGGAGTGGTTTGCGGAGCCTCTTGTGGTCGTGGCCGTAGGTGTTGAGCATGTTCTGCGGGCCTATCCAGCCCAGGATCCACCGCCAGTCGGGGCGGGACAGGGCCTGCTCCCACTGGGCCCAGTGGCGGCGGGGGTCTTTGCTGACGCGGTCGTCGAGCATGAGGTCGTGCAGGTAGTCGTAGCGGGTGATGGCGTAGGCGGGGATCTGGCCCGGGAGAGTGACGGCTACGACGTCGCCGGCGGCGCGCAGGCGGGCGCATTCGCCGGGGATGTCGCGGCCGAAGGGGTCGAGGGCGAGGGGCTGCTGCTGGTCCACGGGGTTTCTCCGGGCTGGTCGGGGCGGACGGGGGTGAAGGTGACGGGGAGTTCGGCCAGGGAGCGGTGGAAGGGGCCGTGGCGCCAGACCAGTTCGGAGCGTGGGACGGCCAGGCGCAGGCCGGGAAGGAGGGTGAGGATCCGCTCCACCGAGGTCGCGGCGATCAGGAGAGCGGGGTCGGCGGCCGGGCATCGGTGGGCGCCGGCGCCGAAGCCCAGGTGGGCGCCGTTGTCGCTGCGCGGTCCGTCGGGCAGGGCCGCGGGTGTGGTGTTCGCCGCGGCGTAGGAGACCAGGACCAGTTCCGCGGGCCGGATCCACGCCCCGTGGAACTCGACGGGCTGTGTCACGAAGTACGGGCCGTAGTTGGCCATGGACGGTTCCTCCCGCAGTACTTCCTGAAGTGCGTCGTGGACGCTGAGGGCGCCGTCGGTGAGGGAGGCGTAGTACCGCGGGTTGGTGAGCATGCGGGAGATCGTGTTGGTGAGCAGGTTGACCATCGGTTCGTTCCCGGCGCCGACCGTGAGGGTCAGTTCGTGCAGGGCCTCGTTGTGGTCCAGGGCGGCGGGGTGGTGGAGGAGCCAGGTGGTGAAGTCGTCGCCCGGCCTGCGGTACTTCGAGTCGAGGAGTTCGCTCATGTACTGGCCGAAGGCTGCGGCTGCGGCCTCGCCCTCCTCGGGGGTGGCGTCCATGAGACCGTTCAGCGAGGTCGTCAGCGCGGCGCTGTCGGTGTCCGGCCTGCCGAAGAGCCGGTTGAAGAGGTTGAGCAGGATCAGCCGGGCGTACTGCCCGAC
Source organism: Streptomyces sp. NPDC056987 (assembly GCF_042673865.1). Classification (NCBI taxonomy): domain Bacteria; kingdom Bacillati; phylum Actinomycetota; class Actinomycetes; order Kitasatosporales; family Streptomycetaceae; genus Streptomyces; species Streptomyces sp. NPDC056987. Next base: position 17,530 of record NZ_JBHURV010000064.1, read on the forward strand.
CAGATCGGCACGGCCCGTGCCTGCGAACTCGGCGATCAGCCGGTCCGCGTACTCCGTGACCAGGGCCCGCATCCGGTACGGGGGGATCATGGCGAAGCAGTCGGAGATAACCCGCCGGTAGCGCTGCTGGGCCTGGCCGTCGGAGAATAGACAGTTCGGCCGCCAGCCGATCATGCCCATCAGCCCCCGGGCCGCCGCCGTGTCCGGCAGCGTCGCCTGCCACGGCCGAGGATTTTTCGACCAGACCTCGCCGGCGTTGGTTGTCACGTCGAGCGCGGCCCGGTAGTCGATGACCAGGTGGGCGTGGATACCGGGGGCGATCTCGACCGGCGCCACCCGACCGTGCTGCTCGCGCAGCACCGCGTAGACGGCCTGCGGACCGGCGGCGAACTCTGGGCCGTACAGGCGGGCCGCACCGGGAATATAAGTCGTCATGAGGACAGCACCTGTTCCTTGATGTGCTCGACCAGGGTGATCAGCGCGTCACGGGCCGAGGCCCGGTCCCGCGCGTCGCACAGAGTCAGCGGCGCACGGTCCGCCAGATCCAGCGCACGACGCAGCTCCCCAAGCGTGTACGTGGGGGAGTCGTCGAACTGGTTGACCGCCACCGCATACGGCAGGCCCCGTACCTCGACCAGATCCAGCACGTCGAAGCTCGCCTCGAAACGCCGGGTGTCGGCGAGGACCAGCACGCCGAGCGCGCCGTAGGTCAGCTCGTCCCACAGCGCCCGGAACCGGTCCTGCCCCGGCGCACCGATGAGGAAGAGCACGACTCCCGGGTGCGCGGGGTCGGCGGCGCGCAGGGTCAGCCGGCCAAAGTCGATACCGACCGTCGTCGTGGTCTTCGACCGGACCCCGGAGAGGTCGTCCACGACAGCCCCGGCCTGGGTGAGGGTTTCCTCCGTCGTCAGCGCCGCGATCTCCGAGGCCACGCCGACCAGCGTCGTCTTGCCCACCCCGAACGGCCCGGCAACGACAATCTTCAACTGCACCGGCCGGGGCACAGACCGGGGAACCGCGAGCGCGGGGGTGTCAGAGGGCGCGGAGCCCATTGAGGACCACCTCCAGAAGTTCGATGTCAGGCAACAGGGCGGGCGGCGGAGGATCGTGGGCCTCCAGCAGCCCGCGGGACGCGAGGGAAGCGGTCATCATCCGCACCACACAGAACGGCAGCCCCAGAGCAGCAGCCGCCTCATACACCGACAGCCCCCCTCGCCGCTCGTCCACCAGGTTCAGCAGACGCAGCGCGGGAGCATCCAGGGCGCCCGCCGCAGTGGGCTGCGGGGCGCGGTAGAGGAGCGTGGTGCGATCCGGCCGGATACGGTCCGGGACGTCCAGGCCGGCCACGCCCATGAAGGCGGGGACCATCCGGCGCCGGGGCGGGCTCATGACGGCGACGGCGTGCTGGTGGTGCGGCTCCTGCTGGCCTCGTCCAGAGCCGCGACCAGCTTGCTGACCTGAACCTGGACCTCACGCGCCAGACGACCCATGTCCACGCCTCTGCTCGCCCACAGGACCAGACCCGAGCCGGAACCGGCCGGGGCAACGTAGTAGACCCCGCCCTCACGGGTACTGATCACCAGCTCCGCGACCTTGTCGCCCTCAGCGCTGCCGGTGGAGACCATCGTGCGGGCCACGCCCAGCGCACTGCCGGTCAGCGCAGCCATCCCCTCGCCGGTCTCCCGGAACAGATCACTCGACCTCCCCAGAATCAGACCATCCCGGCTGAACACCACCCCGCCCGTCACACACGGCAACTCCAGCAACGGCGTCAAAATCCACGACAGATCCTGCGACAACGGCGCCACGAACACAGAACCCTGGGAATCGGATGAAGGCATCGCTCAGTTCCTCTCGGTGTCAAAAGGACCGCCCCGAGGCGACGGATCCAGCTCGTCATCGCCCGAACGGGAGTGCTCGACCAGCGCAAGACCCTCCTGCTGACCCGCCCGCCACGCCCCCCAGACCCGCCCGGCCTCCTGCGGCGACCGGTGCTCCACCACCGCACCGGCCGCGGACCGGCTCTCCTCGGCCGGCTCCGGCGCCCGGCGCCGCCGCGTGGGCAGACCACCAGCCTCACCGTCACTCGCCTCCGTCGGCCCGGCCGCATGCCGGGCCAGACCCACAGGCCCCGAACGGACCGGGGCGGGCGCGGCGGAGACCGGCTCCGGGGCGAGCACCGACGGCTTCTCGTCCGTCGGCATCTCCACGAGCAGAGCGTTCGGAATGTGAATCACGGCCGACACCCCGCCGTGCCGCCCCCGCCCCAGACTCACGTGGAACCCGTGCTGACGCACCAGCATCCCCACAGCCGCCCACCCCGCTTTCGGCGGATCACCCAGCTCCACCAGCCGCACCGCACGCGCACCACTCACCAACCACCGCCCCCGCGCAAGCTGCTCCGCGTTCAGACCCACCCCCGGGTCATCGATCGTCACGCTCACCCCCGCCGGCGCCTCGTGCAGCTCAACGGAGACCCTCAACGTGCTGTGCGAACACTCCACGGCATTCGCCAGCAGCGCCGACGCGATGATCCGCAACGCCTCGACATGCTGCTCGGCCACCCCTATCCGCCGCACCAAGTGGTTCGCAGGCTCCTGGATCCGGTCGTGAAATCCGTGCACCCGGCTCGCGGCGCTCAGCACCACGTCGATCAGATGGGTCTGCTCCCGGAACAGCAGGGCGGGAGCACCGCAGGCGACCGCCGGGGTCTGGAGGGCACGGCCGATGACCTCGTTGTGCATGTCCAGACCGAGCACCGCCCGCATCAGCACCGGATCCGCGTCCGGATACCGCTCTACGATCTCCCGGATCTGGTCCTGCATCCGCAGATGCAGCGAGTGCGCCTTGGCCAGCACACCCCGCACCACCGCGAGCCCGGCCTCGTCCGCCCGCTCCCCCTCCTCCCTCACCCCACGACTGATGGCCTCCAGGACCGCCCGGTGCTCGACATCGATCGATGTGCCGGCCAGCCCCTCGTGCATCAGCCCCGGTACCGCCATGTGCGGCGCCCGCAAATGCACCAGCAACCCGGGGATCCGGACGGTCCGCAGATGCTCCTCCTCCAGCACTACCTGCTCCAGCCGCCACACGCGGTCCCGGTACTCCTTCTCCAGACGCTCGTACCGCTCACGTGCGCTCCGCTCCGCCGCAGAACTGCGCTGCTTCGCCTGCGCCAAAGCAGTGGCATGCACGGAGGCCGCCTTCTCTCCGGTGGTTCGGAAATCTTCTTTCACTTTCAGGAGTTCGCGGCCCGATGCCATCAGGCGGCGCCGGGTGATCACCAGAGCGGATCCGGTCAGGAGTACCGCCGAACCAGCGACAGTGGATATCACAACAGGGTCTATGAACATCAGATCGGTAATCCTGAGATCGGGGATCGGGAGAAAGGAAATCCAGCGGAACGTCCAGGTGCCGGAATGCCAACCAAAGAGGCTTGATCGCGGTCCGTGGCGCCGGCGAGGCGGCGTGCGAAGCGCGGGAATGGGCTTCGTAGAATCTGCCACCTCAAATAGGGCAGAACGACAGGGGGCCGTTTGGGCACTGCAGCCGTACGGCAGACCGACGGCGCCGGCGCCCCGCTTCCGCCTCGTCGGGGCGGAGCGTCAACCAGAGGCAGCAGCTCCATGCATATCCGGGCCAGCCGCACCGCCGGGGTGAAACCCGCACTGCTCTGGGCGCTTTCAGCGTGCAAACGCCGCACCCCCGCAGCCCGCGTCCTACTCCACCCGTCGACACCTGACGGCGACCGCACCACGAGCACATCGACGTACCGACGCAACGCCAGGCACAACGTCTCCGCCTCCTCTGCGTCCGCCATGACGACGGCTCCACCCAGCACGAAGGCACAGACCCGCCTGATCTCGTCAGCCCCCGGCTCGGGCGAAGCAGCCGTCAGCAGATCAGCCCTCAGCGCCACAAGGACCCCCTGCAAGGCATCCATATCGCGCAGGACATCGGAAGACCGCAGCTGGAACTCCCCGCTGCCCATCACCCCGCCCCCGCGAAGCCGTGATCATTCCCCACGGATTTCGCCAGAACGAAACTTCCCAGACCGCGCCGGTATTCAATGAGCCCATCCCGCCGCAGCGGCCGAAACCCCTTCGCCACCGTATTCGGAGCAAAGCTGAATTCGGCACCCAACACGTCGATCGACGGGAGGCGACTGCCAACGGCGTAGGTCCCGTCTGCAATCCGCGACCGGACCATCCGCTCGATGAACTGCACAGCAGTCAAACCCTCAGGAAGCTTGGACCATATCGGGCCCGCCTGCGTGATGACCCGGCTTCCCTTACCCATTCTGGTCTCGATAAGCCCCTCGCCACGCAAGCTGTCCAGAATCCAGCCGACGGCCAGGGAGTCAACCCGGTACCGGACCAGAATCCGCTCACGCAGAAGAGACCTCCGCCCCACCTTCCCGCCGACGATCCGGGCGCGAAGGTCGTCAAGGGCCGTCAAGGTCTTCCGGGTCGGCTCGTACGACGTGCTGCTCACGCGGCGCCCGCCAGGGGAAGCTGGCACCACGTCATGGTGCAGTCGGGGCTGACACCCCACTCGCCGCACCGCTCGGCGACGACGGCTTCGACAATCAGAAGGCCGCGACCGCCCTCCACCGTCGAACACGGCGCACAGATCTGCGGGCACTGCGGCGATCCGTCCCATACGGTCAGCCGGAGCACGTCCCCCGCGGTCAACCGCAGCGACACCGCCACCGTCGCGCTGGCCCCGTAGCGGAACGCGTTGGTGACCAGCTCGGACACCAGCATCCCCACGGGCTCAACCAACTGCGGCATCTCCCACTCGAGGAGCCGCGCACACAGGCACTCACGCGCATACCGTGGCTTCCACGCATCGCCCGCCGCCATCACGCCGCTGGACGACGCACGGGAAAGGGAGAGAGCACATCCGGCCAGCGCCGAGTCTCTCATTTCCTTGTCCACACCGTCCCTCTGATAACTCTCGTAGCTCATGAGAGACATGCGGAGGTCCGCAGGGCTGTTGTCGTCATCAGATCCTCTGAGGGAGTGCAGGCGCGACCTGACGGCCACGGCGGTCCTGCACAGTGAAGGGCGTCGTGCCGAAGGGAAGCAGGGGGTCTCGGCAAAGCATCGTGCGAGTGGGCCGGGCTCGCTAGCAGCGGTGCCCCGCGACGTTCTGTTCGGTGTCGGGCTTCTTCAGCCACTGCGCGAGTGGCCCGGATGACCAAGGCGTTCAGGTTGGCGAACTGCACGGCGGGGCCGAGTGGCTGCTCGTACTCGGTGACGAGCCGGTGTGCAGTGGTGATCAAGGTGCGGTCCGCCATCACAACGGCGAAGGATAAGCTGCACCAGAGTTGCCGGGGAGGGGCAGAGTTCTCGCACACAGCGGTGATGTGACCGTTCCACCTGGCCCCGACCGGAGATATGGAGCTCCAGGCCCGCATCCCGCGAGACGATGAGCATTGGCCGGGTACTGGGCGACCTCCAGACTGAAGGCGGATTTCAGCGCTGCCTGGAGCTGAGTTATGTCCGTGTGGAGCCGCCCATGGCTCGGGGGGATCAGCCAGTAGAGTCCCGGCGGCAAATGCTGTTCGTTCCTGGGCAGGACGAACGAGCCCTCGTGGAGCAAGAGTGTCTGTGGTACGTCCCAGCGCAGGCGGCTGCCCGGTGAAATGAGGAAGAGCATGGTGGAGCCTGCCGGGGCCGGCTCCACCACAACAGCACCCGGTGTGACGAGCCGCTCCAAAGCCTGAAGCGCGTAGAAGCGGCCGACCCGAACGGCGTCCCCGCTGGCTCTCGGCGCTCTGGGTTTGGTACGTGAGGGTCGACTGATCACATCATCGGTCGAGGTCTTCATGTGCTTTGCCTCCAGGGTGGTCGCTCACTGGGTATTGCGACCGTACGGAGGCTGAGAGCGCACAACCCGAACTCTCAGTTCGGGTGAACTCACGGTTCGGGTTGGTCAGATCACGCCGAGTCGATTGGCGAGGCTGGCGACTTGATCGCGGTACGTAGGACGGACCCGGCCCAGGAGGCTTGTGACCAGCGCGATTGCATGAGCGTTACGCTTCAGATCCTCTGGCGCCAGTTCCTCCAGGCCCAGGAGGTGAACGTAGACAGCGGCGTCTTCCCCACGGAGGTCGTGGCAGCGGGCTACCTCCAAGCCGAAGGTGAACCGGCGCTCGAGGGAGGGGAGCACGCTCGTGTCCACCTGATCTGCCAGCCTGAGCGCTTCAGCGGCCTCGCCCGCGAGCATCTCGATACTCATCGCGTGTAGCGCTACGTTGGTCGGCCCGAACACGGTCCGCTGAATGTTGCCTTCACCTGCTTGTTCACCGAGAACGGCGGCCCTTGACTCCAGGCGTTGTCTGGCCTCCCACCACCGGCGCTGCCGCGCGTCCGCGACGACGGCCACCAGTTCCAGGGCACCAGTCACGGCAGTCAATCCTGGCGTCGGGGCCGTGTTCTTGCACTGTTCAACAGCCGTGAGCGCGACCTCCTTCGCTTCTTCGACGGCTCCGTCTCTCTCATCGGAAAGGAGGACGTGCCCGAGGTTCCACTGTGCGCCAGCCAATCGGAGCGGGTCGTCGGCCTCCTCTGCCGCGCGGATCGCACGGTCTGCGGCCATGAGTGATAGGTCCAGGCGTCCGGCCCGGCGGCAGTACGACCGCAGCAGCCCGTACAGATCAGCCGCAGCACGCAGAACGTCGCGGCGAGTCGTGGTGTCAGCGCCGTTTCGATGGATGCGGATCGCGTGTTCGACGTCGCTGATAAGCGCGGGCAACGTCGCTTCGGCATCGGTGAACCTGGTCTTGCTGGACTGCCAGTTCCGCCAAGCGCTTTCCACTCGTTCGCGCAGATCAACGACTGGCACCGCCGGTGTTTTCTTGCCGACGGGCCTGCCGTAGCCCATGAGGGCACGGGCAATGTCGGGCACGGCTTCATTCGGCACGGTCGGCTCGGTCGGCCCGGTAGTGACGATGTCGTTGAGGAGGGCACCGATCGGAACCCCCAGCTCGGCAGCGAGACGGGACAGAACGTCGACGGAAGGTACCTTCTTGTTGCCCTCGATCAGGGACAAATAGCGCTCGGAGATGCCGCACAGCCCTGCGATGACCGGCTGACTGCGGCCAGTTGCTCTCCGGTAGCGCTTGACCCGATCGCCGAGCCGGGTGTGCGGAGGCTCCATACCCGCCCTTTCGATGGCTGAGCAGTGACGCCAGAGTAGGGCTGGTTTTGAACGGTGGCCACATGGTGCCCCCTCGAACGTGTGAGAGCTTGTAGCCAGCGAGCCCAAGCAGTTGGAGGACGGATGGCGCGGCTGGTGCTGTGGGATATTGATCACACGCTCATCTCGACACGTGGCGTGGGGCGGGAACTGTCCGCCGCCGCGTTCGAGCGAACGACCGGCATACAGATGCGTGAGCAGGCGTCCATCGACGGCATCACCGAGCCAGTCATCTTCCGGGAGACAGCGAAGCTCCACGGTCTCACGACTGATCGGGCGGAATTTGAGCGATTCGCCCAGGCGCTCGCTGAGGAGCATCTCGCTCATTCTGCCGAGTTGCGTGAACGTGGCCATGCTCTCCCCGGCGCGGCTGGTGCACTGGACGCGCTCGCGTCAGCAGGCGTCACCCAGACCGTGGTCACGGGCAACATTCGGCCGGCGGGAGAGATCAAGCTCAGTGTTTTTGGCCTCGACCGTCACATCGTCTGGGGTATCGGCGCGTACGGCGAGGACGCAGACGACCGTGCCGACCTGGTCCGGCTCTCACTCGAACGAGCGGGCTGCCCAGCGGCTGACGCAGTACTCATCGGCGATACGCCGGCCGACGTGGTGGGTGGTAGTGCCAACGGGGTACGCGTCGTCGCAGTAGCGACGGGGAGGAGTAGCGAGAGTGTACTGAGGAGCGCGGGGGCCGATGCCGTTCTGTCGGACCTTCGAAGTCTCGATGCGTTTCTTGAAGCCGTTCTACCGAACAGAGACAGGTGAGCGGGAATCGACTTCACATTTTCGGATACAACACCAGGAACAACCGTTGAGCGGGTAAGACGGTGTCTCACGTGGTCAGTAGGGTTGGGGCATCACGAGCGGCTGTGATAACCGATCTGTCGCATCGGCTGGTTCCTGACGAACTCTGGTCGGTGGTGGCACCGTTGTAGTCACCGGTCAGCGTTCACGTCTCGCCCGCAAGGTGGTGGGACAATTCCGTGCGGCGAGTAAGCAGTGTTCACAGCGGTGGGGTACGAACTGACTGAAGTTTCCCCGTGATCTCGGACACGTGATCGTTATTCCGCGAGGGCGTGCTGATGCCGCTGTCTGGTCTCGGCCGGGGTGAGATAGCCGAAGGTCTTGTGCTTGCGTAGGCGGCGGCGGTTGTAGAAGGTCTCGATGAAGTTGAAGACCTCCGCGCGGGCAGTGGCCCAGTCGGGCCAGGTGCGGGTGCCGATCTCTTTGAGCAGGGCCCAGAAGCTCTCCGCAGCGGCGTGCCTCCGCAGCTCTGCCGCAGCCCGAACTTCCTTACTGATCTTTTCGTAAGTTCGGTGGGTGTGGTGGGCGTGTGGGTGGGAGGCTGTCGGGGTGGCATATCAACCTTCCCCTGCGGCTGCTGGCTCCTCTCTTCCTCCTTTGTCGCGGCCTCAGTTGGCGGAGGCGCGTCGTGTTCGGGCAGTCGAGTTGTTCGAGGGCGGCGTCTCGAATGCGGAGATCGCGAGGGCGGTGGGGGTGTGTGCCGAGAGCGTGCGGCGTTGGCGGCGGGTGTGGGAGCAAGGTGGTGCTTCGGCCCTGCGGAGACGAGCAGCCACCGGACGCCCGCCCAAGTTGGACGACACCCAGGTCGAGATGGTCCGGGCCGCATTGGAGCAAGGCGCCCAGGCTCATGGTTTCGAGGCCGACCTGTGGACCCTGGAACGAGTCGGTGCGGTCGTCACCCGGGCCACGGGGGTGGTGCTGTCGAGGGCGTCGGTGTGGCGGCTGCTGACCGGCCGGCTCGGATGGAGCCTGCAGCGGCCCGAGCGGCGGGCGGTCGAGCGGGACGAGTCGGAGATCGCCCGCTGGATCGCGCACGAGTGGCCGCGCATCAAAAAGGGGCCGTGAACACACGTGCCTGGATCGTCTTCCTCGACGAATCAGGCGTCTCCCTGCTCCCTCAGATCCGCCGCACCTACGCACCCCGAAGGCGGGCTCCGCTGCTGCGGCACCGCCTGAACTGGAAGCGCGCGTCGATGGCCGGGGCCTTGGGCTACCACTCCACCGACCCCGATCGCGGGGCCCGCCTGTGCTTCCACCTCAAGCCCGGCAGCTACGACACCGCCGCCCTCATCGAGGTCCTGGAGCAGATGAAGGTGTTCTACCGCGGCGAGCGGGTGGTCCTGGTCTGGGACGGCCTGTCCGCCCACTGGAGCCGGGCGATGCGGGCCTGGGTCGCTGAGCAGGATTGGCTCATCCTGGAACGGCTGCCCGCCTACGCTCCCGAGCTGAACCCGGTGGAGCTGCTGTGGTCCTCTCTCAAGAAGCGTGAACTCGCCAACCTCGCCGGCGACCACCTCGCCGATGTCGCCGACGCCACCGAGCAAGGCATCCACCGCATCAACGCCAACCCCCAACTGCCGTGGTCATTCCTCGCCCACACCGGCCTGACCATCCGCCCACCACACCCACCGAACTTACGAAAAGATCAGTAGGAGGCTGGTCTGTTGGATTCCGCTGTTCCCTCCACCGGCTTCACTTCCCCTGTCCTCTTTGCGTTCGGCGCACTGAACGATTGGTTCGGTCACAAGTACTACGGAGTCGTGTCCACCGGGCTGCCCTTGTTTGTCTGCGCTGCCGGCCTCTTCAGCAAGGATCTGCTGCTACGCGGCTATCGCCGCGATAGGGCCGTCCTCGCACATGCTGCGGCGCCCCCCCCGGAGCTGCAACTCGGCATGTAATGCGTGCCATCAGAGTTCCTGAGCGTGTCGTGGTGGGGAATCTTGACCGGCGGACCGATGACCGACTGGTGGTGCTCGTTGCGGACGATGCGACCCCAGCTCTGCGCTCAAACCGGCTGGCGTCCGGACTATGGCCAGCCCGAGGAGGCGCAGGCGCGCGCGGTCGGGTTGCTGGGGGGTTTCGTGCTGGTGGGGGGCCGCTTTCCGGGGTGGCGTGGGCGCAGTGGAGGCCGGCGATCCAGAGTTTGCTGGCGGCGGTGTGCTGGCCGTGGTCGAAGCGGTGCCAGGCGACGGTCTGGGCGAGGGATGGCGCCAGTGTGTGGAGACGCTGGCCAGTAGTACGGTCGTAGCGGCCGTGCTCGATGAGGTTGGTCACGGAGACCAGTTGGGCGTCGAGCAGGGGGGCGACGTGTTGCCGTTGCTCGGTGGGCAGGGCGTTGAATCGTCGGCTGGTGTCCTCGAGCAGGGTGATCGTGTCGTTGCCGATGGTTTTGCCGCGGTTGGTCTGCGTGGCGTGTACGGCTTCCGTGCCGTTTGCCCAGGACGCGGCGAGGGCGGTGAGGCCGGTGCTCGAGATGGCGAGGAGGGTGCGTCGTCCCAGGTGGTCCATGGCTGTTTTCAGGGCCTCTCGCAGTGCGGTGACGGAGCTGGACGGTCCGAGGGGGACGACTTCTCCGTCGCTGCCGGGCAGCCAGTTCGGCCAGTTGCCGGGGTCGACGAGTTCGGTCGGCAGTTCCAGGGCTGCGGCGATGTAGGTCTGTGTGTCGTCTGCCGGGATGACTCCCATGACTTCCCACTTGCGGACCCTGTGCTTGTCGGTTCCTGAGCGCAGACCCGGCGACACCCGGCGCGCCCACCAGCTCATCGGCGAGGGCCGGGCGTCTCTGCCCGCCTCCCGGGACAAAACCCGTGGCGTCTTCCTCGCGTACGAGGCGTCCAGCTACCTCGCGCTAAAGGAACCCGAACTCGCCGCGCACTCCGCTGACCAGGCGCTCCAGCTCGCCCGCCGGATTGGTGCCCCACGCTGCGAGCAGCTTGTCCAGGACCTCGTGCCCGGCTTCCAGCCCTGCCGCACGGCGCCGGGCGTCACCGAACTTCTCGCTCTCGCGGCGGCCTGAACACCCCGGCCGAAGCGGCGACCTGCGCCCGGCATCGGCCGTAGCAGGGACGCCCTCGCGCAACGGCGCGGGCACCCCGATCACCGCGACACCGAACTTCGCCGCGCCGTCCGGCGTCGCAGTCAGAAGGTGGCACTGCGGCCCCGACCCCCCAGCGGTGATCTCCTCAACAGCTGAACTCCTGCGCGCGAGGGCTCCAGCGCACTCGGCGTGAGTCTTGAGACTCACCACACGCTGCCCCTCATACACGATGTGTACTGCGAGCGGCAGGTCCCCACACCCCGGGGGACCGGCTTGACTCGCGGGGAGTACCCCTCGGCCGGGCGGTCGGCTGCCAGGGCGACTACTTGGGGTGCGCAGGGTAATCGTGTACGCGCGGGTATGGGCTCACTGACCATCAGGCGCTCCTGGACATCGAAGTGTGATGAAAGTACGACGGTGACGCGTGTTGCCGACCGTAGAGAGCATGCACCCAGCAGCTCGTGCTGGGGAGGTCCACAAGGGGGCACAAAACACGAACAAAGTTCACTCTGTGCTGTTTTGGTCCTACCCTCAGACACACGTCCGTGGGCATGTGCCCCTCGCTCTCGATCGACCGGAGCCTTGCCTAGATCTGGACGAGGCGCGCGGCGGCCGCCGCCATGTCGACCTCCAGCTCGGTCCGCCGCAGCCGCAGGATGGCACGCAGTTCCTCCGTGCTGAGCTGACCTTCTCGTCCAGGATCTGCCGGACCTGCTGGAGGGTGAGGCCGAGATTCTTGAGCGCGATGACCCGGTTGAGGCGAGTGAGCTGGGCGGCCGTGTAGAAGCGGTAGCCGGTGGCGGGGTCGACACGGGCCGGGCGCAGCAGGCCGGTTGCGTCGTAGTGACGCAGCATCCGAACCGAATCGCGGCTATGCAGGGCGAAGTCTCCGATGGTGAACATGATGTCTCCAAGTCCCGCGCCTGACACAGTGTGAGGGTCAACAAGTTTCTCCCGGCACGCAGCAACCACGCCGACGTTAGTTCAGGCACCGGTCACGGTCATGTGATGTGCTTGCCGGGAAGGGCGACCACGCGAGACATCCTCTACAGTAAAATCACGTCGACTGTCTGCGTGGCCTTGCAGCACCGCGACCCTGGCGTTGGAAAGGATCACGTAGCCGTCGCGGACTCCGTGAGACCCACGCGTTGTAGCCCGGCTACTGCACTTCGGGTTCCAAATTCGCTGAGACCTGGGCGATCCACGGGTACGCCTGCAGCACAGCCAGCGACTTCGGCGCCGCTTCTGTCGCGGCGGCTGTGGGCCCAACCGTCCGGGCTGGTCGCTGGCGCCGTGCACACCGGGCATCACGGTGCGACCGAGCCAGGCGAACGCGGAGCGTGCCCGGCCCCGTTGCTCACCGAAGGGAGCGCCGCATGACATTTCCCGCTGGCCTTTCCTCGGCCTGGCATTCGCCGACGGCAGATGAGGAAGTACCCCAAAGGACTGGAACCTGCTCCGGAACCATGTCAACGTACAACGTGCCGGAAAATACCAGGTCAGTGAGGGTATCCAGGCTTCGAGCCGACCTACGGACAGGTCGGCCATGACTGCGGCCGGTACTTCATGCTGCTCGGCCTCATCGCAGAGCCCCCGCCCCCAGGAGCCCCTGTCGAATGCCGTTCTCCGATCCGCCCGATTCATCGCCCCCATCCGCTTGGCACTTGGCGCCCTGAACGTATGGACCGCATCGGAGCGAGAGAAATGCGGCGCTCCTCCACGGCGCTGTGCCTCTGTGCCAGTGTGGCCGTGTTGAGCGGCGAGGACTTGCCGCAACGTAGCTGCCGGCGGAACCGAGCGGTCCTCGGGCACATCGCGACACACCTGGAGCCTCACCCGTAACCCGAGCCGTCGCTGTTCCCGAGCGCGTCGATGCACGCGATCTTGACCGGCTCGTTGACGACGGACTCGGGGTGGTTGTGACGGACGGCACGCCCCCGTCCTCCAGGTCGTCCCGGCGGGCCTCCCTGAGTTTTGTCCGCTAAGAATCCTCCGTGAGTTTCCCTTCGGGGGCGCACAACATAGACCACGTTCGCCGGTTAGCCAAACCGGCGATCGCGACGACCATTGAGTGAGCCCGCATTGGGCTGACCTCGGCAGGGGAGCCGTGGCGGGCACAGTAGGTAGCGTCGGAATCCATGGATAGGAAGAGCACAGCACCGGCTACTGCTTCCCTGATGGGTGCGGCAACTGAGTAAGAGTTGACGCCGCCGCCCTAGATCCTTCACTGAGAAGGACGAAAAGCCGTTGTCCGACTGATCTTTACCCGTGGGGATGGTAGGTGAGATCTTGACGCAGGGTGGAAGCTACCGGCTTCTAACGCCAGCTGAAGTAGCTGATTGGTTGAAAGTCAGCGAGTCGACGATCAAGAATAAGTACCGAGCTTGGGGTTTGCGTCCTCAAAAAGTCGGCCGACTTCTGAGATTTCGCGAGCGTGACATTGTGGCGTATTTGGAAAGGAAGTATGGATAACCTGGTGAAGCGTAGTCTGCCGCTGTACCGGAAGGTGATCCGCTAGGTTGGCTCGGGTTCTCCAGAAATGCAAGGAAGACGCGAAGAGCGTTAACTATCCCTGTACTGCTACTCGCTGCGGCCACGCTTGGACAGTGCGATATCGGGAGCCTGGTGGGCGCGGTGGGCGGCAGCGTGAGAAGTCGTTCGAGAAGAAGGGGGCTGCCGACTCCTTCGCCGCCAAGGTTGAGCGGGAAAAGGATCTCGGAACCTACATCGCCCCGACAGGTCTGCTTGTCCCGCTTGTGATGGTGTACCGCGAGTTCATCGACTCCGGAAACCGGGTAAATGGGACGCGGTATCAGTACGAGACGAGCCTTCGCCTCCACGTGGAGCCCCACTTCGGGACTACTGCCATTGGTGCCATCAAGCCAAAGCATCTCAATGCGTGGCTGAAGTGGATGGTGGAAGAGCGTGGTTATGGGGAAAGCACGGCGATCAATCGCTATGAGACGCTCGCGGGTGTCTTCAGCTTCGCCGTCGCCAACGAGTACATAACCAAGAATCCGTGCCAGCACGTCCGCACCGGTCGCCAGCGGGTGAAGCGGAGAGTCAAGAAAACGATCCGCCTGCCTACCTTGGCGGAGATCGAGGCGATTGAGCAGCACCTACCCGGGCCCTACAAGCTGCTCGTGTGGCTCATGGCCGGGTGCGGACTGCGCGTCGGTGAGGCGTGTGCCGTGACGTTGCAGCAGTTCGACTTTGAGAGCGGAACGCTCTACGTCGACCGTCAGGTGACGCAGGACGGCGAGAACGAGGAGCCCAAGAGCACAGTCCAAAAGGCCATCACCAAGGGCAGGGGGCGCGCCCATTGCATCCGGCACCTCAAGTGGCGCGATCTGGATGAGGGTCGAGCAGTTCCGGTGCCCCCCACCATCGCCGCGAAGGTACAGGAGCACGTCCGGATGTACGGCACCTTTCGCGTGGAGGAGGGCCTCAACCGCCTGGAGGGGGACTATCTCTTCTCCAACGTTGGGCGCACCAACATCCTCATGTACTCCCTCGTCGACCGGTTGTGGCGTAACGCGAAGAAGGCGGCGGGCATCTCACGGAGGATCACCACACACTGGCTTCGCCATTTCTTCGCCTCCGCCGGCTTGTCGAAGGGCGTTCCGGTGACGGACATGGCTGAGTGGTTGGGGCATCGCGACCCCCGGATCACTCATCAGACGTACGCGCATGTCATGCCCGACGCTCCCGAGCGCCTGAGGTCGCTGATGGATGCCGTCTTCGCAATGCAGGCCGATCTCAACTTGCCCCTCGAGTTCGAGGCGGTGGTCGAGGTGGCCTGACCTATATCCGCGAACGCGTGGGGGCTCAGCCATACAGCTGGCTGAGCCCCCACGCGTTCGGCTTGGTGGCCCGCCGAGGAGGTCGGCAGACAGCCGGTCGGCGTGGCGCTGGTGAGGCAGGAAGCGCTACGGTGAGTGACGATCTCTGGTGCCTGTCATCACGCCCCACAGCCAGGCAGATCGAGCGCGGCCTAGTCTCTCACCCAGCACGAGATTTCCCGGTGCTGGTTTGGTGCTGACTTCGGAGGGCCCATGGCGGCAAAACCGCAGCTCGTAGCTCTGATCGGATGAGTTGTCGTACCACTCGATGGTGGTGCCGATGAGGCTGGCGGCGACGATGCGCTTGAGGTTGTTCGGGGCTGGTGGAGCGGTTGCGGGCGACGACATCGGCACCACTTCCTGGGGTGTGACGGGGACGTTTGCGTGTCGCCACACCGTAGAAACACGCAGGTCAGGCGCACATGTGGTGGGGCAACATAGTTCGAGGGTCAGCTATGCCTGCGGCCACCATGACGGCTCACGGAAGGGCGGTTCATGGGCTCGAAAGCGGTCGAAACGAGTGCTGTCCGGGACGCGTAGTTCGGACTGATTTGGCGGTGCGGTGCTGACTCCTGTGCTGACTTGGTGCTGACTAAAAGCCCACGTCATCAACCGTGCTCACCCCTCCCGTGCTGACTTGGTGCTGACTACGCTCCGTTGAAGTAGGACATCTTGGGGCTGATCGGCTCAGGGCCGTTGCGTGGTGGCGACCTGACCGCGAGGCCGCCCCGGCTTTGTCGCCCGGCTCTGCGGCACGGACGAGGGGTTGCGCCTGCGCGTGGTGCGCGTTCGTCCCAGCAGATTTTTCGTCTGCTGGTGGTACAGGCAGTACGGCCTTCTGGCCAGCAAGGATGCCGGTCTGCTGGGTTGCATACGGGAGGGTGGCCCGGGCATGGTCCGGATCTTGGTGGGGTTGTGCCCTGTCGTACGGTGACTGTTCGGTTGGCAGCCGGGGGAGAGGCAGCGACCGCGGTGACGCACGACTTGGCCCCCGACCCTTGCGGACCGAACCAAAGGGGCACTGGGTGCGGCTGACCTGGCAAACCTTGGGGCCGGTCACCTGGGGCCTGGACGCCAGTGATCGTCGCGATGGCTTGGTCGTGGCTTTTCTTGCCAGGCGATGCCCGCAGTGGGTGATTGGCTGTCAGACGGAACCTCGTGTAGCTCTGCTCACTGTCACGGGTGACCTCCGCTCGCGCGGAGGTGAACCGCCTACCACCTGCGCCGCTGGAAGAAGGCGAGCGGGCTCGGGCACACCGCCACATGCGAGATGCTGGCTTGGTCCGCGAGCCAGCCGCCGTTCCTGAGTTCCCACCGCTTCTCGCTGATCGAGCTACCGCCGCTGCTGCGGCTGGAGATCGCCTACGCGCTGCAGCACCGGGACGAGTTGGGGCACAATCTCGATCCCCGCAGCGTCCGCCAGATCGTTGCTGGTCTGGTCATCAGGGACACCAGTCTGGTGCTCCGCGCTGACCATCTCGACGGTCTCTACGAGAAGCAGCTCAGCCCGCACGCGGTGTTCCGTCAGCTGGCCTGGTCGGTCCGCCGCGGCTTCGTCGCTTTCTCCGGCGACGACCCGTGGGCAGACGACACCATCGACCTGCGGGCGGCAGGGCTGAAATCGCAGACCAGGACCGGCTGGCGGAAGCAGGCCGGGGCCGCCGATCTGGCCGGAATCCCGCAGAGATGGCTGCGGGGCCTGCTACGGCGATGGACCGAGGCCGAGCGCCCCACCAGCGATGAGTTCAACCGCTGGCACCGCGGCACCGTGCTCGCCGCCCAGGGCATGAACCGACTGCCCGGCGGCGGAGCCGAACTCTCCGAACTCGACTTCACCCACATCCAGGCCGCGTTCGAGGAGATCGTGGCGGCCCGCAACAGCAGAACCGGCAAGCTCTGCGCGACCAGCTACCGCACCAAGATGCTCAGGGGCTTCTTCGCCTTACTGGACTTTGGCCGACTCACCGGTCAGCTCGAAGAAGCGCCGGGGATGTTCGCCCGCCATTCCTCGCACCGCATCCCCCAGGAGGACACCAACGAAGACGAGATCGGCAGGGCCATCCCGGAGCACGTCATCGGCCAGCTCGACTCCTTCCCCGTCGACGCTCACTACGGAGACCTCGATCCCGAAGAGGTGCGGGCGATGTTCCGCGCCGTCTACGTCGTCCTGCGCGACTGCGGTCGCCGCCCGACCGAAGTGGCCTCCCTGCCCAGGAATTGCCTGGAACGCGAGGGCGATGAGGTGTCCTTGATCTGGAACAACAACAAGGGCCGCCGGATGCGACGGCGCCTGCCGATCGTCACCGAGACAGTGCAGACGATCGAGCGATGGCAGAAGATCCGCGACCAGGTCGACGCACCTTCCCACAGCGAGACCCACCTTTTCCCAGCGGCCACCGATGTGGCCGGTCTGCCACACCTGAGCTGGATCACACTGGGAGCGACGCTACGCAAGTGGGTCGACTCCCTGCCTGAGCTGGACAGCGGCACCTTCGACACCGTCGGCAACCCGCTGCCGTTCGACAAGTCCCTGATCTTTCCCTACGCGTTCCGGCACTCGTTCGCCCAACGGCACGCGGATGCCGGCACCCCGCTCGACGTGCTTCGGGACCTCATGGATCACGACGATCCCCGCACCACGCTCGGCTACTACCGCGTCTCCTTGAAGCGGAAGCGTGAGGCTGTCAAGACGCTCAGCCTCCAGGTCGTCGACCGGCTCGGAGCCGCCTCTCCATGCTCGCCGCTGGCCTATGAACAAAGTTCGGTGGCCGTCCCGTTCGGCGGCTGCACCGAACCATCCAACGTCAAGGCCGGCGGCCAGGCATGCCCGATCCATTTCCAGTGCTCCGGCTGCGGGTTCTACCGCCCCGACCCGTCCTACCTCCCGACCATCGAGGACCACATCAACAGCCTGCGAGCCGACCGCGAGACCGCCCTGGCGATGGACGCGGCCAGCTTCGTCGTCGACAACCTCACCGCTCAGATCGTCTCCTACGAGGAGGTCACCGAGAAAATGCGCAGACGGATGGCGAACATGCCGGACGAAGAGCGCGCCGAGCTGGAAGAAGCAGCCGCGGTCCTGCGTCGTCTGCGGGCAGGCGAAAGGCGCAAACTGCTGCCCCTCACCGTGATTCAGCAGGACAAGGAGTGAGCCCCGCAGCCCGCACCCCGACCGAGGTTCTCGCGGCTTCCCGCAGAGCCGACAGCCTCCAAAAACGGCAACGAGTCCTGGACGCCGTCCAGAGAATGCTGGCCGACGGTGAGCCCATCACCTTCACCACAATCGCCCGCACCGCGAAGGTCTCCACCTGGCTCGTCTATGCCGAAGGCGTACGCGAGCACGTTGAAGCGGCCATCCGCCAGCAGGAACACGAACCTGTCGTCGCAAGATCAGACGGTCGCCAGGCCAGCCCGGCGAGCCTGAAGTCCGACCTGCTCATGGCTCGCGAGGAGATCACCGCCCTCCGCCAGGAACGTGACCGCCTTCGCGAAGCAGTCCGCCAGCAACTCGGGCGGCAACTCGACCAGGTCGGTAATGAGGTGATCCCCGCGGCGTGGACACGCCTGACAATGGATCTTGATGGTCCAGGAAGGTGTAGATCCACATGGCACGGCCCTCGAAGTACAGTCC
>NZ_JBHURV010000065.1:0-35793 GCF_042673865.1 Streptomyces sp. NPDC056987
CCAGTCGAACTGGCGGGCCGTTCCGGCTGGTCGGGACCTTCGTGCGGGGAGAAACCGCTCAGCGCGCCTCGCCCGCGCCGGGCCGCAGACCGGGGACGGCGCCCGCGGTCATGCGCCGCGGACCGCGGTCAGGAAGACGTAGCCGCTCTCCGGGGTGGCCGCGGACAGCCGCATGAAGTCGATGAGCGAGGCGGCCTGCTCCTCGCCGACCAGCGCGACCAGCTTGTCGCGGACGGTCTCCACGGCGTCGGCCATGAGCGCGAGCGTACGGTCGACGTTGTCGCTGATGTCACGGATCTCCACGTCGACGAAACCGTTGGCTTCCAACGCCTTCCGGTATTCGTCCATCGTGCCCAAGGAGCGCACGGCGTAGTTCTCGCAGATGTGGTCCAGGACCGCGCGTCCCTCGGGGCTGACCGGGCCGCGCTCGATGACGTCGGCGACGGCGAGCCGGCCGCCGGGGCGCAGGACGCGGGCGGTCTCGGCGAGCACCCGGCCGCGGTCGGGCATGTGCCACATCGACTCGAACGCCCAGGCCGCGTCGAACGAGCCGTCGGGGAAGGGCATGTCCATCGCGTCCGTGAACTGGAACGTGGCCCGGTCGGCGAGCCCGGCCTCGGCCGCGAGTTCCGTGGCCCGCGCCACCTGGACATGGCTGACGGAGATGCCCAACACGTCCACGTCACAAGCGCGGACGAGCCGCAGCGCGGGATGGCCGATGCCGCAGCCGATGTCCAGGACCCGCTGGCCGGCCTGCGCGGCGATACCCGAGATCATCATGTCGGTCAGGCGGTCGGTGGCCACCTCGACGGAGCTGTCGTCGGCGGCGTTCTCCCAGTAGCCGTAGTGTTTGTTGGGGCCCCACGCGGAACCGTAGATCTGACCGATCCCGTCATACATGCCGGCGACGTCGCTGGGAGCGGGAAACTGGTCAAGCGTCATGAGGAACTCCGTATCGTTGTCAAGGTAACGGGAAGTCGGCAGTGGTTCAGCCGCGAGCCCTGTGCCGGGGAACGCGTCGCGCAAATGGTCGGCGGCGTGGATACAGCTGAAACCCGCTGCGCTCGGCTGGGCAATCCCAGCCGAGCGCCTGCGTGATCCACTGACGACCATGTGAGCCATCAGGCGTTGAATACGTCAGTGCCGCCAGGTCGGAGCACCGGCCACTTGCCACGCTTCGCTCACTTCAGCTCGAAGCGCAGGAAACCCAGCCGCAAGCCTCCCGCTTTCCATTCGGCGCCCTGCGCCTGGTTCGCCATCAGGGATATCCTCAGCTGCCTGCGGTCAACCGCTGAGAGGCTGTTGTCACTGTCCAGTACCGCCTTCGTCCAGGCGGCACTCTCCTCCCAGAACGGCGCGGTTTCCGCCGTGGCGTCGACTTCATCGACCAGTTCGAAACCCGCGGACTTCGCGGCTTCCACGTAGTCGAGCACCGTGGCCGGCTTCGTGTAGAAGTACTCGGCCCACACATCGGCCCCGTGGGGGCGCGTGGTGAACACTTCCTCGATGCACACACTCGCGCCTGGACGAAGCACGCGCGCCAGACGCGCGAACCACTGAGGACGGTTGAAATATCCGCTGCTCTCGATGGCCACTGCCGCGTCGTAGGGGCCGTCCAAGGGGAGCTGCATCGCATCACAGACCAGCGTTCGGACCCTCTCGCCCACACCGCATTCCTGGGCGAACCCCTCGACTATCGGCGCGTGTTCCGGCGCGTTGGTCACCGCCGTGACGTCGGCGCCGTACTCCTGCGCCCAGAAGAGCGAGCCCCCGCCGAGACCGCAGCCGACATCCAGGATCCTCCCCGACAGCCGGTGTTCAGCGCCCCAGATCTTGGCCGCATACCGCAGCAGACCCTCTTGATGGAGCCGTATGCTGCGGCGAATGTCGTCCGGCGTCACCTCCTCAGGATGCAGCGGCGCCCCGGAGGAAGGGTAATAACCTACGTGGTAGTGAATCCTGGGTCCGGGCCCGTATTTGCGAACAAGCCTGGCCGTTTTGTCGTCGTAGTACTGGCCAACTATTCTTACCTCGTCCTGAGGATCCAGCGCTGTTTGAGATGAACTCGAAACTTCATCCAGATGTGACACGGTCACTCCTCCAGAGCTCGGATGCCGACGACATTGGCGAATGGCCTGCTTTGGTCGTTACGCTGCGCTCGTCATACCGGGGTGAGGCTGGACGGCCGTACCGGCCTTGATCCGAGATCGCTGCCATAGCGGCGCCTGGTTCGAAATGCAGAGCCGCCCTCGCGATCCGGAATCTTGATTCGCCCTGAAATTGAGTGGCAGCTATTGGATTCCATCCTGGAGGACACCCCTGGTCGTGTCAACGACGCAGCGTGAGCATCTTCGACTTTAGGAAAAACCCCAAAGAAGACGGCGTAAGGCCCGGATTGGACCAGCCCGCAGAATGATAGCTGCCGGGCGGCACCACGACCGTATTCGAGTACGGCTATCGAGTCGGCACCCGGCGCCGGCAGCGCGTCCAGCGCGCTCAGGGAAGGAGCGTTGACGACCGTCGCTCAAGGAGCGGGACAAAGTGAACGCCCGGGAAACATGACGCGAAATGCAGTTCACTCATGAACGTACGGATGATGATCCAGCGAAGGACCGGACGTTAATCCACGGTTTCCGACGCAATGCGCGGGGGCCACGAATCTGTGCGCAGAATCTGGAGGACGAACGCCCTCGAAACCAACGAGACACGATTCGGCGTCTGCAGCTTGTCGGACATGACGCGGACGTGGTAGTCGATGGTCTTCGAGCTGAGGTGCAGCTCTCTCGAAAGTCGCCCGCTCGACGAGCCGGCCGCAACACCCTCCAGGATCCTGGCCTGCACCGAGCTGAGAACCAAGCCACCGACCGGCTGGGACACTTCGCAGCCGTTCTGATCATTATCCATGGCACCCATCCATTCCGTACAGCCGACTGGGCCAGGACCGCAAACGGAGAAATGCAGAGCAAGAAGTACTGGAACAAGATCCTAGGTGGACCCCTGACTCTTGTCACCGTTGCGCCGCCGCAGCCCGTCACTTTCCGTCCGCCTCGGAACTCCCTCCAAAATTTGCGGACTTCCGGCCTTGTTTGTCTTGACGCGTGTCGGGGAACGGCGTTGGCCGACGAGCTACGACCCGGTTCCGCCACCGGTTTCCGGCTGGGCCCACGGCCGGCTGTCAGCTGCGTACCGCTGAGGCCGAGGCCCGCGGTTGGGTCGCGCCGCGCAGGTCGGGCAGGAAGGTCATGGCGATCGCCGCGCACGCCATGAAGCCCGCGCACACCAGCAGACCGGCACCGAACCCCGTGCTGACGGCCAACACCCCCAGCGTGAGCGGCGCGAACGCGGACACACCGCGCCCGATGTTGTAGCAGAACCCGGCACCGGTCATCCGCACCCTGGTCGGGAACAACTCACCCATGTACACGCCGAAGACGCCCGCGTAAGCGGCGAAGAAGGCGAACATCGGACCGAGCCACAGCAGCGCCGTGCGGTCGGCGGCGACCACGTACAGCGGCAAGGTCAGCGCCACACCGGCCAGTGACAGCACCAGTGCGTACTTGTGGCCGATCCGGTCGCTGATCAGCCCGAAGACGTTGTAGCCGACGAACATCCCGAGATTGAGCACCGTCATGAACACCGCGACGGTCGCGGCCGGAATGCCCTTGTCGGCCTGCAGATAGGTCGGCAGCCACGTGGACGCGCCCCACGCCCCGAACATCGCGAACGATGCCACGATCGCACCGAGCACCGTGTTCCTGCGCAGTTCCGGAGCGAAGATCTCCGTCACCTTCACCGGCGTGGTCTTCTGCTCGACCCACTCGGCCGACTCGCGGAAGAACAGTCCGACGACGACCAGCGGGATCACCACGCCCACCCCGCCGATGAAGAACGCCAGGCGCCAGTCCGGCAGCAACGCACCCGACAACGCCGCGGCAACCACCCCGCCGATCGAGAACGAGCTGAGTACGAACGCGACCGCACGACCCCGTTGCGCGGCCGGCCACGTCTCGACCACATAGGTCGACACCGCTCCCCAGACCCCTCCGAGTCCCAGACCCGCCACGAAACGCAGCACCAGGAACATCGTGAAACTGTCAACCACCAAGATCGCCGCAGTGAACACGCCGAACACGGCGAGAGACACCATCAGCGCCTGTTTGCGGCCGTAGTTGTCGGCGAGCCAGCCGACCGTCAGGCTGCTCACCCCGATCCCGAGCAACGTCGCCGTGGCGAGCAGGCCGCCCTCTGTCGTCGTGAGTCCCAGATCGGCGCGGATCACAGGCAACGTGTACGACAACAGCAGGATTTCCAGCGCGTCAAACATGTAGGCCACGAACGAACCGATGAGCACAACCCACCTGTAAGATCCACTCACTCGAACCAGTCCATTCAGTTCTCAAGTTTCTCCGCTCGGGAGAACGAATGCTAGGCGCCCGCGCACGGTTCATCGCGCCTCAGCTGCGATTTTCCGCAATGCGCGGAGAACCACCCGAGAACTCATGGAATTCGGCTACGCGCCGTCCCGCACGGCGATCGGCGCACGCCTGGTCATCTCTGCAGGGCCTCGGCGATCATCGCCGCCGTCAGCATCTGCGCGCCCCTGCCGCTGGTCGGGTCGCAGCCGGTGACCTCTCCGATCCGCCTCAGGCGGTAGTCCAGCGTGCTGCGGTGGATGAACAGACTGCGGGCCGCCTTGTTCCTGCTGTAGTCGCAGTCGACGAACGCCGTCAAGGTCTCCCACAGGACCTTGTGCTCCCGAAGCGGTCTGATCACCGCGGCCAGGTCGGTCCGCACCTTCTCGTGCAGCGTGACCGCGTACTCGACCAACACGTCCGAGATCGTGTAGGCACCGCTGGGGCGCAGTCCCGCCACCACCAGCCTCAGCACGTAGGACGCCTCGTTGAACCCGTCGACGATGCATGCTCTGTCCCGTTCCGCGGTCGCGAGCCAGCCCCTGCCGCCGAGACACCGGGTCAGCCGCGTCACCGAGCGTTCGCCGCTGCCCGGGCCGGCCGCGGGGACGAAGAGCACGACGTTGCCGTCCCGGTGCGTCAGCAGCGTGCCCTCTCCCGCCACCGCGCGTAACGCATCCACCTCGCGGCCGGGCTCCGCAAGCCTCACCACGGCGATCAGGTATCGAGGAGTGAGCCGTTCGAGCACGTCCGCGGGCAGCGGATGACCGTCGGCGAGGTCGCCTGCCAGATCACGCGAGACATACGCGGTGGTTTTCTGCTGGTATCCGTCGAGGAAGTCCTGCAGCAGGCTGCCCCCGGCGCGCACGATGGCGGCCAGCGCCGGATCCCCTGCCGCCGCCTTGGTCAGCAGCTCGACCAGCTCGTCCGGCTCCGTACCGGTCCACTCCTGCCCCGCGGCCCGCACCTTCGCCCTGAAGTCGGCGACCCTGTCCTCCTCCGGGGTCGAGTGGAGCGCTTCGACCGGAGATATCGACCTGCCTATCATTTCGATCATTTCTCACCTCATCTTCCCGAATGGAGCGGTTGCCCCATAAGCCCGCACCTGACGCTTTTCACAGATGCTTCTCAGACAGTTCCTGACGGGTTTTTCGATCAGGCATATATCGAGGGCCACTTCGCGGGTCACCAAGCCGGAGGCGAGTGGTGTCATAATCCGCTTTTCCGGGTACGACAGCCGGACAGTACGCTTTTGAGGACTCGGCGACGATCACGGGGGCGGGACAACTGCTCCCACGTGCCGCGCACAGCGACATCTCGTCGAGGGACAGGGCCACGCCAGGCCCACCTCGCGGGGTTCGCGCATCAGCCGGGCTTCCGGCCAGGAGAGGCAAATCGGTCCGGCACCATGAGGACCGACCGAAGCCATTGACATTAACGCCGGAGAAAATTCTCCTACCGGAGCAGTGTGGGTTTTCGGCACGGCACTCTCCGTCCATGTCCACAAGGGCACGCCGGAGCCTGTGGCGAGCCACTCCGACCCTGAAGACCCTAACACGGCCACTTGAATTCTGTAATATATTACCCGCCAGTTGCGTCCCTTTATGTCTTATATCAACTTCTTTTCCTTGGAATTTCCCTACCCCATGAACGTTGTCAGGCATATTCCAATTGCTTGAGCGCCGGTCGAGCGCAAGTACCGCGTCAGTGTCGAACTCAGCGGCAAGGGCCACGTGTACCGCCCCCGCGAGGTCCAGGTGCGAAACCCAGATGATCCTCCGTGATCTCGGGCAGAACGGCTCGCCCCCGTTCGTGTTCGTCGTGCCGCTCTCACCTCGGCGGGCCTGCTCGGCCCACTCACCTTTGTGCTGACAGAAGGTGCGGGCCGATAGGCCCGCACGAGGAGGCACCACGTATGCGTACACAGTGCGAGCCGGATGAAGCCAGGCTTTCCGCTGCCGTCCAGCGCATCGCCCAGGACCAGAGCCGGGGCGAGCACGGTTCCGGGTGCGGACAGGGGTGCGGGCACACGGAGTCGGTCCACGGGGTCAGCGCGCCGCTCAGGCCTCCGGCCGCCGTCCCGGCAACTTCCCCCCGCAGCGCGAGAGACGCTTGTACGACATCGACGGCGTCCTCTACGAGCGCATCAACGGCACGTGCCACGAGGTGCGCCAACGGCTCCTCCCCCGCACGGGGCAGGAGGAAGGAGTACTTTCGCAGGGCGAATCCAGGGCCGGCGTGACCCGACCGGCGTACCGGAGCAACCTGTTCCCCGGCTTACGGCTCTCTAGAGACAGAGAAGCTGACAGCCCACCGGGGAATCGGTCACCGCCATGAGCAGAACCAGTCAACTCGTCCTGCCTTCCTCGAACCGGCCGAGCAGGGCAGGACTCAACTCGCCGTCCTGCACGTCCTGGTCGACCCGGCGTCCGCCGGCCACAAGATTCCCAGCAATGAACCTGCTCCCGCGATCGCCCGTCCCGTACGAAGTGATCCGCAGCACGTCCGGGCAACCGGTGGGCGGCCCGTACGTGGCAGCCGGGAGGTGCTGAGTGCGATGAGGGTGCGGCACGTGTTTATGTGGGTATCACGAGCGGAGGACTCATGGCGGATCAGCAGACCGATGACAACGTTTTCACGGTGGGAGACACACTCAGACCCTTGGAAGTGGCCGTCTACCGCTGGCTGGCTCTGAACGGTCGGTTGGACCCGGCCCTGATGGCCGAGGAGACGGGGGTCGACGAGACCGCGGTGAGCGGTGCGGTGGACCACCTCGTCCGGATCGGCCTGGTACACAGAAGTGAGGAGGGCAACGACCGCCTCTGTACCGTCGACCCCCACCTCGTCGCAGCCGTGGCCACCGCACCGGTGGAGCGGGCCATCGCGGAACAGCAGACACAACTGCGCCTCTTCCGCGACCAGTTCGCCCAACTGGCCGCCGACTACAACGAGGGGAGGCATGGCGTCTCCACGGACCTGGAGACCATTCCCGGGCTCACCCATGTGCGGGCCGCGCTGAACCGGGCGGCCGAGCAGTGCCGCGAGGACATCGTCACCATGCAGCCCGGCGGCACGCGCCCGCCCGAGGTGCTGCAGGACGCACTGCTCCGGGACAGCCAGACGCTCGCCCGGGGGGTGCGGATGCGGACCCTGTACCACCACACCGCCCGGTTCAACAGCCCCAGCCAGGCGTACGTGGCCACGGTGAGCGCGCTGGGCGGCGAGTACCGGACCGCTCACCAGCTCGCCGGCCGGCTGATCATCTTCGACCGGGAACTCGCGTTCATGACCAACCGCAACGACCGGCTGGGCGCGGTGGTGATCCGGGAGCCGTCGGTCGTGCACTTCCTGTACGAGCTGTTCGAGCAGGTGTGGTCGCAGGCCCAGCCGTTCTCCGACGCGGCCACCGACGGCCTGGAGGCGGTCGCCAAGGATCTGGACCGCACCATCCTGCGACTGCTGGCGACAGGGCTGAAGGACGAGACGATCGCGCGGCGGCTCGGCATGTCCTTACGCACCACCCGCAAACACATAGCCGACATGATGCAGGCTCTCGGTGCCGAGAGCCGTTTCCAGGCCGGCGTCGCGGTGTCCGCGAGGGGGCTGCTGGACGACGACGGAGAGCCGGACGCGGCACCCACGCAGTCCTGACCTGAACCGGCGGCCGCCCGGGGCGCACGCCGTCAGCCCGGGCCCTCCAGGTGGAGTTCGAGCAGCGTGGTCGGGGCGTGGATCTCCGACAGCCGGTAGGTGTGGTCCTGGGGCATGAAGAGAGTGGCGCCGGAACGCAGCCGCATGCCGAGGGGGTGCGAGGGGCCAGGTGCCGGGTCCTCACCGATACGCGACAGGACGCAGCGGCAGGCTCCTTCCAGGACCGTGACGGTGGACTCGGCACCGTTCGGCGCGCTCTCCACGACGGGGGAGTCCGCCGACAGGAAGCGGAAGAGGGGGCGCACCCGCAGGTGCAGCCTCCGGCCCATCTCGGCCGCCAGTTCCTCCGTGCCCGGTCCGCCCGGCACGGAGGAATTGGTGCCCGGTTCCGGACGGGCCGGGCGGGGCAGCTCCAGCAGGGCCGGCAAGGTCGTCGGATCCTCGGGCCACAGCAGGGCGGGCCCTCGGCCGCCGTTGGCCGCCACGCACAGGACCAGCTCTTCGACGAAGGACTTCATCGGCTGGCTCAGAGCTCGCCGTCCAGGCACAGTTCTCCGATCTGCCGCACATCCGGGCGATGCGGGATGAATAAGGTGCGCAGGGCGCCACGACGCCCGGGCACGTGGAGGGAGGGAGAGGGGTTTTCCGGGCGGCGCTGTGGCCGCGGTGGGGATGCCGCCGCTCGGACGCCGGTCCCGGCAGTCACGTGTTCGTGTCTCAACCGGTGCCCGCGGCGGCGACCCTCGATGCCCGGTCCCGAGTTCGGCGGTAACAGGCGCGTTCGGTTCCGGGCTCCGGTTTTCGCGCGTAATCGGTGTATGGAGGTGCCGATGGTGTGCGGAGTGACGCTCATGCGCCGGTCGATCTCCCCGCAGGTGTCCCCGCGTGCCAGGTGTCCGGGTGTTTCTCTTTCCCGGTCACCGATTTTCCGGACAGCGTTCCGTGGTTTATTGCTCACGGAGTCGGGCGTCCTTTCTCTGTCTGGTTCCTGCGTTCCGGGATCTGTTGGGCCACAGGCTCCGGAACTGGCCACGGGTCGGCTTTCCCCGTGCGTATCCGCAGGTCATCCCGCGGTACGGCCCCAACCGGTGTCGCCGTCGGACCCGATGGAGGATGCCGCCCGGAGGCCGGTGTCGCCGGTCTCGGCGGCAGCGGTACCGGTGACGGCGCCGAGCGTCATCGCGCAGAGAACGGTGACCACGAACATGCGGGCAGACTTCATGATTTCTCCCAGAATTCAGAGCGGTGAATGCTCGAAAGGTTCCGTCCGGCGTTGTCCTGCCGTTCCCTTTCCGCTCTTCCAGGATGGTGGGCGCCCGTCCCGGAATCCACCGCCGGAACCATTCACCAAGTTGCCCGGCACCAAAGCGGGGGGTGAACGAAAAACCCATGGGGCCGCAACCGATGACAATACGGACAGGTATGGCTGCCCGAAGTCCTGCCGCGACGAGCGCCGGCGGTGCCCGGCTGAAGGCACCCCCCGACACGTCCGCTGTGCCCGGAGACGCCTTCAGCCGTCGGCAGGTGCCGACCACGACAGCCCGGACGGGTACGTGTCAGCCCCGGCTCACCGAAGGCTCCTGGAACATCTCCCGGAGTTTCGCCCGGTCGATCTTCCCGTTCCGCGTGGAGGGAAGCTCCTCCAGTTCGATGAAGTGCCTGGGAACCATGAACCGGGGCAGACGGGAGGCACACGCATCGATCAGGTCACCCCGATCGACCTCCGCGCCGGCCGTGCGGGTGTAGTACGCCGCCAGCTGCGTGGACCCGGCAACCCTGACCCCGACGACCGCGGCTCGACGGACACCCGCGACCTGGGCGATCACGGACTCCACCTCACCGGGCTCGACCCGGTAGCCGTTCACCTTGAGCTGGTCGTCGAACCTGGAGACGAAGTGGAAGTCGACCCCGTCGAACATGACCAGGTCTCCGCTGAAATAGCAGCGACGCACACGACCGTCCCGGTGCTCGACCTTCCTGAATCTCTTCGCCGTGAGCACGTCGTCACCGGCGTACCCGATCCCGACGCAGTTCCCGGCGATGACCAGCTCTCGGGTCTCGCCGGCCGTGAACGGGCGCAGCCGGCCGTCCACGTGACACAGCAGTTCCGCATCGGCGACAGCGGTGCCGATGGGCGGCCGGTCGGGCCAGCCGGTGACGTCGCCCGTCAGCCGGTACTGAGTGACCACATGCGTCTCGCTCGGCCCGTACTGATTCACCAGCGTCAGGTCACCGTCGGCACAGAACTTCCGCACCTCCTCGTTGATCACCAACTGTTCACCCGCCACCGAGATCTCCCGCAGACTCGGGGTTCTCACGCCCGCGACACACGCGGCGGTGGCCAGTCCGTGCAGTCCGACCACCGGCTGGAAGAGCCGGGCGACATCGTGCTCGCGAATGATGTCGACCAACGTGAAGGGATCCAGCCTGTCTTGATCGTTCACCACGATCAGGGTCGCACCGGCCAGCCAGGTCGCCACCGTGTCCTCGTACACCATGTCGAACCCGATGGACGACATGTGCAGCGTGTTCGGCGGCCGGTCATGGCTCCACCGCTGGACATGCCAGTTACCCAGATCCGCCAGAACGACCGGCGGCACGGCGACAGCCTTGGGTTCGCCTGTCGACCCGGAGGTGGGGATGACATAACAGAGCGGTCCGGTTGCGACCTCGTCCCGTCGCGTTCCCCGAATCGATCGGAAGGTGTGCTCCGCGACACCTGCCTCGACCGGTGCGCACTCCTCGGCCCGAAGAATCATGGCGCAGCCGGCGCTGCTCACCAGTTTGCCGGTCCAGGCGGGCGGCATGGCCGGATCGATGGACAGCACACCGGCTCCGACGCGCCACACACCCAGCACCGCCGCGCACCGGGACCACGAACGGGTCGAATGCACGTCGACGACGTCACCGGGGCCGATGCCGTGTTCGGCGAGGCCGCCGGCGATTTCGGCCGACACTGCGTCGAGTTCGGCGTAGGTGTGGGCGACGCCTTCGTCGATGACCGCGACCGCGTCCCGGTGTCGGGCGATGGAGTCGACCAGCGTCCGGATCAGTGAGACATCGAGGTTGCTCATGCGATCAGACCGCCGTCGACGAGCTCCAGCGGCCGGTAGTCACGCGACGCGACGAACTCCGGACGCGGACTGGGCACTTCGCGCAACTCGTTGTCGACACTGTTGTAGCTGACGAACGCCATGGTCCGGTCGGTCGGCGACATGTTCGCACCGGAGCCGTGCGCGATGCAGGGATGGAAGAACAGCAGGCTTCCAGCACGTCCGACGATGGACCGGATCTCCGACTCCGCGGTCACCTTGGCCATCTGTTCGGCGTCCAGCGCGAACTTCAGCTTCGCCGAAAGGTCGGCCTCCCACTGCGGCGTATCCTCGGGCTCGGGACGCCACGGGGCTATCGCGCCGTTTCGATGCGAACCAGGAACGACCAGCAGCGGACCGTTGTGCTCGGTCGCGTCGTCCAGCAGCAGCGCGACGTTGACCGCCCGCGGTTCCGGCATACCGTCCTTGGGCCCCCAGACGCTGTAGTCCTGGTGCCATTGCCACACTTCTCCGCGGAGCGCCTGCTTGGCGTTGACTTTGCACTGGAACACATGCACCTTGCTGTCCAGCAGTTCCTCCGCCGCGGAAAGCAGCTCGGGCAGCCGCACCAGCCTGGAGAACAGCGCGCCCGTGGTGTGGCAGCCGTGGATGCCCCGCACCGTGGTCCCGTCCTCCTCGAAGATCCGCCCAGGGTGCTCGGTCCCGTAGAGATCGGTCACCTCACGTCGCAGAGCGGCGATATCGCCGGTATCGAAGACGTCTTCGAGGAGCAGGAATCCTTCGGACCGGTACTCCGCTGTCTGACTTTCGGTGAGCATAATGCGATGACCTCTCTGCCTGATTCTCCGGGGTGATGTAAAATGTCCGTACGGAATACTCCGCTGGTCCGCGACCAGGTCGCGCCACTAAGGTCTCCCGGTCGTGGCGGCGGTCGTTCCCGGCGGTGTTACGGGGTGAGGGCGGCGTGGGAGTCGATGTAGGCGGCGATCGACGCCACGGTCGGGTTGAGGAACATCTGGTCCATGGGGACCTCGGCGCCCAGTTCCTCGATGAATGCGCCCTGAATCCTGACCATGATCAGGGACTGGCCGCCCAGGGCGAAGAAATCGTCGTCCGACGTGATGTCGTCACGCTGGAGTTCCCGGCACCAGATGGCGCGGACACGGTCGGCGGTCATCGCCTTCCTCTCGTTTGTCGTCACGGCCGAGGGCCAGGTCATGGAGCGGAGTTGCCGACGGTGCTCTGGACGCGGCAAATGTCCGCCAGGGCGGCGCGGTCCACTTTTCCGTGCGGGCTCAGCGGAATGCGCAGGATGTTCGTGAACCGGGACGGCAGCATGTTCCGCGGCAGCGTCCACAGCAGACGGGTGCGCAGGTCGTCCTCTGCGAGGTCCTTGCCCGAGGGGACGACGAACGCGTTCAGTTCGGCTTCACCGCCGTCGTTGCAGGTGGCCACCACGGCCGCCTCGCGTACGCCGGCCAGCCTGCCCAGAGCGCGTTCGATGTCGGCGGGGTCGATCCGCATGCCCCGCACCTTGACCTGGGCGTCCATCCGCCCGGCGACGACGAGTTCACCGCTCTCGTCTATCCGGCCGCGGTCCCCCGTGCGGTACAGGCGCAGCGGCGTCCCCTCGATGTCGATGGTCGTGAACTTGGCGTTCTCGGGGCCGCCGGCGCCCAGGTAGCCCGCGCCGACGCCGGCCCCGGAGATGCAGATCTCGCCGTACCGGCCCGCCTCGACCTCGCGCAGTTCGGCATCCAGGAGGTGGATGGCAGTGTTGTGGGCGGGCCGGCCGACCGGGGCGATGTCGTGCTCGCCAGGCCGGTAGTGGGCCAGGTCGTAGGAGGTGGCGACGTCCGTGCACTCGGCGACGCCGTACTGGTGCAGCAGGGTGCAGGTGGTGCCCGGGCGGCGCACGAAGTGGGCGAGGCGTTCGCTCTTCAGCGCTTCCCCACCGAACAGTATGTAGTCGAGCCGGGCGAGGGCGTCGCCGCCGCGCGCGTTCTCCCAGTCGACCAGCAGGTACAGGGTGCTGGAGGCGCAGTGCACGACGCGGATGTCGTACTGGGTGAGCATGCGGTAGGCCAGCATGGCGTCGAAGTTGCGGCTGGCCATCAGGTGCTGAGTGGCGCCGCAGAACAGTGGTGTCATCAGGGCGCGCTGGGACAGGTCGAAGCCGAAGGCGGAGACGACCAGGTGGTGGGAGCCGCGGTGCAGGCCGTACTCGAGCTGGAGCCAGTTCATCAGGTTGAACCAGCCCTCGTGGCGGACCGCGGTCAGCTTGGGGGTGCCGGTCGAGCCGGAGGTGAACACCGCGTAGCAGAGGTCGTCGCCGGTGACGTGGACGTCGGGGACGGTCGCCGGGAGGGTCGCGAGGTGGCCCGCGAGCTGTTCGAGGTCGATGACCTCGACGCCCGCGGACTCGACCATCGCGGCCGTCGCCGGGGAGGCCACGATCAGGGCGAGGTCGGGCACCTGCCCGAGCAACAGCCGCAGGCGGGCCGCAGGGTAGGCGGGGTCGAAGGGCACGTAGGCAGCGCCGGCCTTCAGGATGCCGAGGATGGCGACGATCATGTCGATCGAGTAGTCGAGGCAGACGCCGAACTTCGCGCCGCGGCCGTGACCGCGTGCGGTGAGCAAGTGCGCGAACCGGTTGGCCCGCGCGTCGAGTTCCGCGTACGTCACTTGGCGGCCGGACCACACGACGGCGACGGCGTCGGGGGTGGCCCGCACGTGCTCCTCGAAGCGGCGGTGGACGACGGGCGAGGGTGGCAGAGCCACCCGCTTTCCCTGAAGGATCATCAACTGACTCCAATGTACGAGGTGTCCGGTCGGGCGGGCCGCCGCGGCACCTGGCAGAGGGTTCGCCCCGGGCACACCGGGGCGGTGCGCACTCAGGCGCTCTGGCGTTCGGCGCTCGCCAGCATCCGGGCCACCCACTTGTCGACGGGCAGCCCGTGCGCGGCGGCGGCCTTGGAGCAGTACTCCAGCTGGTCGGCGGAGAGCTCGATGGTCAGCTTGGTGATCTTGCTCCCGCCCTGCCCGCCGGCCGGCGACGCGGCCCCGGCGGTGGCGTCCTGCCCGCCGTCGCAGGCGCTGTCGGGGAGCTCAGCCCGGTCGCTCTGCACGGCCAGGCCGGCGCGCACCGCGCGGCGCAGTTCGTTGCGCGACCACTTCTGCTGTTCCGCCTTGCGCAGCCAGTAGTCCTGCTCCGGCGGGGAGAGCCGGGTCACCTCGGCGTGGTGGGCGAAGCTGAGGCCGTCGCGCCGCCGGTCGTGCTCGAAACGGCGGGCCACCCAGGCGTAATTGCGCAGGGTCTGGTAGTCGAGCCCGGTCCGCTCCACGGCCTCCTTGTAGCGCCGCCATCCGTAGGTGGCCTCCCCGTAGATCAGCCAGTCCGCGAGCCACCAGGCCGAGGAGTTCACCAGCTCCCGCAGGTTGGTCCCGATCTGTTCCCAGGACCGCTCGGAGAGGTTCTGAGGGAAGACCATCCCCGACTTCTGCACCGTGGCGTGCGTCCCCTCGAAGGACAGGACCACATCGTGCCGGGCCGGCTCCCCCGACGTGTGGGGCCTTGGCTTGTACCTGCTCGTCATGGTCACAGCACCCGTCACCACCCTCATCTCCCAACTCACAGTGTTCGCCCGGTCATGGACCGATCCCCCGGCCGAGGAGCTGGGCGGTGGTCGCTGTCGTTCGATCCGGGCCGAGCCGCCCGGGACGCTCGCGCCTGCCGGGAGCAGCCGGCGGGCGGGCCGGCCGGGCACCGCAGGGGCCCGGATGCGGGACCCTGCGGTCTGACAGGGCGTCAGTCCGGTGCGGCGCGGCGTTCAGTCCGCCGCGATGGCCCTCGCGCCGGCTTCGCGGCGCAGGTCGGTCCGGTTCGACTCGACGTACTCCAGGTACTCGGCGGTCTCAGATGTGCTGCCGCATCGGGGTGAAGTCGACCAGGATCACCGCACGCTCGCCCGTCTCCGGGCCGGCCCCGCGCCTGATGGGGGACACGTAGTGGCTGACCTTCTCGTCGGTGACGCCGTAGGACTCCAGCGGCTTGGTCAGTTCGAACTCGGCCAGAGCCTCGCCCTCGGGCACGTCCTCGGGCAGCTTGCCCCGGTACTTCGGCGGCGCGATCACGTTCGAGCCGCCGACGACGTTGCGGCGATAGACCAGGTGGGCGAAGACGAACGGCTCGCCGTCCTGATGGAGTTCATTGGGCGAGGAGATGGCCTCGCGTCCGGGGTCGTCCACCGCCAGCTTGATCAGATGCACCCCGACGTGCAGCGGGAACGCCGCGTCGTTCCTCGACCATCGCGTCTGGGCGAAGTCGAAGGACAGGATCTCGTGGATGATCGGGTTGTTCCGGGCTGTTTCACTCATGGCGGGCAGCTTGCGGACCACGCCGACGTAGTCGGGGTTGTGGTCGGCCTGCCAGTAGCCGTTCATCCAACCCTGTTCATCGAGGTGCGTGTCCGGAATCCAGCTGAACTCTCGCGACCAGGGGAGGAAAATGCCGCGGGCGTAGCGGCGGTTGCGCCCTTCCTCCGTCGCGTAGGGGTCCGGTGGCAGGTCGACGAACTCGGCGCGAAGGCTCTGGAAGGACGCGTCGGATTCGGCTATCCCGAATTCCTCGGCGAGGTCCCAGCGGGCGAATCCGTTCTCGACGAGGGCGGGCGATTCGATCAGTGTCTGCATGACTGTCCCCAAGCAGTGGTCGTGATGGGTGGACTGTGGTGGATGACGGTTCGGGCCGTCAGACCGTGACGAGCCTGCGCGCCGGGCGGACGACCACCTGGCGCCGGCGTCCGCGCCGGGTGGAGAGCTCCACTCGCGGATCGTCGTCGAAGAGGTCGAGACGGAGCAGGCGTTCCTCACTCCAGCCGAGCAACCGGAACTCGCCGGCGCCCAGGTGCAGCAGCTCCACGGGCGTGCGCCCTTCGACGCGCAGGACCAGGCCGTCGTCCTCGGCGGTCACTTCGGCGGCGAGGTCGCTCTCCTGGTCGTCGACCACGGGAAGTCCCCACTCCATGAAGGAGAAGGGCACCGCGAAGGTGCAGCTGAACTCGGCGAGTTCGCGCGACGTGAGCGGCAGCACAGGGCGGTAGTAGGCGATGTCGCTGGTAGGCAGCTCCGCTCGGAAGCTGTCCGGGAACAGGGCCAGCAGCTTGTCGTTGGTGGCGCAGTCCGCGACCAGGTGGATCCGGGTGCGGTCACCGGCGTTCCGCAGGGAATGCGGTCGTTCGAAGTCGGCGTACCAGAGCGTTCCCGGCTGCCACCGCTGTTCGACCCCGTCCAACACCAGTACCGCCCCGGGATTGGTGACCAGCGGGATGTGCAGCCGTACGTAGCCGTAGGGGAGCCCGAGCGGGGTGTCCGAGTGCTCTTCGACAGACACACCGGGGGCCAGGGCCATCAGGCGGACACTGCGCAGTTCGGTGCCCAGTTCGGACAGGATCTGACTGAGGTAGGGCGCCTTCGCCATCAAAGGCGTGTCGGCGAACCCGTCACGTCCCGGGCCACCGGGGTCGGTTCGCTGGAGGTTCCCGCCCGGCGCACGCAGCGAGAGAACCTTCCAGTCCACATCGGATTCCTCTCCGACGACGCCGTCCTCGAAGGACCGTTGCAATGCCCAGAATTCGGAACCGCCGAGCTGTACGAGATCCGCTTTCAGTCGATCGATATCCAGGTCATCCCGTAGCATCACTGCGGCCGGAAGGTTTTCCAAGGAGCTTCCCTCTTGCATGAAGGCCTCGCTTCAATGAGATTTTTTCACTTTTCCTTGCTATCGAAATCTTACTTCTCCGTCGCGTCAGGAAAAGCGTCTGACGACGGGCAGAAGCGGCCAGGACGCTTTAGGGCACAGCCTTTCCTGTCTCGACCACGAGAATTGAGTGATCGGATTCGGGGAAATCACGCATTCTTCGTATCGGGCTGCACAGCAGAATTGCCGTTGCCAGTACGTGCAGGCCGGCCATCATCCACATCGTTTCCCGGACACCGGACAACTCGCCGAGTGTGCCGCCGAGCAACCCGCCGAAAGCGATGGCACCGAAGCTGATCACGGCCGCGCTGGCACTGATGCGCCCAATCAGGTCGGGTGGGCAGTACCGCTGGCGGAAAGTGTCGGTGATGATGTTCGCCGCAACCACACCCGCGCCGACACCGACACCGCCGACGACGAAGAACGCGAGGCCGGCCCCCGGGCCGGTCAGCGGAAAGAGCAAGGTGAAGGGCGCGGCGCCTACCAGGCAGATCACTACGGCCCGCGCGCTGCCGTATCGCCGGGACACGCGGGGGGACAACAGCACTCCGAGGACTCCGCCGAGACCACACAACGTCAGCACCACGCCGACCACGGCCTCGCCGGCCCCGACCGTCCGTACCAGGAACGCCACTTCGATCGAGCTCAGGCCGGTCAACGCGATGTTGGACACCGCGCTGAATACCGCGAGTGTGCGCAAAATGGGATCCCGGAACAGGAATCTCAGGCCGTCGCCGACTTCGGTGCGCAGTCGGCGCCGCCGGACCTCCGGGGGCGGCGAGGGCGGCGGTTCGGTGATCCGGATCGCCCGAAGACAGAGCCAGGACACCAGGAAACTCAGCGCGTTGGCCACCAGTCCGGCGACGGCACCGAAAGCTTGCACCAGCAATCCGGCCAGACCGGGGCCGATGACCTCGGCTGTCGACTCACTGCCCTGCAACCGCGCGTTGCCGGCCAGTAGCTCCGTGTCGGAAAGCAGTGTCGGCAGATACGCACGTTGCGCGGTGGTGAAGAAGACGCCGGCGCAACCGCAGACGAAGGCGGCCGCGAGCAGATGCGGAACGGTGAGTACGTCTGCCCAGGCCGCGACCGGAACACTGATGAAAGCGACGAAGGAAACGGCATCGGAGATCAGCATCACCGGGCGGCGGGGAAGGCGGTCCACCCAGGCGCCCGCGGGCAGACCGAGCATCAGCCACGGCAGATAGGTGACGGACGTCAGCAGTCCGACAACGAAGGTGTCCACGTGCAGGGTGAGGACGGCGACCAACGGCAGCGCCACCACGGCGATGCCGTTGCCGAGCAGATTCACGGTCTCCCCGAACCAGAACAACCGGAACTCGCGCCCGGTCACCGAGCCTTGGCGGGTCTTGCCGCTCACCGCTCCCCCGCCGTGGGCCGCGGCGTGTCCAGCAGGGCGAGTTTCCCGGCGAGGACGGCGCCGATCCGCGAAATCGGCTCCGCCTGGGTGATCTCACCGTGGGCGCAGTCGATTTCATGCACCTCGATCCTTCCGGTCACGTGGTCACGCCAGGATTCCGGTGCGGGGGCATCCTCCGGCTTCCCCTCCGTGGCGGACATGAACACCATGTCCCCCCGGTACGTCCGGGGCTGGAGTTCCTCGTAGATCCGGTCGTTGTCCACGAACACGCGGGCCAGCGCGGCGGCTTCCTCACGCGTCAGCCATTCGAGCGTGCTGCCCGGTCGGCGGACCGTCCGCTCGTAGTCGTCGAAGCGCAGCGGTTCCTCGCCGCACTCGGAAAGGTCGTACCCCAAGGAGTCGAGGAGTTCGGTGAATGTCTCCGAACTGCCCTCTTCGAGGGGACGGTAGCCGGGTACCGAGTCGGGCGGGTAGCCGTCCAGCAGTGCGAGCAGGTCGACCTGGGCTCCGCCGGCCTGGAGGTCGGTGGCCAGGAGGTGGGCGAGCACGGCGCCGAAGGACCATCCGATCAGCCGGTAGGGTCCTTCGGGTTGGACCGACCGGATCTGCTCCACGTAGTCCTCGACCATCTGGCGCCAGGATCCGCCGACTGCCTTCGCGTCGTTGAGGCCTTTGGCTTGTAGGCCGTACACGGGGTACCCGGCATCGATGTGGCCGAGCAGGCCCGCGTAACCCCAGCTGATCCCGGCGGCCGGATGCACGCAGAACAGCGCGGGCCGGTCGCCTCCTGTCCGCAGGGGGAGCAGGGGCGCCAGCGGGTCGTGCCGCGCGCCCGCGGCCAGCCGGTCCGCCAGGGCGGCGACGGTGGGCGCCTGGAACAGATCCACGATGGTGAGTTGGCCGCCGAGCACCGCTCGTACCCGGGAGAGCAACCTGACGGCCAGCAGGGAGTGGCCGCCCAGTTCGAAGAAGCTCTCCTCGGCTCCGACCCGGCTGAGCCCCAGGACCTGCGCGAACAGGTCGCAGAGGACCTCCTCGTAGGGTCCACGCGGGCCACGCGACGCCGGACGGTGCGCGAAGTCCGGGGGCGGCAGCGCGTCCCGGTCGAGTTTCCCGTTGGGCGTCATCGGCAGCCGTCCCACCGGCTGGAAGAACGACGGGATCATGTGGTCGGGCAGGATCGAGGCCAGCCGGTTGCGCAGTTCGCGCGGGTCGAGCGCGTGGTCCGGGGCCGACTGTACGTACGCCACGAGCCGCTTGTCGCCCCTCGCGTCCGCGCGCACGGCCACGGCGGACTGCGCCACGCCGGGGCAGCGGGTCAGCGCGGCCTCCACCTCGCCGAGCTCGATACGGAAGCCCCTCACCTTGACCTGGTCGTCGACGCGGCCCAGATAGTCCAGCCTGCCCTGACGGTCCCACCGGACCAGGTCACCGGTGCGGTACATGCGGCTGCCCGTCTCCCCTTCCGCCACGTAGGGGCAGGCGACGAACCGTTCGGCGGTGGCGGCCGGGCGGTTCAGATAGCCGCGGGCCACGCCGGGGCCGGTCACGTACAACTCGCCCGGCACACCGGGCGCGACGGGTTGCAACCGCTCGTCGAGCACGAAGACCCTGGTGTTCCCGATCGGTCTTCCGATCAGCGGGTGCGGGCTGTCCGCGGCGTCCCACCACAGCGCGTCCAGGGTGCATTCCGTGGGGCCGTAGAGGTTGTAACAGAGCGTGCCGGATGCCTCCCGGATGCGCGTCCACAGCGACTGCCCGGCGGCTTCCCCACCAAGCAGCAGCACCAGCGGCGCCCCTGCCCCGGACAGCAGGCCCTCGTCGAGCAGGTGCTCCGCGTAGGTGGGCGTGACGTCGAGGACGTCAACCTCGGCGGCCCTGACGTAGGCGGTCAACGCGATGGCGTCGCGCCGGACGTCGTCGCGGATGACATGGAGTTCATGTCCCGCCAGCATCCAGAACAGCGCCTCCCACGATGTGTCGAACGACAGCGAGGCGGTGACGGCGGACCTCAGCCGCCGGCACGCCGCGGCCTCGGTGCGCGCGATGAGGCCCGCGCGGTGGAAGGCGTACAGGTTGCCCAAGGCGGAATGCGGCGTCACGACGCCCTTGGGACGGCCGGTGGATCCGGAGGTGTAGATGACGTACGCGGCACTGTCCGGCAGTACACGGCACTTCAGGTCGGCCACGGGGCCGGACGGCGTCTCGATCCGGTCGGCGAACACCGCGGGCAGCTCACCGAACCCGTGCGCCGCCGCGGTCGCGGTGTCCGTGACGACGGCGACCGGTGCGGCGTCACGCAGCATGTGCTCGATGCGGTCCGGTGGGTATTCGAGGTCGATGTGCAGGTAGGCCGCACCCGTCTTGAGTACCGCCAGCATCGCGACGACGGACTCGGCCGACCGAGGCAGGGCCAGTGCGACCAACCTCTCCGCCCCGGCTCCCTGAACGCGCAGACGACGGGCGAGCAGGTTGGCACGAGCGTTGAGTTCGGCGAAAGTGAGCCTCGTGCTCCCGCACACCACCGCGGTCGCTCGCGGCGTTCGCGCGGCCTGCGCCTCGAACAGCTCCGGCACGGTGGCCGGCGACGTCGGTCGGGCGGTGTCGTTCCACGCGACGAGGGCCTGGTGCCGGTGCTCGGCGGAGAGAGTGTCGGCTTCGCCTATGGGTCGTTGCGGGGCCGACACGAGTTGCCGCATCAACCTGGGTAGGGCATCGGCGATGTGGTCGACGGTGGCCCGGTCGAAGAGGCCGGTCGCGTACTCGAGGGAACCGTCGATGCCGGCTGCTTCCCCGTCCGGCGTGCGATGCTCCCTGAAGTCGGCGGACAGGTCGAACTTCGCTACCTCCCAGTCCAGTTGCTCCTCGGTACAGGCCAGGCCCGGCAGCGAGAACGCCGCCTCCTCTCCCCTGGACAGGGTGAGCATGACCTGGAAGAGCGGATGCCGTGCCAGTGACCGTTCCGGGTTCAGGTCCTCGACCAGCCGCTCGAAAGGAACGTCCTGGTGGTCGTAGGCGGCGAGATCGGCGTCCCGCACCCGGTGCAGCAGCTCGCCGAACGTCGGATCGCCGGCCACGTCGCTGCGCAGTACCAAGGTGTTCACGAAGAAACCGACGACGCCTTCCAGCGCATCGTCCAGGCGTCCCGCCACCGCGGTGCCGATGGGGATGTCCGTACCGGCCCCCAGCCGGGACAGCAGTACCGCAAGCCCGGCCTGGAGCACCATGAAGGTGGTGCACCCGTGGTCGGCGGCGACCGCGAGCAGGCGGCGATGCAGATCGCCGTCGAGCTTCAGTGGTACGCAATCACCGCGGTGGTCGGCGATCGCGGGGCGCGGCCGGTCGAACGGCAGGTCCAGCTCGGCGGGCAGCCCGGCCAACTGCTCCCGCCAGAAGGACAGCTGTGTCGCGAGCAGGCTCGCCGGGTCGTCCTCCTCGCCCAGCACATCACGCTGCCATACGGCGTAGTCCCGGTAACTCACCGGAAGCGGCGACCACTGGGGTGACTCGCCCGCGGCCCTGGCGCGGTACGCCGCGGCCAGGTCGGTGAGCAGCGGCTGCCAGGACCCCTCGTCGCAGGCGATGTGGTGGAGCACCAGCGCCAGCACGTGTTCCCTGGGTGACAGCGCGAACACCGTCGCCCGGATGGGGAGATCGGCCGTCAGGTCGAAGCCGCGCTCGACGGTGGCGGACAGCACGTCTGTGAGCCCGCTCTCCTCGCACGCGACCACGTCCAGCTCGGGCCGTCGGGCAAGTACGCGCTGTACGGGTTCGCCCTCGACACCGGGGTACACCGTGCGCAGCACTTCGTGCCGGTCTGCCAGGTCGGCGAGCGCCGCTGCCAGGGCGGTTCGGTCCAGTTCACCTCTCACCCGGATGACGAGCGGGCAGTTGTAGACCGCCGACCCGCCGTTCACGCGATTCAGGAACCACAGCCTCCGCTGGGCGTAGGACACGGGGGACACGGGCAACTCCTCAGGAGGCAGGGCTGGTTGCGGCGGAATTGATCGAAGCGATCCGTCTCGGGAGGGTCTGCCAGATCTCCGGGGTGTAGAAGTGACCGCCGCCGAGCACGTCGTGCCGGTACGGGCCGGAGGTCAGGGCGCTCCACCGAGCAGCCACGTCGGCGCTGATCAGCGGATCGTCGGCACCGGAGAACACCTGAAGCGGCACGCTCACCTCGGCGCCGCCGTAGACGAAGGTGTTACGGACAGCGATGTCGGCCCGTACCAGCTCCAGCGCCACCTCGGTCAGGCCGGCGTGTTCACGGACGTGCTGGGGCAACAGGCCGTGGGTTCCGAGCCACTCCAGGAGTCGCTCGTCCGCGTCCTGGGGCGTGGGAAGACGTTCGCTGTCGGTCAGGCCGCGGTCCGGGGCATTGCAGGAGGACAGGACGAGCGCTTCGGGCTTTCGCACCGCGTCACTGTCGAGCCGGGCAGCCACGTCGAAGGCCATCCAGCCGCTCATGCTGTGCCCGAAGAGGATGTACGGGCCGAGATCGGCTTCGCGCAGTGATCGTGTGACATCGGCGGCCAGTTCGTCCCAGTCGCGGGCGAAGTCCTCGGCGAACCGCCCCTCCCTGCCGGGGTAGCAGAGCACGACCAGGTCCGTCCCTGCGGGCATGTGCGCGGTCCACGGCTGGTACGCGGCCGTGCCACCGCCGAAGAAACTCAGGCCGACCAGAGTCCGCTCGGCGTGCGGCGTCCGGTGCAGGGGCACCATCGTGGTGTCCCGTACGCCGCTCACTGCGACTTCCCGGTGAACGCCGGCCCGGCATCAGCGTTCTCGTTCGCGGCCGGCGGCCGGGCCCCGTTCATCGTGGCCGCCAGGCTGGCCGGCCGCATGTCCGTCCAGTTTTCCTCGACATGGGCCAGGCACGCGGTCCGCGGTCCCGCTCCGAAGACGGTGGACCAGCCGGCGGGCACGTCGATGTTCGCGGGCCACAAGGAGTGCTGTCGCTCCGCATTGGCCAGGACGAGATAAGAGCCATTTTCGTCGTCGAACGGATTGTTCACGGAATTGTCCTTTCAAGGTGGTCAGGTCATGGCGATCACGCCGGGCCGTGGAGATCGGCCGAGATGGAGTGATGTGGCGTCGGAGGTGAGTCCCGGGGGCCCGTTCGGTGGTCAGAGCCAGCCGCGCCGGGCGGCCTTGACCCCGGCCTCGAAGCGGCTGCGGGCGCCGAGGCGCTCCATCAGCACCGCCATCATGCGTCGAGCGGTCCGGTGCGAAACATGCAACTGACCTGCGGCGGCCGCATCGGTATACCCCTCGGCGACCAGTCTGAGCAGCGCCAGTTCCTTGCCGTTCAAGATGTCGTCCGTCGTCGAACGCCCTGCGTCCAGCGGTGTGGCCAGCGACCAGGTCTGTTCGAACAGAACGACCATCGGAGCGACGAGGCCGGGATCGGTGACCTGGAGCGCGCCCGCCGCCCTGTTCTGCGGGTCGAGGGGTACCAGCGCGACCGAACCGTCGAACAGGATCATTCCCGGCAGCGGCGCTTCAAAGCCGCGGAACTGGCCCCCGTTGCCGGTCAGCCAGCGCACGTGCGCCAGGGTCGCGGCGTCGTAGGAGTCGGTGTCCGTGCCGACGGTCCTGATCGACACCGAGCGGCTCAGCAACGCCGCGTCATTGCGGCGCGCTGCCGAGAGTTCCGGCGTCGACCGCGCGCCACCGGGCACGAACGTCAGCACCTCACGGACGGCCTCTCCCGCCAGCCGGTCCACCCGGCACTGCACCTCGTCCATCCCCAGGAGCCGCTCGACCTGTTCGACCCTGCCCGGCCGGCCGGAGGCGTCGGACATGAGCAGGCGGACAACCTCGGCATGGGTCTCGGCGACCCGCCGCTGCCGACGCATCAACTCCTCGTACTGGCCGGCGAGCGACTGCTGCAGGCTCAGGATCGGGTCGACCACCGCGAATCTGCCGGGCACCTCGAAGGACTCCCGAACCAGGCCGAGTTCGGACAGCCGGTCGAGGCAAGCAAGGACCAGATCCGGAGCGACCGCCAGCCGGTCGGCGATCTCGTCGGCGACCGGCGGAGGCGATTCGCTCATCTCCCGGTACACCGCTTCCTCCATCCGTTCCAGTCCGAACATGGTGAGCATCAGGTCCGTCTCCCAGGTGTGTCGTTGAACGCCCCACGGTCAGTGGGAAGGGGCAGGCCGCAGCGCCGGGCGGGCGGGCCGGGCCTTCGTCAGGTATGCGGCGACCCCGGCGACGGTCGGGGCTCGGAAGAGTTCGCGGACCGGCAGCTCCAGCCCCAGGGTCGAACGCACCCGGGAGATCAGCTGGATCGCCAGCAGCGAATGCCCGCCCAGGGCGAAGAAGTTGTCGTCGATGCCGACCGAGTCCCGGCCGAGCACCTTGGCGAACAGCTCGCCGAGCACCTCCTCGTGCGCCCTGCGCGGGCCGGTGGTGGTCGGCGCCGCGCCCCGCGACGGATCCGGGCATCCGGTGACGACACCGGACCGCCGGCTCTGGACGGGCGGTACGTCGAGGTCAGCGACCAGCCGTTCCGGGTCTCGGGCCACCTGCGTCAGCAACCCGCGCAGGCCGTCGGCGAGCCGCTCACCCGTCGAGGCGTCGAACAGGGCGGTCGAGTACGTCAAGGCCCCGACCAGCCCGGCCGGCGCTCCGTCCTGGTCGAGCCGCTCCTCCACATCGATGACCAGGTCGAATTTCGCGGTGGTCGACGGGACCGGCCATTCGGTCACCCGCAGACCGGGGAGTTCCGGAGCGGCGGTCGCGTGCTGGAGCTGGACCATGACTTGGAAGAGCGGGTGGCGGCCGAGCGAGCGTGGTGGATTCACCTCTTCGACCAGCCGCTCGAACGGGACGTCCTGGTGCTCGTAGGCCGCGAGGTCGGTGGCCCGGACGCGACGGAGCAGCTCCGCGAAACTCGGGTTGGCCGAGACGTCGGTCCGCAGGACCACCGTGTTGACGAAGAACCCGACGACCTCGTCGGCCGCGTCGTCCGTCCGGCCGGCCACCGGGGTGCCGATCGGAATGTCCGTCCCCGCGCCCAGCCTGTTGAGCAGGGCGGCGAATCCGGCTTGGAGCACCATGAACAGCGTGCAGTTGTGCTCCTTGGCGACCGCGAGCAGGCTTCGATGGAGGTCGGGACCCCACTCGACGTTCGCCGATCCCCCCGCGTAGTCGCTGGTATCGGGCCGGGGCCGATCCGTCGGCAAGGTCAATTCCACCGGGAGATCGGCCAGCTGGGCGCGCCAGTGGCTCAGCTGACGGGACAGCACACTGTCCGGGTCTTCCTCACTGCCCAGCAGATCCCGTTGCCACAGCGCGTAATCGGCGTATTGCACCGGCAGCTCGTCCCACTGTGGAGCGTCGCGCCGCGTGCGGGCGGCATAGGCGGCGGAAAGGTCGCGCATGAGCGGTCCGAGCGACCAGCCGTCGCAGATGATGTGGTGGAACACCAGCAGCAGGACGTGATCCGCCTGGCCCGTCGTGAACAGGTGGGCGGCCAGGGGAGGCTGTGTGGCCAGATCGAACGGATGGTCCGCGGCCGCGCG
Organism: Streptomyces sp. NPDC056987; assembly: GCF_042673865.1. Lineage (NCBI taxonomy): Bacteria > Bacillati > Actinomycetota > Actinomycetes > Kitasatosporales > Streptomycetaceae > Streptomyces > Streptomyces sp. NPDC056987. The sequence continues at coordinate 25,788 of NZ_JBHURV010000065.1, forward strand.
AATCGCCGCCTCGACCTCGGCCTCGGACACCTCTCGGTGGACCAGTTCCGGCCGGACCGCTCCCGGCGCGAGCACCGACTGCACCGGCCGACCGTCACGGTCGGCGAAAACCGTCCGCAGACTCTCGTGCCGGTCCGTGACATCGGACAACGCCTGTTCGAGAACTCCCCGATCCAGCGGACCGGACAGGCGCAGAGCGACAGGAAGGTTGTAGCTGGTGCCTGTTTCCTCCCACTGGCTCAGGAACCACAGCCGCTGCTGGGCGAAGGACAGCGGCAGCACGTCCGGGCGTTTCCCCGGCCGGAGCGCCGGCCTGCCGGGGAGAATGCCGTCAAGGCGGTCCGCCAGCCCGGCCACGGTCGGGGTACTGAACAGCAGAGGGGCAGGCAGTTCCACGCCGAGCACGGAGCGCGCCCTGCTGCTGAGCCGCACAGCCAGCAGGGAGTGGCCGCCGAGATCGAAGAAGCCGTCGTCGATCCCCACCGCGTCACGGCCGAGCACTTCCGCGAACAGCCCGCACAGGAGCTCCTCGCGGAGATCGCGCGGCGCGCGCCGGGTGCCGGTGGGGTACGCCGGTTTCGGCAGCGCGGCACGGTCGAGTTTCCCGTTCGGTGTCAACGGCAGTTCCTCGACCACCACGATCGCGGCGGGCACCATGTAGTCCGGCAGGTTCTGCCGTGCGAACTCGCGCAGTTGTCTCACGTCGAGTTCCGTGTTCCGCGCGAGCACATATCCGACGAGACGGTTGTCCCCGGGCCGGTCCTCACGCAGGACCGCCACCGCGTGCGCGACGCCCTCGTGGCGGGCCAGTACCGTCTCGACCTCGCCGAGTTCGACCCGGAAGCCACGGATCTTCACCTGGTCGTCGGCCCGGCCGAGGAATTCCAGCGCGCCGTCGTCGGTCCACCGGACGAGGTCACCCGTGCGATACATACGCTGCCCGGGCCTGAACGGGTTCGCCACGAACCGCTCCGCGGTCAGGCCGGGACGGTTCACGTAACCGCGCGCCAACTGGGCGCCCGCGACGTACAGTTCACCGATCACCTTCGGCGGGACGGGGTGCAGCCGCGGGTCGAGCACGAACACGTCCACCCCGGCGATCGGACGGCCGATCAGAGGGCGGTCGCTGTCGTCCGACGTCCAGAAGAGGGAGTCCACGGTGGTCTCGGTCTGTCCGTAGATGTTGTAGACGGTGATCCCCTCGGTTTCCCGGATCCGTGTCCACAACTTCTCGCCCACCGTTTCCGCGCCGGTCATCAGCACCGCCGGCGGCGTTCCGGCCGGGTCGAGCATGCCCTGCTGGATCAGCTCTTCGGCATAGCTGGGCATCACGTCGAGAGCGTCGATGCCGCACCGGTCCAGGTACCGGGCCATGGCGGCGGGGTCGCGGCGGGTGTCGTCGCCGATCAGGTGGAGTTCGTGGCCGACGGCCTGCCACAGCAGACCGACGACCGAGGTGTCGAAGGAGAGGGACGCGGTCAGCGCCATCCGACAGCGCCGCGTACCTCGCGTCCGTTCGGCGGTGGCGATGACCTCCTCACGGTAGAAGGCGAGCAGATTGGCCAGCCCGCCGTGGGTCACCATCACACCCTTGGGCAGGCCGGTCGACCCCGAGGTGTACACGACGTATGCCGGATGCTCCGGGGTGATCGCGATCTCGAGTTCTTCCGATGACTCGTCGTCGAGCGCGAGGCCGTCGATGAGCACCGGTTCGCGTGCGGGCAGCGACTCGGCGGATTCGCCGTCGGTGACGACCAGGGCGGCGGCGGAGTCCTCCAGCAGGTGGGCGATCCGCCGGGCCGGATACGCCATGTCGACGAAGAGGAACGCGGCGCCCGCCTTCAGCACCGCCAGTAGCGCGACCACCAGGTCCATGGACCTGGGCAGGGCCACCGCCACCACTCGGTCCGGGCCCGCGCCCCGGGTCACGAGGTGGCGGGCGAGCCGGGTGGCACGTGCGTCCAGCTCGGCGTAGGTCATCGCGGTGTCCTCGAAGACCAGCGCCGTCGCGTCCGGCGTGCGGGCGGCCTGCTCCCGGAACGCGTCGGGCAGGAACACGGGTCGCCGCGCGAGCGCGGGCACGGGACGCGCGGCGAGGAAACGCCGCCGTTCCCCGTCCGAGAGCACGTCGACAGCGCTGATCGGTCGTTCCGGGGCGGCGAGCACCTGTTCCAGCAGCCGTCGCAGGCGCGTCACGAGCTGTTCGGCGGTGGTCCGGTCGAACAGCTCCTCGGAATACTCGAGGTAGCCGGTCAGCCCGGCCGGTGCTCCCTCGGCATCGCGCTCGTCCACCAGTTCAAGACTGAGGTCGAACTTGGCGACGTCCCAGGCCACCGGGACCCGTTCCCCCTCCAGTCCGGCGAAGGCCGGGGTGGAGGTCTCGGCGTGCTGCACCTGGAGCATGACTTGGAACAGGGGGTTCCGGGACAGCGACCGCTCGGGATGCAGGACCTCGACGATACGCTCGAAGGGGACGTCCTGGTGTCCGAATGCCTCCAGGTCGGTGTCCCGGACCCGTCGCAGCAGTTCGGCGAACCCGGGATCGCCCGCGGTGTCGGTGCGCAGCACCAGGGTGTTGACGAAAAACCCGACCAGGTCGTCGAGCGCGCTGTCCGACCGGCCCGCCACCGGGGTGCCGAAGGGGATGTCGGTGCCCGCGCCCATACGGGTCAGCAGTGCCGCGAAACCCGCCTGCAGCACCATGAACACCGTGCAGCCGGCGGACCTGGCGAGATCGAGCAGCCTGCTGTGCAGCTCCGGCTCCCAGTGGACAGCCACGGTCCCACCGGAGTGCGCCGCCACCGCGGGGCGCGGCCGGTCCACCGGCAACGTCAGCTCCGTCGGCAGTGCGGCCAACTGCTGCTGCCAGTAGGCCAACTGGCGGGCCATCAGGCTGTCCGCGTCCTCGGCGTCGCCGAGCAGCTCTCGCTGCCACAGTGTGTAGTCGGCGTAGCGCACGGGCTGCGCCGGCCAGTCCGGTGCGCTCCCGTCGCATCGGGCGGTGTACGCCAGGCCGAGGTCTTCCAGCAGCGGACGCAGGGACCATCCGTCGGCCGCGATGTGCTGAATGACCAGCAGCAGGACGTGCTGCTCCTGGCCGAGCACGAACAGCGTGGCACGGACGGGTGCGTGTGCGGTGAGGTCGAACCGGTGACGGACCCGCTCCGCCGTGGCGTCGGCGAGGTCCGCCGGTGCCACCTCGACGACCTCGATCCCGGGAACCGAGTCCAGTCCGACCGGGTGCGGCTCACCGCTTTCCTCGGGGAAGATCGTGCGCAGGCTCTCGTGCCGTTCCGCCACGTCGGCGAACGCCTGTGCCAGAGCGTCCCTGTCCACCGCCCCGGTGAGACGGACCGCGACGGGCACGTTGTACGTTCCTTCGTCGCGCTCCATCCGGTTCAGGAACCACAGACGTCGCTGGGCGAACGACAGCGGTACGGGCTCCGTTCCTGCCCGGGCGGTCAGCGCGGGGCGCGCGGCTCCGGTCAGCCGGGCCAGTCCGGCCACCGTGGGTTCGGCGAACAGGTCCCGGATCTCGAACCCCTCCCCCAGGACCGACCGGATCCGGGAGAGCAGCCGGAGCGCCAGCAGGGAGTGCCCTCCCAGGTCGAAGAAATGGTCGTCGATCCCCACGCGGGGCACCCCGAGCACTTCGGCGAAGAGTTCGCACAGGATCTCCTCACGTGGACTCCGCGGCTCCCGCACGGCGTGCGCGGCCCGGTCCGGCTCCGGCAGCGCGGCCCGGTCGAGCTTCCCGTTCATCGTCGTCGGCATGGTCTCGACCAGGACCACCGCGGCGGGGACCATGTAGTCGGGCACGCTGTCCGCCACGAAGCGGCGTAGTTCCCGGCCCGTGAGGCCCGAGGACCGGGCCACGACATACGCAACCAAGCGCTGGTCACCCGGCCGGTCCTCCCTGAGGACGACCGCGGCCTGCATCACCTCGGGGTGGCCGGCCAGTACCGCCTCGACCTCGCCGAGCTCCACGCGGAAGCCCCGTATCTTCACCTGCGCGTCCGCGCGGCCGACGTACTCCAGCTCCCCGTCGGCGGTCCACCGGGCCAGGTCACCGGACCGGTACATGCGCTCCCCCGCCGAGAACGGGCAGGCCACGAACCTCTCGGCGGTCAACGCGGGGCGCCCGGTATATCCCCTGGCGAGCTGGATCCCGCCCAGATACAGCTCGCCCACCACCCCCGGCGGCACCGGCCGCAGCCCGCCGTCCAGCACATACGCCGCCACATTGGCCAGCGGCCGACCGATCGGCACCGAACTTCCCTCATCGCCACGGCGGCACTGCCAGTAGGTCGCGTCGACAGCGGCTTCGGTCGGTCCGTAGAGGTTGTGCAGTTCGGTGGAGCCGAGCGTGCTGAACAGTTCACGTTGTGTTTCCGCGGACAGGGCCTCACCACTGGAGATGATCTGGCGCAGGCTCGTGCAGCCGGCCGCGCCGGGCTCCCGGAGGAACGCCTGCAGCATCGAGGGCACAAAATGTGTGACGGTCACCGATTCACGCTGGATCAGCTCGGCCAGATAGACGGGGTCGCGGTGTCCGCCGGGCTTCGCCATCACCAGGCTCGCCCCGGAGATCAGCGGCCAGAAGAACTCCCACACCGATACGTCGAAACCGGCCGGGGTCTTCTGCAGCACCCGATCGGCATCGGTGAGCCGATACCGGTCCTGCATCCACAGCAGACGGTTGACTATGGCCGCGTGCGAAACCACGACCCCCTTGGGCCGTCCGGTGGATCCCGAGGTGAAGATGACATAGGCGGAGTGCGCCGGGCGCGGTCGCACCGGCCGGGCGGGGACCTGCGCGATCGGCTCGTCGAGCAACAGCTTCGGTGGAGAGTCGGGGAGGGCGCCGGCGCTCTTCGAGTCAGTCAGTACGAGGATCGGCCCGGCATCCGCGACCATCGCGGCGATCCGCCCGGCGGGGTGGTCCAGATCAACCGGAAGGTAGGCCGCGCCCGCTTTGACGACAGCGAGGATCGCGACCACCAGTTCCACCGAACGGGGCAGTGCCACGGCCACGACCCGGTCCGGGCCCGCGCCTCTGTGGGCGAGCTGCGCCGCCAGCCGATCCACCCGTTCGTCCAGCTCGGCATAGCTCAGTTGCTCGTCGGACGCCACCAGGGCCGTCGCGTCCGGCGTGCGTCGGACCTGCTCGGACCACAGGTCGGCAAGCGTCACCTCGGGCAGCTCGACCGCGGTGTCGTTCCACTTCCGTACGACCTGGTCGCGCTGCCCGGGCGACAGCATGGTCAGCGCGGAGAGCGCTCGGTCCGGATCCTCGGCCACCTGCTCGAACAGCAGCACAAGCCGGTCGGCGATCTCGGCCGCCCGGTCGGCGGTGAACAGGTCCGGGCGGTAGTGCAGGCGCAGCGCGAGCCGCTCACCCGGTTCGACGGCGAGGGTCAGCGGATAGTGCGCGCTGTCACGGAAGGTGACGCCCACCTGCAGTTCACCGTCGGGTGAGTCGACCTTGTAGTCGTGCATCGGGAAGTTGTCGAAGACCACGTTGGTGTCGAAGAGCGCGGTCGGGGACCCGGCCAGGGTCTGGATCTCCGTCAGGCCGAGGTGGTCGTGGTCGAGCGATGCGGCGCGCCCCGCCTGGATCTGGTCGAACAGCGCGCTCACCGAATCCGCCCGGTCCAGCCGCACCCGTACCGGAACCGTGTTGATGAACATCCCGATCATCGAGTCCGCGCCGGTCAGCTCTGCCGGACGGCCGCTGACCGTCGAGCCGAACACCACATCGTCGCGTCCGGTGAGCGACCCGACGAGGATGGCCCAGACCCCTTGGCACACCGTGTTGAGCATGACGTGGTTCCTGCGGGCGTGCGCGGTCAGCAGCGCTGTCGTCTCCGACGGCAGCAGCACTGCCACCTCCTCCGGCGGCGGACCGCTCCGGGAATCGGCGGGCGCGACGAAAGTGGGCTCGGTGACCCCCTCCAGGGCCGCCGCCCAGTGCCGCTCCGCGCCGGCCCGGTCCTGTTCCGCCAGCCATGCCAGGTAGTCCCGGTACGGACGCACCGACGGCAGGCCGGCGGTACCGCCCGCGCGGGAATACACCGCGAACAGCTCCTGGAACAGCAGGGCGAAGGACCACCCGTCCAGCAGGAGATGGTGGGCGGTCACCAGCAGCCGGTGGCGGCGGGCGGTGTGCCGCACGAGAGTGAACCGGATCAACGACGATCCGCCGACATCGATGCCCCGGGCCCAGTCCTGCTCGGTCAGTTCGGCGATCCGTTCCGGCGCGCCTTCCTGACCGATCCCGGTCTCCCGCCAGTCCAGGGGGACATCGCGGCGGACCACCCGTATCGGTTCGCCTGTCTTTCGGTACCGGAATCCGGACCGCAATGTGGCGTGGCGCCGTATCACGGTGTCCGCGGCCGCCCTCAGGAGCGCGGAATCCACCGGTCCTTCGAGGTCCACCGCGAATTGCGCGAGATATGGGCTGTGCTTTTCCCGGTCGAACAGCGCGTGAAAGAGGAGGCCTTCCTGCAAGGGCGACAGGGGAAGGATGTCCTCGACTACCGATTGGTTCATCTTCAGTGTCAACTTCCTCAGAAGGCCCGCAGATCGGATTCGATCTCGTCGAGTTCGTGCTGGCTGAGCGAGCTCAGGGTCAGGTCGGACGGGGTGAGTCCGCCCGCTCCGGGTTCGCGGGCGTGGGCGACCAGGGTCCGGAGCGTCCGGAACCACGATTCCGCCAGCTCGCGGGTGTCCGCCTCGGACACGACGCTGTCGGCCCAGGTCCAGGTGGCCCGTAGCACCGGGCCGTCCGCCCGGTCCACCGTGGCCACGTTGACCTCGATGCTGTGGGCCATGGGCATGCCTGATCCCGTGTCGTCCACACCGGTCCCGTACTCCGGTACGACCGACCAGTCGTCGTCCGAGACCTCGAAACGGCCCAGGTAGTTGAAGACGAACTCCGGCTGGGCCGCCTTCTCCAGCAGCGCACCCGTTCGCGGGTTCAGATAGCGAAGGAGGCCGTACCGGACTCCCTTGTCGGGAACGCCGCGCACCTGCTCCTTGACCCGCTTCACCGCGTTCCCCACCGCGGCCCCGGCGACGTGCGCATCCGTCCGGTCCGGTTCGCCCAGGTCGAGCCTGATCGGGAACAGGCTGGTGAACCAGCCGACGGTCCGGGAGAGATCCACCTCCGCGAGTGCGTCTTCCCTGCCGTGGCCTTCCAGGTGCAGCAGTACGGTGCCGTCGCCCGCCGTGCCGCGTCGGCGATGCCAGTCGCCCATCGCCTGCACGAGACCGGCGAGGAGAACGTCGTTGATACCGGCGTTGAACAGCGACGGCACTGTGGTCAGCAACGCCTCCGTGAACTCGGCCGGCAGGGACTCGGTGAAACCCCGGTCCCGGCTTTCCACGTCCTGACCGGGTACCCTCGCCCGGTCGCCGAACCGGGCGGCGCCGGGACGCAGCCGTTCGAGCCAGCCGGGGAGTTCCGCGGCACCGGCCTGCGTGTGCGCCTGCTCGCCGAGTACTTCGGACCAGCGGCGGAACGAGGTCGGCACCGGATCGAGAGTGATTGCGGCACCCTTCTCGACGGTCTGCCAGGCCGTCGCGAGATCGGCGGCCAGGATGCGCCAGGAAATCGAGTCGATGGCCAGATGATGGACGACCAGGGCGAGCATGCCCTGGCGATCCGGTCCGGCATCGAACCACACGGCCTGGAGGACGTTGCCCTCCTGGGGACGCAGCCTGTCGCGCGCCGCGTCCGACTCCTGTCGCACCAGCGCGGCCCACTCCTCCTCGGGGCGACCCGCCACATCCGTCCGCCGGACGGCCGAGGCCGCGTCGACCGCGCCCACCGGCGGGGTCTCCAGCACCCAGTCCGCCTCGTCGCCCAGCACGGACAGCCGCAGGCGCAGGATGTCGTGGTGGTCGAGCAGAGCCTGCACCATCGACATCAGACGGGGTTCCGTCAGCCCTGAAGGCGTGCGCAGGACCGCGAACTGGTTGTAGGTGTCGACCACGCCACCGCGTTCCCGGAACCAGTGCATGATCGGAGTGGTGACGACCGGTCCCACCCCGCTGTCCGCGACGGGGGCCGGCTCCTGCTCCAGCGTGGTGGCCGTCTGTGCCAGTGCTTCCATGTCCCGCCGCGTCAGCACATCGCCGACAGTGATCCGCAGACCGGCTTTCCTTGCCCGGCTGACGAGTTGCATGGCAATGATGCTGTCTCCGCCGAGCGCCACGAACCCGTCGTCGATCCCGACGTCGCTCACCCCGAGGACGTCGGCGACCAGTTGACAAAGGACGCGCTGGTGACGGGTGACCGGATTTCTCCCGGCCACACTCGAATTCGTCTCATCGAAAGGGCTGGTCACGTATTCCCTCATTCCGGGTCCGGTCTGGAATCAGGAACGAAGTTAGCGAGCGGCGCTCGCCACCGGCGGCAGTCGGAGCGGCAATTCGCGGAAGCACCGCGAAGGAACGCAGGTGAATTGCCGGTGTGATTGCCGCCGGACGCGACGGCGCACGCCGACGATGACATGCGCGACGTTCGGACGGAATCACCTTGAGAAGAGGTTCAGCGGTGACAATCCAGCAACCGGCCCAGCTGACGGTCGACCTTGCGATGTTCGGCGGTGGCCGGGCCGTTCCCAGGGAACTCGGTATCAGGCCCTGGCCGATGGTGACCGATCAGGACGAGCAGGCGGTCCATCGGGTACTGAGGTCCGGCCGGTTCACCTCCGCCTCGTCGGGAGAACAGGAGATCGCGGGCCTGGAGCGGGAGTGGGCGCAGTACGTCGGCACGGAGCACTGTGTGGCGGTGAGCAACGGAACCGCGGCGCTGTCGGTCGCGCTGAGCGCCGCGGGTGTGGAGCCTGGCGACGAGGTCATCGTGCCCGCCCTGAGCTTCATCGGCAGCGCCACCGCTCCGCTCCATCTCATGGCCGTACCGGTGTTCGTGGACATCGACCCCGTCACGTTCAATCTGGACCCCGCGGCGCTGGAGGCCGCGATCACCAGCCGGACCAAGGCGATCGTCGTGGTCCACCTGCACGGTCTGCCCGCCGATCTGGACCGGATCACCGAAATCGCCGCCCGGCACGGGGTCACCGTGATCGAGGACGCCGCGCAGGCGCACGGCGCCCGGTACCGGGGCCGGTTCGTGGGCTCGATCGGCGCGGTGAACACCTTCAGCCTCAACGTCAGCAAGAATCTCGCCACATGCGGTGAGGGCGGCCTGATCACAACGGATGACGCGGACGTGGCGACGAGGGCGACCATGCTGCGGCAGTTCGGTGAACTCATTCCGGCGGGCGGCGAGCGCAGCTACGTGGCGCATCTGCTGGGCTGGAACTGCAAACCGAACGCGATACAGGCGGCCTTCACCCGTAGCCGTCTCGCTCAACTCCCCGCCGAAATGGCCGTCCGCGAGGAGAACGTCGGCCGGCTGCTGGGACGGCTGGCCGCGTATCCCGGCTTCCAGGTGCCCGAGGTCCCACAGGATCGCACCCATGCCTGGCACATCCTGCGCATCCGGGTGAATCCCGCCGCCTTCGGGCTGGCCGACGAGTTCGCGGGCCCGCTGCGCTCCGTCGTACAGCGGGCCCTGCGTGCCGAAGGGGTGCCCGCCGTGCCCTACCAGCTGCAGCCGTTGCCCGCGCAGCGGGTCTTCACCGGCCGCCGCGGGTTCGGTGCCTACCCGTGGGCGTTGCCCGGCGTCGTGGACCGCCCTTACCGTCCCGAGGAGTTCCCGGCCACCCTGCGAGTCCTCGACGACTCCTTCACGATCCAGAAGGCGCACCTGCATCCGGACTCAGGACCGTTGCTCGACCGGTACGCCGACGCGTTCGAGAAGGTCTGGCACCACCGCGAGGCACTGGCCGCCATCGCCGCGACGACGGACTACACACCGCACTGGGAACGCGCCGCGGAGATCGCCGACACCGAATGGGCCGGAGCGTTCCACGCCCGATGACCTCGACCCACTCCATCCCGTGATCCCGGTCCGGGATCACGGGATGGAGTGGGT
>NZ_JBHURV010000066.1:0-35653 GCF_042673865.1 Streptomyces sp. NPDC056987
GCCCCGGGCCGCTGGGGCTCGGCGGCGGGCGCGGGCGCTGGGGCCGACGGGGCTGCTGGGGCCGATGGGGCTGCTGGGGCGGCCTGGGCGGGCGCGGCCTGGGCGGCGGCCTGCGCGGCCTGCGCCGCGGCGGCGGCGCGAGCGGCGGCAGCGGCGGGATCCTCCACCGGAGCGGGCGGCGGTACGGGGGCGTGACCGCCGGGCCCGGGAACATACCCGGCCGCGGGCCCGGCCCCCGCTCCGGAGAAGGCGGCCCCGGCGACCGAGGCCGAGGCGGCGGCGCCCCGCTCCAGCCGGTCGAGGCGGGCCTGGACCGAACGCTCGTCGTCGAACGCCGCGGGCAGCAGCACCCGGGCGCAGATCAGCTCCAGTTGGAGCCGGGGCGAGGTCGCGCCACGCATCTCCGTCAGCCCCGTATTGACGAGATCGGCGGCCCGGCTCAGCTCGGCCGCGCCGAAGACGGACGCCTGGGCCTGCATCCGCTCGACGACATCGGCGGGGGCGTCGATCAGCCCCTTCTCCCCCGCGTCCGGCACGGCCGCCAGAATCACCAGGTCCCGGAGCCGCTCCAGCAGGTCGGCGACGAAGCGCCGCGGGTCGTTGCCGCCCTCGATGACCTGATCCACGACCTCGAAGGCCGCGCCGCCGTCCCCCGCGGCGAACGCGTCGACCACGGCGTCCAGCAGCGAACCGTCCGTGTACCCGAGCAGGGCCGTGGCCATGGCGTACGTCACACCGTCGTCGGCCGCGCCGGCCAGCAACTGGTCCATCACGGACATCGAGTCACGCACGGACCCGGCACCGGCCCGTACGACGAGGGGCAGCACCCCGTCCGCGACGACGGCGCCCTCCCTGCCGCACACCTCGGCGAGATAGTCACGCAGCGTCCCGGGCGGCACCAGCCGGAACGGATAGTGGTGCGTACGCGACCGGATCGTCCCGATGACCTTCTCGGGCTCGGTGGTCGCGAAGATGAACTTGAGATGCTCCGGCGGCTCCTCGACCACCTTCAGCAGGGCGTTGAACCCCGCCGAGGTGACCATGTGCGCCTCGTCGATGATGTAGATCTTGTAACGACTGCCGGCAGGCCCGAAGAAGGCCTTCTCCCGCAGATCACGCGCGTCGTCCACGCCACCGTGCGAAGCCGCGTCGATCTCGATGACATCGATCGACCCCGGCCCGTTCCTGGCCAGGTCCCGGCACGACTGACACGTACCGCACGGGGTGGGCGTGGGCCCCTGCTCGCAGTTCAGACACCGCGCGAGGATGCGCGCACTGGTCGTCTTCCCACAGCCACGCGGCCCGCTGAACAGGTAGGCGTGATTGACCCGGTTGTTACGCAGGGCCTGCTGGAGCGGGTCAGTGACATGCTCCTGCCCAATGACCTCGGCGAACGACTCGGGGCGATAACGGCGGTACAGCGCAAGGGACGACACACCTACGACGATATCGGCCCCCTACGACAAACCCGCCTCCCACCGCCACCCCACAACGCAAGCGCCCCCCACGCACCCGCCAGAGCCGACCTACCCTTGCTGCCTTCCGGCCCTGGGGGAGTTCAGTCAGATAGCGCCACGTGAGGGGCTCCGCACACAGTACCCGATCCGAACCCCCGCGAACGAGTTCGCGAGCACGGCCCAGCGTCTTGTATTGTTTGCCGCGGAGGATTCGCCTAGTGGCCTAGGGCGCACGCTTGGAAAGCGTGTTGGGGGCAACCCCTCACGAGTTCGAATCTCGTATCCTCCGCCAGTGCCTCACCGGGCACTAACGTCGAAGGGCCCCACCGTGAGGTGGGGCCCTTCGACGTTGTCCGTCCCGGTTTCCATCTCAGGTGCCCTCCGACGGCTCCAGGAGCATGTCGCCGGCCTGCTGCCCGACCTTCCCGGAGCATGGGCCGGTGATGCGCGTGTACGGGGCGCTCTCCCGAGCTCTGAGCGGCATTGCCCATAAGGAGCGCCGCAGCTTCCGTTCCCCGCGCCGTACGCCCCTGAGAGTCTGGCGAAGGTGACCTTCTTTGGGCAGACCCAAGGTCCACGCCTCCGTTCCTGGCCAGCCAGGAGTTGCCGCCCCCAGCGCGTACAACACCGCAGTGCGGGCGCGGTGAGCCTCGTCGTTGCGGCCACCGCGGAGTTGCAGAGCGGCGCATTTCCCAGGGGTCGTCGCACCACGTGATCACCGACGTGTGGCGGCGAGCAGTTCAGGCAGACGCTCGGCTGGGGTTCCCAGCCGAGCGTCTTGCGTGGGCGACTGCCGAGTTCAGCACGCGACGGCAGTCAGGCGTCGCTGCCTGCAGGCATGACTAGGTCTCGGTCTGTCCACTGGCGAATCTCGCACCCGCATCGATGTCGTCATAGAGCACCCGCACGTCCTGGATACCGAGTCCACGCATCAGATCAGGCAGACGCACGACATAGCGTCGTCCCACCTTCCGCAGGGTGCAGGGGAAGTCGCCCCGCTTGGCTCGCCGGTATGCAGTAGCCAATCCCAGGTTCAGCGCATTCGCAGCCGTCCTGAGATCCACCTCGGCGGGAAGTCCGGAGATCTCCGAGAACGGGACGGACTCATCACGACGGCGTGTCATCTGCAGGCCCCCGCATTTCGAACAGTGAATCTTGTCCCATCGGTGTGGGGTGGGCTTCGGTACACGCCGGGCGCGGCCGGGCGCGCCGGAGCTGGCGCACTCGGCGCACATGCGTCAGGAGTCCCAATCGGTATGCCAGAGAACCCAAGCGCTCACCTTGCGCCCGCTGGGCGAGTGCGATGGACATCGCGTCGCCCCGCACGAGGTCGCAGTCCGCTGTCGTCAAGACAAGCTGGTCGGTTACCAAGCCTTTCATCACGTCCCACTCCCCGATTGGCGTCTCGTGAGGGCTCCGCCGCCCTGTTTTCCATCCGACGGCGAACGCCGCATCAACCAGGTGCTGCTCGGCTCCCGCAGGGTCCGCCCTGCCGAGAGTCCGCACCCCCTCCAACGCTCCTTGCAGCAGCGCGGAACACGCGTCGGCCCGTTCCGCCCCCGTATGCCGGGCGATCACGCGTGCTGCCCCCCTCAAGCGGGGCGCGAGCAGCCAGAGGACGATCAATGTCCACCGCTCTTCCCGCCGGCTCCCAGTCTCTTCGCGAATGTGGTGCGCGATGTGACACCAGGCCTCGACGCGTGCAGGGCTACCCAAATCCTCGTGGACAGCCTTGGAACGCAATTCGTTCAGCGAGATGCCCTCCTCGTTGCAGAGAGGCACGGCGTCTACCCCTGTGCGCAAGCACATGCGCGTGTCTGCATATTGGTCCTCCACCCATCTGCAGACGCGGGTGAATGGGTTGCTGGACAGCGGAACGGTCATTGCTCTGTCCTCTCACGTCCTGTTTCGGAGCTTTTCTGTGCCGAGTTACCGGGACCGGATTGGGAAGCCACGCCCACTCCCGAGACGAAGCCTTCTGGCACCACCACTACGGAAGCCTCCCGGTAGGGGCCTTCGGCCGGCGGCCCTGGAGCATCCAAAAGCCGTTGGATCAATCGCCTATACAACCGGCGGTTGCCCCGGGACGGCTCCAACAGGGCCGAACGGGCAGCTGCGGCAGTGCTCTCGGTGCTTTTCTGCCGCCCAACCATCAGGCCGGTCCGAGTTGACGGTCGATGCGGTCGATCAGATCTGTCCGGCGGTCGCGTAGCTCAGAGGGAGTGCATGTGACGGTGATTCGGTGAGCTTCGACCAGGGGTCCGAGTTCTGGCGGGGGCTCAACCACGCCGGAGAAGAGCGGCGCCATCCAGGCAGTCGCCGGCGCCGGCGGCTCCGTTCCGTCGAGCAGGACGGCCGGAGCGGGCGGGATGTGGCCTGCCTGACCGTGCAGCATACGGGCGGCGAGGATCGCGGCCTCCCAGACTCGCATGCTCTCCAGTCGTACCTGTGAGGCCAGTTCGTCACGCAGCGCGCACAGGTCACTCCACGCTCTCTCCTGCTTGCGCAGGGCAGATCCCACCCTCCACACCAGCAAGGCGTAGGTCATCCGAGCGCGCAACAGGCCACGGCGAGCCTCGACTGCGCTGTCCGCGTACGGGTTATAGGCCACGATTTTCATAGCCACCGCGGTGATCGCGAGCACGAGCATCAACAAGGCGACCCACCCGGGCGCGAACCTGGCTCCCTCGATGCCCTCGTCCCCCACCCCCGCGTCACGGGCCCGCAGCAGGGCCCACGCGGTGACAGTCGTCAGCACGGCAAGCAGGTAGAGAGCGGGCAGGCTGAGAGAACCGAGCAACGAGAGCACGGGGCGACGCGCGCGCAGGGCGTGCAGCCGCTCGCGTACACGGTGCAGGGGAGCCGCGATCGTGTATCCGGAGAGCATCAGGGCCAGGGCGAGAACGGCACCGGGCAGGAAGGAGACTGTCTGCTCGACCAAAGAGGCCGCTGCCTCATTGACGGTGAGGTACTGGAAGACCTGCATGAAATACCAGGCGTCGAACACCGCCATGGCGGCGATGATCGGCCAGCGCAGTACCCGTATCCACAGCTCGCGGCGACGTCGGTCGTGGGCGCCATCCTCCGCATGACGTGCCTCGACTGCCTCATGCGCCCTACGGGCCGTCCGGAGTGAAGCCATCGCCTCGAAACGAGCCAGGGCTTGGACGGCCTCCTCCGTCCGGGCGTGGGCGCGAATCGTACGCGCGCGGGCAGCCGCGAGTTGTTCTCGGTTGTGGCCGACAAGCTCTGCGACCTCGCGGGCCGCGCGCAACAGCATCCGCATCTCGCCGTTGTCCAGATGTTCCGGGGCGCGTTCCGGACCTTGCTCCGCGCTCTTCACCAGGTGCCGTATGTCGCATCCGCAGCCGTGATGGCAGGGGATGCCTTGATGGTTCTGGGACATGTATGACGTCCTTTTCTGCGAGTGGTGAAGGAGTGCCTCCTCAGCGCGGTGTGCACCGGGTGAGAGGCGGTCATCGGCGCACCGTGACAGCGATCTCCACCCGGCGGTTGCAGGCCATGGCTGCGTAGTCCGGAGCCCCGTCTCGGTACTCGGGGGTGCAGGTGGGCCGGTCGTCGGAGTAGCCGTGGGCGGAATCGACCGCGATCCCACGTCCGGCGAGGGCTGACCGTACGGCCTGCGCCCGGGCCAGGGAGAGCTGCCTTCCGCGTCGTTCGCCCCCACGGGAATCGGTGTGCCCGGAGACGGAGACCACGAGGGGATCGAGTTCCCGGATGCGAAGCGCCGCTCGGTCCAGGGCGCTCCGTGCCGCAGGTGACAGCTCCGCGCGGTCGGTGTCGAAGAGGACGGACCCGGGAAGGGTGATCGTGGTGACCCGGCCCTTGGGCCGTTCGGAGACAGCCGGGTAGGTCACCTGGGGTTCCGCCGTGCCGGCCGCGGTTCCCTTCCCTGCCTCGGGCTGCGAAGCCCGGGCAGTAGCGGCCACTTCGCAGGATGATGCTCCGGTCGCCTCGCACAGCTGTGTCCACAGAGCGGTCAGCCAAGCGGTCTGTGAGGACGACGGTGCCTCGCCCCGAGGCGAGCGGCCGATGCCGAGGAGGTCCACCTCGGCTCCCTTCAAGTCCGGCAGCTCGCCCGCCCTGCGGCAGCGTTCCACCGTCGCTTTGATCTCCTCCGTGCCGTCGAATCCGGCGGAGCGCAAGTCCGCGCAGCCGGTATTGGTCAGCCCGTCGGTCGCGACCACGATCTTGCGGTCACCACGTGCGGAGCTGAGCTGGTCGGCAGCTGCGGCGAGTGCGCCCAGAACATCCGTACGATCGGCGCCCGGCGCTCCGGCGGACAGCTCCCGCAGTCGTTTCTCCAGACAGCGGCGCTGAGCGCTCCCTCGATCCTTCTTCAGCGTGTCGTTGCCCTTCACCGGTGTGACGGACACCTGGTCCACGCCCCAATCGACAGTGGCCCGGGTTCCGTCGAAGCCGGCGACGGAGAGAAATCCTCCCTCCAGTTCCTTCGGCGCAAGCCCCTCGGCGGCCACGAGCGTGGCTGCCCAGTCCGGCACCCGTACCCCCGGCCCGCTCGCCTTGTCGGGCCGGGTGGAAGAGCTGCGGTCAAGGAGCACGGCGGTACGTGGCCGATTCTTTCCCCTGTCGCCTGAAGCGTCGTCGGAAACACGGTCCAGCCAGGCACAGGGCCGCACGGTGGGCGCCTCGAAGGCGCTGCACCCACTGCCCGCGACCAGGGCGGTCAGCGTGAATGCGGCAGAGAAGAGCCGAGTGGGAGACATTCGCATCAAAGGACTCATTGAACCCTCCAGGATGAAATACGTATTTATGACTTTTGTCGGACTGCGGGGAGGGAGTTACTGGGATCTCTCGACCACTCGGTCCTAGGAGGCCCTCGTGTCCAATCCCGTACGCCCCACCAGGAGCCCATCCGGAACGACCACCTCGGACACGCCCGAGACCGCAGGCCTGGAGACCGGACTGGCCATTTGCGCCTCGCTTCGCGACGCGGCCCAGTTCGCCGACGCGAAGGTTGGAGTTCTCAGTGCGGTGCAGGCAGGGCTGCTGGCCACAGCCCTGCCGCAGAGGGACGTCGTACAAGAGGCTTGGGAGCGTGGTGGGCCAGGAGCCTGGATCGCCTTCTGTTTGCTGCTCTTGCACGTGACCGGGTTCCTGCCGGCCGTCTACTGCGTCGTACAAGCGCTGCGTCCCCGGTTGGGGCCGCCGCCTGTCCCCAACCGGTTCAGCCTGCCGCTGCTGGCCGTCGCCGACGGCACCCCTCCCCCAGCGGATCAGGACCGCGAACGGCGGGAGATCTGGCAGCTGATCCCGGTACTGGCCCGGGTGGCGATGACCAAGCACCGGTACATAGCCCGGGGAGTGATCTGGACGGGGCTGATGGCGGTGGCAGCCGGACTCTCCCTCATCACCGGCCCGCTGCTGTCCTGAGAGATCGCGCCGCGTTCCGTCAGCTCCTGTTCTGCTGAGGCAGCGGCTCGGCCGGGCCGCCCCTGGAAGCGGGGGAGCCCGGCAGCTCAAGACCGAACAGCCGCATGGCGTGGCCGAGCTGCTTCTCGTTGGTGATGACGAATTCGAAGAGGTCCCGGTCCTGGTACCCCTTCACCTGCCGTTCCACGATCTTGACGAACTCGTCGAGCTGTTTCTGCCTCTGCTGGAACATGTCCCCGACCTCGGTGGCCGCTTGATCCGGCCTCTCGGCGAGCAACACCGCCCACGGTGTCAGCCAGGACAGCACCTCATCGCCCTGGCGCACACCGGCGAGCCCACTGGCCAGGAACGTGCGCCACTTCTCGGAGACCTGCCCCAGCAACTCCACCTGGAGCGCGGACTTCGCATACCGGTGCTCGATGTCCTGGAGTTCCAGGGCGGCCTTACGCTGCCGCTCGAGCACCTCCGGCGAGGGGTGGATATAGGCGACGGTACGGCAGCGCACGAGCCCGTTCTCAAAGCATTCGCCTGGTCGCAGTTCATCGTTGACAGCCAGCTCCGCCTCCTCTGCCCGGAACGGCTCGTAGAGGCGTGCGATGTCACGAACCCGGTCGAGGAGGTACTGCGGCATTGCCTCCTGGTGACTGTCGATGGCACGATCCAGCGTCTCCTGGTCCAAGCGCCCTTCGGCACACCATTCGCAGCGGATCTCGACCCGGAAGTCGAACCCGCCACCCCTGGAGGGGGTTTCGAACGAAACGGTGGAGTTGCGGTGCACCTTCTCCGTCTCCGGCACATCCGCTGGCGTAGCCGCGAAGGGCAGAAACGGCTCCGACAGACCGCCGAACAGAGCGCGCACCCATGCCAGAGCACTGCGGCGTCGTGTCCTGATCACATCGACCACCTTTCCGTCACGAGGGATCCGATATGGGCTGCCGCTTCGCCGTCCGGCAGCTGATGACCCCACAGCCGCAGGTAGAACAGGAACCGCTCACGCATGTCGTCGCCCTCGGTACCCGGCTCGGGCAGCTCGGCGATGAACTCGGCCACGAGTTCATCGAGCCCCGGCTCCTCGCCGGCCCGCTCCACCCACATCCGGATGGCGTTCCACCCGTACCCGCGGTGGTGTCGGGTGGGACTGAGCAAGACCTGCCGAGTGAGCCGCAGAAGGTCGGCACGCGGGCCCTGCTCGCTCAGGAAGGCCGTGACAGCTTGCGCACCTCGAAATCTGCTGAGCCGAACAAGGCACTTCGCAGCGTCATCCCGCAGCCAATGACGGGACGATGCGGACCAGTTCGCCAGTCGCTCCAGCACCTGGTCCCGCGAGCCGGCCGCATAGATCTCCCTCACGGCGTCCCCCACACTCCACATCCCCGATTGGGCGATCTGCTCCAGACCGTTCAGTGCCTCGGTGGGGAACATCGCGCCGATCCGGGTTCCGTACGCGGTCTGTGCGCATTTCCGGAAGCTATGCCGTTGGGACCAACGCCGCAGCAGCAGCTGAACGCGGGAGGTAGACAACCCTTCGGTCACCGCTCGCTCCAGCGCCCACGCCGCCGCGAACTGCCGCCGGGGAGCGTGCTCCTTGTCAACGGCCCAGCCCACCAGGAGCTCTTCGAGTACGTAGTTCCAGTCGAAGGTGGCAAGGAGACCGACCGTCTGCGCGGCCGACACCCGGATCTCCTCCTCCCCTCGGACGACGAGGCTGTCCAGCCACTCCAGCAGTGGGCCTCGTGCCCCGCTGTGGTCATGCCACAGCACCTCCATGACCGCCTCGCCGAGCCCGTGGTGGCTGACATGAACCCGGCACTCCGGATGCCGGGCACCCACTCGGTGCCCGTTTCGGTCGATGAACTCCACGTCAGCATCGCCCAGCCAGTCCTGCACGCTCTCCCGGAACAGCGGCATCTCGGGTACGGAAGACGGTGAGCGCACGCCGTGCAGCAGCTCGGCAAGCCGGTGGGACTCCCGGCTGACCCGGCTCAGGGTTGTCCCGTCAAGTACCACGCAAGCCAGCAGGAAGGCCCTGGACCACAAGGACACTTCCGCCTTCATGGTGTCGTCGCCCTCCGTCGCGGGGTGCGGCCCCAGCAGCTTCGCCGCCTTGACCCGCAACTCGTCCCCGAGCCCCTGCGCAATCCGGTCGATGTCATCGCCGTCCCGCACCCGCCGTGCCAGCCGGCGGGCAAGAAGGGTGATCTTGTGCATGGACCGGCGACCGCGCAGGTCCTCTCGGAGGCGCTGGTGCTCCAGGAGCTTGTGGCAGCGCTCCGGCTGATCGGCGAGCAGGACCGTCAGGTGTCGCTCCAGCACTTCGAACCGCATGTCGACCGCGATCTCGTGCTCGACCACGTGCCCGTCCAGGCCCCGGACCGCAACCTGGTCGTCGACGACGATCACCAGCGGGGAGCGTCCGTAGGTCGCTTCCCGTAACCGGATGAGCAAGTGCGCACTCAGCTCGTTGGCCCACTTCCTGCCGTCGCTCTGGACCACGTGCCCCCGGCTCGGTTGAAGTCCGCCGTCCTGCCTGACGAGTCGGCGCACCCCCGCGTCCGAGTCCAGCATTACGACACCGGTCTGCATCACCTTTCGCGCGGCGAGCAGTGCCGTGGTGTTCCGCCCGGTACCAGGAGCGCCACGCAGCACCGCGACACCGTGCTCGACCAGATGCTTGACCAGACCTTCATAGCTGGCGGGCGGGACGTAGAACTCGCTGAGTTCATCCAGGTAGTCTTCGGGGATCCGACCGTCGATCGGGTCAATATCCGGAGTGAAGTAGTTCTTGTACATCGTCCCGGCGGCGTCCCCACTGCCGAAGCCGACGGCTCTGCTCTTGATCCCCCCTTCGACTGATGCCGCGAACAGGCCCTGTTCGCGCAACCGACGGATGTGGTCGGCCTGGTCGTCAGCCGTTTCCACGGACACGTCGTCCTGCCCGGTGGCAGACGGTTCCGCCGATGACTCATCAAGGGATTCGTTGACGGGATCGGTTATGCCGTCCATGGCAAGCACGCCCGTCACCGCTCGTACTTTTTGTGCATGGTCTTCGCCGCGTCTCCGCTACCGAAGTGGAAGACGCCGCCCTTGTTCCTCTTCACCACATTGGTGGGTACGGGGGACGGGCCCTGGTCCGGCTCTGGCTCCGAGGCAGAGACCAGCGGTTCCAGTTCTTTCGGGCCATGTTCCGGCACGTGGATCCACCCGTAGCCGCTGAATTCCTTCTCCTGAACATGCACCTGGACGTACCGGGCCGGGTCCAGGCCCTCTCCCTCGCCTCGAAGCCTGACGACATCCTGGTAGAGCCGGTCGGAGACGATGACAGCAAGATCGGTCGAGTTGATGGCCTTCAGCACCCGTTTGAGCACGCCTGCATTGAGGTAACGGGCCACGGAGACCGGCGCGGGACCGCTGTGGCCAAGGGCGGCCGTACGTGCCACACCGAAGTCGATGGCCAGCCTGAGCCGCATCCGCTCCTTCTCGGCGCGGTTGGCATTGGACTCGCCGAGCCGAGTGGCCAGATTCCGCACGAACCCACCGAGCACCTCCGGCTCAGGAGTATCGAGCGGCAGCACGGCGAACTCCTGGTCACCCTGCGGCTGACGATCCCACGCTGTACGGTCCAGGCCGCTGAGCACCGCGGCCTCCTCCAGCACCCGGACCAGGTCGGCCTGGATCGTCTCCTGGTCCGGGGTGTCGCGGCAGCTGTACTTCTCCACGTCGGCGGCCATGCAGAGATGGCGGGTGATGATCTCCTGCGAGCGGGACCACGAATGCGACTGCGATGTCATGGGATCGGTTCTCCTGCCTGCCGTAGTTGGTGTGCGCGTCAACTGTGCAGCCGGGTATGGAGAACACCGCTCTAGGTCATAGAAATACGGTTTTCGACAAGAGATGTGGGACGTACACGCGTTACCGGAGAGGTGGCCCCAGCCTGGCGATTTCTCGCAGCCGGGCCAGATCGAGAACCACGTTGCGTCGGTAGCCAGTCGTGATGAGGCCGTCTCTGCGCAGCTCGGCGAGCGCCTTGTGGATCGTGACTTCCGCCGAGCCGGTGAGTGCGGCCAGTTCCGGCTGAGTGAGATCGACACCGATGGCTAACCCGCGGGGGACCGGATGTCCGTAAGACACGGCTAGTTCCGCGATTACGCGGGCGAGCCGCACCTTGACGGGGTACCCTCCGAACTCCACCCGCCGCTGGTTCGCCCAGCGCAGCCGACGGACGACGATCCGGTTGACTGCCCGCGCGGCCTCGGGGTGGGAAGCAAGGAATACCCGCAAATCTGATTCGCGAACGACGCTGGCGGCGATCTCCCCACAGGCAGTGACTGTGGCCGATCGGGGCGCGCCGTCGTCCATGGCAGCCATCTCGCCGATTATGTCCCCGCCGACCCGGATGGCGAGCAGCGCCTCGTGGCCGCTGTCCAACTGGGCAGTGACCTTGACGAATCCAGAGCGTAGGAGCACCACATGGTTGGAGTGGTCACCCTCACGGATCAAGACCTCCCCGGGCAGATAACGGCAGCGGGTTCCCAGTCGCAGCAGACCAGTACGAATACCTTCTGACAGCCCGCCTAGAAAACTTCTGACGGGCCACTCCTGCTGCCCTTGGGATTCGGACTCTGTTGTCAAGCTCCCACCTTCTCCGCCGCGACTGTGATCCGTGCCCGACTCGGGAGATCCCTTCGATCTCAGAAGAGCAGCTGAGAGCGCTGTACGACAGAGAACGAACATCATGAGTTGATGCGCCGGGCGCACACCCGGGCGCACAACGCCCAGCTCAGCTCCTCGGCATCGATCCGGCCGGTCCACCGCTGACCTGCCGCCCGTCGAACCTTCGAGCTGGGCTTCCCACTGCGTCGGCCAGGCCTCATAGGGGTCTGAGTTCTGGTCTCGTTCACCGGCGTAACAGCACCGTACGGACGCCTCAGTTGCCCCCGGATCCGGCTCCGGTCAGAACTGTTCCGAAACGTTCCCGCCCCGGACAAACAGTTGGGAAACATGCCGCGAAACGACCAACGACGGCACCCGAGGGCGCGGCCCGGCGCAAGGCGGTGGGCTGCCCACGGCGCTCGGGCGAGTACGGACAGGCCGACCCACGTTCCCGGGGTGTTCGAGTCCTGAGCGTCGACTACACGGCGACGAGGCGTACCTTGTCGCCGCAGAGCTTCGTCATGTCATCGATGTCCGAGGTGAGCATGACCACTGGGCGGCGTTGCCGCAGCGCCATCTCGGCCACGGCCGCGTCGATGGCGCATTTGTGGCCGTGCAGCCCGGCGTTGATCAGTATGGCCGAGGCACCTCCTCCGCCGTTGCTCTCACGGCCGGCAGACGGCCGTCCGTACCGATGGTGTCTCCGGGTGTCGATGGGGATACGTCCACTACGCGTCCGCGAGCAGTGGGTCGTAGGGGGTCGAGCGGCGGCGGCCGGACATGAAGGAGAGGAAGTCCTTGACGAAGGCCGCGCGGGAGTAGCTTCCTTCGGCGTCGGACACGGTGCGTCGGAAGCCGGTGCGGAACAGGGTCCGGTACTCGTCCGCGTCGATGTACTGGTTGCCGTCCGTGTCGGTGACGTCGAAGAGCACCTCGGCGACCCTGATCAGGGCGGGTCCGGCGAGGGAGGGGACGGCGGCGGCGTACTCCTCCTTGCTGACGCGGCCGTCGCCGTCGGTGTCGAGGGCCGCCTGGAGTTCCCGCCACCACTCGGCGAACGCCTGGTAGAGCCTGGTCTCCGCCGGCTCGTCCAGGTCTAGGCGGGTGGACAACTCCCGTGCCATGGCGGCGAGATCGGGCCAGTCCAGATAGCCGTTGCCGGTCTGGTCGAGGACCGCGGTGAAGAATTCGTCGGCGCTCCGCCGGGTCGGGAGATCCTCGGCGGGACCGGACGGCGGCACGGGGAAGGGGGTGACCAGCCGGAACAGGGCTCCCGCCCGTTTCATACGGCCGCGCAGCGCGGTGAGGGTCGCGGCCTGGGCGAATGCACCGTCGTCGCCGTCCGGGGGCCAGGTCAGGGACAGCAGCTCGGTGACGTTCTCGGTCCGCAGCCAGTTCTCGGGCAGGAAGCGGGCCAGGCCGGCGGCCAGGTAGGCGCCCTGCATCAGCGTCCGGGCGCCGGGGACTTCGGGGAGGCCCGCCCGCCGGCGGAAGGACTCGGGGAGGGACGCCACGGTGATCGTGCCGATGAGCGGGCCGGCGAACGCGCGACCCGCCGCCCAGACGGTGGGCAGGCCGTTCAGCAGGGGCGGTGCCGGGAGATGGTCGAAGAGCTTGTAGAGGATGATGCGCAGCGCCTCCGTGTTCTCCAGCACCTCCTCGACCATGTGGTCGTAGTACGGCCAGAACTCGGCCAGGGTGGAGGGAAGGTGGCCTGGAGCGTCCCCCAACGCCGCCAGGAACGCGTGGTATTCGGCGTAGAGCCGCTCCATGGTCTCCTGGTCGAGCGGCTGTCCGCTCAGCCGGCACATGGTGACGGAGCTCTCGAAGAGCGTCGCGACCACCCAGGCGCGGACCTCGGGGTCCATCGCGTCGTACGGCCGGTCCCGCGCGTCGGTGCCGCTCAGCCGCGCGTGCAGGCGGTTGAGCCGCGCGGCCTCCTTGCGCCGCGCTTCGTCGTCGGGGCCGAACATGCGCTGGAGGCTCACGAGGGTGTTGCGCAGCCGCCGCCACGGGTGGGCCACGAACGTGGAGTTGTCGGTCAGGGCGGCGCCGATCCGCGGATGGGCGGCCTCCAGGACCGTGGCCCTGACCACGGCCAGGGCCCAGCGCGGATCGTTGAAGAACCGGTGGAACTGCGAGTCGGGGCCGAAGAGGGATCCCGGCCGCGGTGGTTCGCTGACGTGCGTGTCCGTCACGGGTGCGGTTCTCCGTTCGTGTACGGCGCCACCGCGCCGAAGCGGCGGTCGCGCTGCCGGTAGGCGCCCAGGCACTCCAGGAAGTGCGGTGCGCGGAAGTCGGGCCAGAGCACCTGCGGGAAGATCCATTCGGCGTAGGCCACCTGCCAGAGCATGAAGTTGGAGATGCGCTGTTCTCCGGAGGTCCGGATGACGAGATCCACGTCGGGCGTGTCGGGAAAGGGCAGATGAGCGGCGAACCGCCGCTCGTCGACGGCGTCGGCCGGCACCCCGCTGCGGATGAGGGAACGCGCCGCCTCGACGATGTCGCCGCGCCCGCCGTGGTCGAACGCCACGGTCAGCGTCAGCCCCCGGTTCGCGCTGGTCAGCGTCATCAGGTCGGCGAAGTCCCGGGCCAGCGGCGCGGGGATCCTCGGGTCGGTCACGCCGAGGAACCGGCAGCGGATGCCGCGCGCGTGCAGCAGCGGGGCGTGTTTGCGCACCACCCGGCGCACCAGGCCCATGAGGAAGTCGACCTCACCGCTCGGGCGCCGCCAGTTCTCGGTGGAGAACGCGTACAGGCTCAGCCACTCCACCCCCGCCGTCCTGGCCGCCTCGATGACGTCGATCACCGTCGACTCCGCCGCCCGGTGCCCCGACGTACGCGGCAGGGAGCGCCGCGCGGCCCACCGGCCGTTCCCGTCCATCACGCACGCGACGTGGCGTGGCACCCCGGCCGACGGGGCGGACGTGCCGTCGGGACGTTCGGGCGTCATACGTACGCCACCGGCCGGTGCCGTCGGCCTTGCCACTGCTGCCGCTGCCGCTGGCGCAACGCGCTCCCCCCTCCACCCGGCGTCACTCGGATCGACACTCAGCAGAGTGCCGGTATCCGGCCCCGGGCACGGCGCGATCTCCGCCCGTTCACCTCTCGATCGTCCGTACGGCGTGCAGCAGTACGGCTCGGGTACGGGTGTCGGGCGGGCGCCTTTACGCGGACCGGTCCCCCGGGCTCGCCGCCAGCGCGGCCAGCACCGATCGCACCGCTCGTTCCACCGCGCGCCGCGCCTGCTCCGCCGCCTCGGTGTCGGTGCCGTGGTCGAAGGCGTCGAAGCCGTGGTGGGCCAGCGGCACGTCGATCACCTCCACCCTCGCTCCGCCGCCCTCGGCCGCGGTCAGGAACTCCTCGACCGTCGCCGCGATCTCCGGCCGCTCCCGGCCCACCCGGGTCAGCACGATCGGCAGCGACCCGGCGCCGGCGACCGTCGCCGCGGGGCGGAAGCGCGGTTCCACCAGGTTCCAGCCGGGGATCGGTGCGAGCACGGGGTACGTCGCCGCAACGCACCGGAGCCACGGCGGCGGCGCCGCGAGCCAGTCCGCCAGCAGGAGTCCGCCGCCGGAGAAGAACCACAGGGCGACGCGCTCCCCGTCGACGCGCGGATCGGCCCGTACGCGCTCGACCGCCGCGGCGATGTCCTCGGCGGCGCGGGCGTAGTCGGTCAGCCCGTGCAGGCGGTGATCGACGGTGACGCCGACGGCTCCCCGGCTCGCCACGTAGCGCCCGTAACCGCTGAAGAGCGGCCAGTCCCGGGGGGTGGGGCGGGTGTCGGCGGGGAGCGGGCCGCCGTGGACGAAGACGATCGCCGGGCTGGGCGGAGGGGCGGGGCGGGATGTGGACGTGGGCGGCTCGGGGAAGTAGGTGGTGGTGCGTTCCGTTTGTTCCACGCCGCCGGGTGACGCGGCTTGGTCCTTCGGTCCGTCCGGTCGATCGGGTGCGTTCGGGACGGTCCGTACGTCCAGGATGAACGGCCGCTGGTTCGAGGGGTTTTCGCGCTTCTCCGCCGTGACCCGGTGCCCCTCGTCCGCTGCCGCCCGCAGGAGTACGCCGGCCAGTTCGTCCGGGACCGAGAGCATCGGCCAGTGGCCGGTGTCCAGTTCGAAGAAGCCCACCCGTGGTTCGGCCAGCGCCAGGAAGCGTGGCTGTCCCGTCGCCACCAGCATCTCGACCAGCGCGATGCCCGAACCGTTGGCCGTGCAGAAGATGCCGGTCGTCGGCAGTGCGGCGAGCGCGTCCGCGTTCGGCAGCCGGAGCGGCTGGGTGAGCGTGCCCAGCGGCTGGGGCGCGGCGTGCCGGACCAGCCGGTCCAGCGCGGCGTCGGAGAGACCGGCCGTGCCGCCCCAGCGCTCGGGTTCGGCGGCGGACGGCGGGTCCGCCAGCCACTCGTGCCCGTCCGGTGACGCCCCCGCATCCCGGGCCGCCAAGCGGTCGCGGATCGCCTGGTCGGGGGCGAGCGCCAGCGCCGTGTCGCCGTCCTGGGGCAGGCCCGCGTCGAGGTGGACGATCCGGGCGACCCGCTCCGGGCGCCGGTCCGCGGCGCCGAGCGCCGGGTGGATGCCGTAGCAGTGGCCCACCAGGACCACGCCCTCCGGGGCGCGGACGGTGTCCAGCAGGTTCACCAGGTCCTGGATGTGCGTCTCCAGGTCCGTGTCCGGGCGCGCCAGGTGCCGGCGGTCGCCCATGCCGGTGAGCGTCGCCTCGTACACCTGGGCGCCTGCCGCACGCAGCCGGGCGCTCACCTCCTGCCATACCCAGCCACCGGTATGACCGCCCGACACCAGCACGAACGTGGTCATGGCCATCGCCCCCTCCGATTCCGATCACCTGGTCACCGATCGTGTACGCCGGTCTCGTACATCGATCTCGTACGCCGGTCTCGTACGCCGGTACCGTAGGAGCTCCCCCTGAGGGAGGTTCAAGCCGTGGATGACGGCACGTGGAGCATCGGGGAGTTGGCCCGGCGCGCGGGCGTCACCGTCAAGACCGTCCGCTTCTACTCCGACCGCGGGCTGCTGCCCGAGACCGCCCGCAGCTCCGGGGGCCACCGCCGGTACGGTCCCGAGGCGCTCGACCGGCTCCGGCTGATCCGCTCGCTGCGCGCCCTCGACGTGCCGGTCCCCGACGTGGGCCGGGTCCTCGGCGAGGAGGCCGCGCTGGAGGACGTCGTCGCCCGGCGGCTGCGGGAACTCGGCTCGCGGCTGGCCGCCCTGCGCTGGCAGGAGGCCGCGCTCCGGGCGCTCCGGGAGTGCGCCGCCGGGGAACGCGCCGAGCGGCTGCGTCTCATCGGCGCCGTGACCGCGCCGCCCAGCACCGCTCCGCTGGCGCGCTTCTGGCGCCGCGAGCTGCCCGCGCGGCTGCCGGCCAGGCTGCGCGCCTCGATCGTGGACGCGGTGGTTCCGCAGCCGCCCGCCGATCCGGCGCCCGACCAGGTCCTGGCCTTCGCCCGGCTGCACGCGCTCGTCTCCGGCGCCAGGCAGCCCGTCGACCACTGGCACTCCCCGGCAGGCCGGACCATGTGCGGCAGGACCGACGAAGAGGTGCGCCCCGCGGTGCTCTACGAAGGGCTCAGCGAGGCGTTCGACCTGGCCTCCGCGGAGCTGCGGGCCCGGCGCGCGCCGTACGGGGGCGACGCGCTCGACTGCTTCGTCGCCGCGCACGCCCGTACGTACCGCGCCCGGGACACCCCCGAATTCCGGCGGCGGCTCCGCGTACTGCTCACGGTGACCGCCGATCCCGTCCTCGACCGCTACTGGGAACTCAGCGGCGAACTGACCGACCCCCTCGAACCGACGCTCGGCGCCGCCCAGGAGTGGCTGCGCGCCGCCCTGGAAGCGGAGTCGGCCCACCGTGACGCGGCCGCCCCAGAGCCGTCCTCGACGTGATCCCGCGCCCCGCCGGCCCCGCGGGACGGGTGGCCCCGGCGGACCGTCCCCTCCTGCGCCCGGCGGGCACGAACTCCGCCGAATAGTGGATCCGGCAACGCACGTTACACAGACGTGAAAACGGTGTGCCCGTGGTGTGCCTTAATCGCCGACGACCCGCGAATGCCTGACATTTGACACGTTGCAGCGGCGGCTCGGATCTGCGTAGCATTCACCACCGACGGAATCCGCGCCACGATCCCGTCTCGCGCCGATGGCCACCGCTGTCCGCCGGACGCCGAGTGGCGGAAGACCTCCCCCGACGCGGAGTGGAATGAAACCCTGGTGGAATACCGGGGAAACAGGTCGTTCGCCACGCTCACCCCCCACATGCAAGAATTGAGCGCAGGGCAGGCACGTGAAATTCACGAGTATGGACGAGTTGAATGTGACGCCGGGACTCCTGACCGTCTGGCGGGCCGTGCCGCGAGGTGTGGAGCAGGGAGCGCCGCAGGGCGTGGAGGGCGCCGGGTGGGTGGCCGATGACCGGGCCGCCTCGTATGTGCAGGAGGCGCATATCGCCGGGGCGTTGGCGGGCGGGCGCGGCGCGGAACGGGATCCTGCCTGGCTGGCCACTGCTTTTGAGCTGCCCGGAGAGGCAGGGGCGGAGGGCGCAGGGGCAGAGGGCGGGGGAAGGTTGCTGGAGGGGGTGCTGCTCGCGTGGATCGATCGGCACGAGTCGCTGCGCAGCCGGCTGGTGCCGGAGGAGACGTCACGCGGCGGGCTGCGGCGCGACACCCTGCCCGTCGGGGGTGTGGCGCTGCGGCCCACCGCCGAGGGGAATTTCGCGTGCGGGAAGTCGCTCGCCTCCCGTATTGAGGAGGTGTTCGACGCGGAGACCGATCCGCTCGCCTGGCCGTCCTTCGTTTTCGCGACGGTCGAACACGCCGATGGCCACACGCTGTATCTCGGATTCGACCACTCAAATGTGGACGGGTATTCCATCCTGCTCATTGCCCATGAAATACATGAGCTGTACGCAGCGGTCCCCTCCGGAACCCGGGCCGCGCTGACCGAAGTCGGAAGTTATCTGGACTTCGCCGACACCGAACGTGAATACGCGGCGCTCGTGCACACCGAGCACGCGGCCGTCGTACGGTGGCGGGAATTCCTTGGCTCCGGGGGCGGCGGGCTTCCCGAATTTCCGGTGAGGGGACGGGGTGAGCGGGGTGGTGGCCTGGGTGACCCGAGTGGCTCGGGCGGTTCCGGGCGGGAGCAGATCGGTGGGTGCGAGCGGCTGCTCGACGCCGACGCGGCCCATGCCTTCCAGCGCGCCTGCCGCCCCCACGGCGGCAACTTCCTCACCGGTGTCCTCACCTGTCTCGCCCTCGCGGCCCGTGAAGAGGAACAGGGGGAGGGGGACTTGGGGTGGGACTCCGGTGAGTTCCGCGCGCTCACGCCGTTCCACACGCGCGGCGACGCCCGGTGGGCACACTCCGTCGGCTGGTACGTCGGGCTGGCCCCGCTCCGCTTCGCCGTGCGCCGCGGCGACTCCTTCGCCGACATCCTCACCGCCGCGTCCGGCGCGCTCGACGGGGCCGGGGAGATGGCGGCGATCCCGTTCCCCCGGGTCTCCGAGCTGCTCGGGAGGCGGCTGGAGCCGCGGTTCGTCGTGTCGTACATGGACATGCGCAGGACGCCCGGCGCCCGCCGGTGGGGCGAATGGAAGGCGGCGGCGCTGCGCAGCCGCCGCGTCCATCCCGACGAGGTCTACCTCTGGGTCAACCGCTCGTACGACGGCGTCCACCTGAGCTTCCGCCACCCCGCCACCGAACCCGCCCGGCACGCCGTCTCCCGCCTCGTCGCCGGGACCGGGCGGCTGATGCGGCGCATCTCCGCCGAGGGCGTGCCCGGCACGGCGGTCCATGTCAAGAACGTACTCCCGCGGGACCTCGTGCCCGCCCGGCAGCAGGAGCCCGCCCCGTGTTGATGACCCCCATCGCCGAACTCACGCCCGCGCCCGGTGAGTTGGTGAGCTTCCAGGTGCCCGCGTCCGCCTCGGTCACCTCCTCCGTCTCACCGGTGCCGCCCTCGTACGTCCAGGAGAACCACGTACGGCGGCTGCTCGCCCACCGCGCGGCGGGCCGGGCCCAGTCCACGTGGGTCGGGATCATGTACGACGTGCCGGGGCGGCTGGACACCGGCGCCATGGCCGCGGCGCTGCGCGCGTGGGTGCTGCGCCACCCGACCCTGCTGAGCTGGTTCTCCGTCCAGGACGGCGGAGGCATTCTGCGGCATGTCGTCGATCCCGCGGGGGTGTCGGTCGAGGCCGCGTCCGCCGGCGCGTACGACTCCCCCGCCGCCATCCGGGACTGGCTGCTGGAGCTCTTCGACACCGGTACGGACCCGCTCGACTGGCCGCCCTTCGTGGTCGGTTCGGTGGTACGGGACGATGTCTCGACCGTCTACTACGCCGTCGACCACTGCCACAGCGACGGCCTCTCCGCGCTCCTCGTCTTCAGCGAACTGCGCGCGCTGTACGAGGCGGCCGTGGCCGGGACGGTCGCGGAGCTTCCCCCGGCCGGCAGCTACGTCGACTTCTGCGCCCTGGAGCGGGAGCGGTCCGCGCTGCTGACGGCCGGTTCGCCCGAGGTGCGGCGCTGGCTGGACTTCTTCCGCGCCGGGCCGCCGCCCACCTTCCCGCTGGACCTGGGCACCGAGCCGGGCGCGGCCTACCCCAAGCTCTCGCTCTCCCTGGACCTGCTCGACGCCGCGGAGACGGACGCCTTCGCCAAGGTCTGCCGGACCCACGGCGCCGGGTTCTCCGCCGGGGTGCTCGCCGCGCTCGGCATCAGCGGGTACGAGCTGGGCGGCCACGACACGTACCGCGCGCTCTCCGTCGTCCACACCCGGGACGAGCCGCGCTGGCTGCTCTCCCAGGGGTGGTTCATCAATCTCGTCCCCGTCGAGTTCCCGGTCCTCCCGAGCGCCCCGGACGCGGCGGACGGCGGGCTCGCCGAGGTGCTGGCCGGCGCGCGGACCGCCTTCGCGCGGGCGCGCGAGCTGGCCGGGGTCTCCCCGGTACGGGTCGCCGAGCTGGTCCCGGGGCTGGCGGTACAGCCGGGCGCCGGGGCCGTGCTGCCCATGGTGTCGTACGTCGACCTGCGCCACGCACCCGGTTCGCAGGACTGGGCGGAGGCGAACTGCCACGGCCTCGCCGGGCCCGGGACCAGCACGGACGTGCCGATCTGGGTGAACCGCCTCTGGGACCGTACGTACGTCAAGGTCACCTACCCGGACACCGCGGCCGCCCGCGCGAACGTGCCGCGCTTCCTGGAGCGGCTGCGGGACGTGCTGCGTGAGATCGCCCGGAGCGGTGAGTACCGGGTGCGGGCCACGGGGGACTGACTCCGTGCGCGTCACGACGATGGACCGGTACGAACCCCCGCCCGGCCGGGCGGTCGAGTTCGTGCCGTCCCCCGCCGCCCTCCACGCGGCGGCCGGCTCCCCCGCCGTCCCGGTACCGCCCTCCGTCAACCAGCGGTTCCATCTCGCCACCGCGGAGCACACCCCGGCCGGCGCGGGGCACTGGCTCGCCTGCGCCTTCGACCTGCCGCCCGGGCCCGTCGATCTCGACGCGCTGCGCGCCGCGTTCGAGGCGTGGGGGCGGCGGCACGAGACGCTGCGCAGCGGCTTCCGGGGGAAGGGCACGGAGCCGGAGCGGTACGTCGTGGCGGCTTCCGCGTACGAACTGGTCGCGCGGGACGCCGGAACGTACCCGAGCGGCGGGGCCGTACGGGAGTGGCTGACCCGGCGGCTCGGCGCCACCTGCCGGCCGCTGAGCTGGCCCTCGTACCTCTTCGCCGTGGTGGTGCGCCCCGGCGGCGGGACCGTGTTCTGCGGGTTCGACCACTGCAACGCCGACGCCTACTCGCTGGCCGTCGCGGTGCGGGAGATCCGGGAGGGTTATGCCGAGGCCGAGGCCGAGGCCGCGGGTGCGGGCGCGGGTGCGGGCGCGGGTGCCGGTGCCCTTACTGGTGCCATCAGTACCGGTCTCGGCTCTCCGCCCGCTACCGGCAGCTTCGTCGACTACTGCGCCGAGGAGGCCGAGCAGGCGTCGGCGGCGCGGTCGGTGGACGCCGGGGATCCGCGGGTGCGCGGGTGGGCGGAGTTCTTCGCCGGCTGCGGCGGGACCACGCCCGCCTTCCCGCTCCCCCTCGGCGTACCGCCCGGCGTGCGGGCCCCGCAGGGCACCGACACCCGGCCCCTGCTCGGCGCGGGCGCGGCGGACGCGTTCGAGGCGCGCTGCCGGGCCGCCGGGGGCAGCGGCTTCACCGGTGTGCTCACCGCCGTCGCCCTGGCCGCGCGCCGGCTCGGCGGCGGCGACGTCCTGCGGCTGTGCACACCGCTGCACACCCGGTACGAGGCGCGGTGGACGCACGCGGTCGGCTGGTTCACGACGGTCGCCCCGCTCACCCTGGACCTCACCGGCGTACGCGGGATCGAGGACGGCGTACCCGCCGCGCGGGACGCCTTCCGGGCGGCACGGACGCTGGCCGAGGTGCCGTTCGCGCAGGTTCTGCCGGTGCTGGGCGGGGCGGGCGGGGCCTTCCGGCGGACGCGGGACGACGTGTTCATGGTGTCGTACATCGACTACCGGCGGCTGCCCGGCTCGGAGCACCACCGGGCGGCGAATGCCCACCACATCAGCAGCGTCACCACCGCCGACGACGCGCAGTTCTGGTTCTCCCGTACGCACGAGGGGCTCTTCCTGCGCTCACGCTTCCCCGCGGTCCCGGCCGCCGGAACGGTGGTCGGCGGGTTCGCCGACGCCGTCGGTCGGACGCTGGCCGGGCACCCGTCCTGATGTGCCTGGTGGTTCTTTTCGTCGTTCTTTTCGTCATACGGTGTCAACCGGACCGCCTTCCCGAGGCGTATACCTCCTGAGATCCGTTCACGTCCGGGGAGCCGCATGACCGTCGAGACCGTCGAGGAGTTCCGCGAGGCGCTCGCGCGGGCCTGGAACCGACGTGTGCGGCGGGTCCAGGACACCGGGCCCGGACCCGCGACCGCGTCCCCGGACGAGACGGATGTGACGGACGAGACGGTCGTGACGGACGGGGCCGACACGGCCGACCGGACACGGCATCCCCCCATACCCGGGCCGGCCCCGCGCCGGCCCCTGCGTGACCGGGTGCGCCCCCTCCTGCGCGACCCGGCCTCCCTGGCCCCGTACGCCCTCGCCCTCGCCCTGTTCGGCGCGTACGCCACCCTCGCCGTCTGCCGCTACCGCAACATGGCGACCGCCTCCTGGGACCTGGGGATCTTCGAGCAGGCCGTACGGTCCTACGCCTCGCTGCGGACGCCCGTCGCCGACCTCAAGGGCCCCGGCACGAACATCCTCGGCGACCACTTCAGCCCGGTGACCGCGCTCCTCGCGCCCGCCTACCGGCTCTTCCCGACGCCCGTCACCCTGCTGATCGCCCAGGCCGCGCTGTTCGCGCTCTCCGCCGTCCCCGTCACCCGCGCCGCCGGGCGGCTCCTCGGCCGCCGCGCCGGGCTCGCGCTCGGCACCGCGTACGGCATGTCCTGGGGCCTCCAGCGCGCGATCGCCGTCGACTTCCACGAGATCGCCTTCGCCGTCCCGCTGATCGCCTTCTCCCTCGAAGCCCTGCTGGCGCACCGCTGGCGGGCCGCCCTGTGGTGGGCCGTCCCGCTGGTGCTGGTCAAGGAGGACCTGGGGCTGACCGCCGCCGCCCTGGCGCTGCTGGTGGCGGTACGGGCCCGGCGTACGCCCGCGGCGCGACGGACCGTCACGCTCGCCCTCGGCGTCGCGGCGCTGACGACGCTCGCCGCGTACCTCACCTTCACCGTCGTCATCCCGGCCTTCAACGCGTCCGACACGTACGACTACTGGGCCAAGCTGGACGGCGGGAGCGGTCCGCTCGACGGCGCCGACGTCAAGTTCCGTACGCTCCTGTGGCTGCTGCTGCCGACCACCGGCCTCCTCGCGCTCCGCTCCCCGCTGCTGCTCGCCGCCCTGCCCACCCTCGGCTGGCGCTTCCTCTCGGCGGAGGAGCACTACTGGGGCACCGCCTGGCACTACAGCGCCGTCCTGATGCCGGTCATGGCCCTGGCGCTCGCCGACGCGTGCGCGGGCGTGCGCCGCGCCCCGCGCGCCCGCCCGTGGGTGCGCTCGTACGCCTACCACCTCCCCGTGGCGAGCGCCGCCGCCGCGCTCGCCCTGACGCCGTCGCTGCCGCTCTCGGCGCTGACCGAAGCCGCCGCGTACCGCGTGCCCGACCAGGTCAGGGAGGCGGAGGCGCTGCTGGAGCGGATCCCCGACGGCGCGACCGTCGAGGCCAACATCGCCCCGATCAGCCGGCTCACCTCCCGCTGCCGGGTCTTCTGGGTGGGCGGCACGCGGGGCGTCACCCCCGAGTACATCGCGCTCGACAACCGGGGCGGCCGGGTGACCGACCCGCCCGCGTACGCGAGGAACCTCCACCCGAAGGCGGCGTACCGGGTGGCCGGCAGGGCGGGCGGCTTCCTGCTGCTGGAGCTACGGTCTTGACGGCGGCGGGCGGGAGCGGCCGAGGCCGGATGAAACGGACGGGGCTGGAGTGGAGTGGATGGCTGAGCAGGCGTCGGAACCGCGCCGGGTCTGGTACACCTCGTACGGTTCCAACACGCACCTCGGCCGCCTGGCCCACTACATCGGCGGCGGCCGTCCGCCCGGCGCCGCGCGTGCCCACCCCGGGTGCCGGGACCGGCGTCCGCCGGCCGTCTCCGTGCCGGTCGAGCTGACGGGCGCGCTGTACTTCGCCACCGAGTCGCTCCTGTGGGGCGGCGGCCGTGCCTTCTACGACCCGGACGCGCCCGGCCGGGTCCTCGCCCGCGCGCATCTCGTCACCGTGGGGCAGTTCTCGGACATCGCCGCCCAGGAGATGTACCGGGAGCCGGGCACCGACCTCGACCTGTCGCGGGTGCTGGCCACCGGCCGGCAGAGCCTCGGGGACGGGCGGTACGAGACGCTGGTCCGCCCGGGGACGCTCGACGGCCTGCCGCTCCTCACGTTCACCGCGCCCTGGCACCTGGACGACGTCCCGTGGAACCCGCCCTCCGCCGCCTACCTCGGCCATCTCCGCGCCGGCCTGCGGGAGACGGGCGCCTGGGACCCGGCCACGATCGCGGCCTACCTGGCGGCCTGCCCCGGCGCGGCCGGACACTGGAGCGCGGCGGAGGTGGCGGCGCTGGACGACGTCAGCTGAGCCCGCCGGCCCTGTCGGCTCTGTCGGCCTCACCTTGCCTGACACGGACCACCCGGCCCGTCGTTCTCGCCTCCTCCGCGGCCCACACCACCCGGTGCGTCGCCAGGCTCTCCTCGCCCGTGGACCGCAGCAGCGAGCGGTCCCCCGTGGCCACGGCCGTGAGGAACGCGTCGGTCAGCGCCTCGTCGCCGCCGCCATGACCGTCGTCCGCCGCGGTGTCCGTGCCGGTGAGGGGGTCGGCCACCGTGTCGGCCGCCGTATCGGTCACCGTCTCGGAGCCGTCGCGGAAGTCGACCACCCGGAGCCGGCGCCCGTCACCGTCCACGAAGCCGTGCGTGCCGAGGAGTTGGGTACGGCGCTGCGCCATCGGTGTGAAGGCGCTCATCGTGAACGAGCAGGTGGCCCCGGACGGGAACTCCATCGCCACCACCTGGTGGTCGACCACGTCGTTGTCGCACGCGTACACGCACCGCCCGTACGGACCGGTCCGCAGCGCGTCCAGCACGCCCCGCTCGGTGTGGTCGGCGGTGACCGCCGACAGCGGCCAGAACTCGTCGTCCGGGTCGCCGAGACAGCCGAGGTAGAGCCGCTTCGCCGAGTACGGGCAGCCGGGCTCCAGCGGGCAGTCGAGGCAGCGCGCGGTGGCGCCGGGCGGGGTGTCCTCGGTACGGAAGTGGGTCAGGCTCCCGAAGGAGCTGACCCGGTCCGGGAGTTCGCCGAGGACATGGACCAGCCAGTCGATGTCGTGGCAGGACTTGGTGAGCAGCATGGGCGCCGAGGTGTCCTGGCGGCGCCAGTTGCCCCGTACGAAGGAGTGCGCGTGGTGCCACCAGCCGACGGGTTCGAGGTGCTGGACGCTGACCGGCCGCCCGATGCGCCCGCTGTCCAGCAGGTCCTTGAGGGTCCGGGTGTACGGGGTGTGCCGCAGGACGTGGCAGACGGCCAGCATGACCCCGGCGCGGCGGGCCGCCTCCGTGATGGCGGCCGCCTCGGGCTCGGTCGTCGCCATCGGCTTTTCGAGGAGCAGGTGGTGACCGAGCCCGGCCAGCGCCACGGCGGGGCCGGTGTGCTCCCGGTCCTGCGTGGCGATGACGGCGGCGTCGGCCGACCGCCCCGCCGCCGCGAGTTCGCGCCACCCGGGGAACACCCGCTCCTCGGGTACGGCGAACTCGGCGGCGGCCGCGGCGCGTCGGCGCGGGTCGGGCTCGGCGAGCGCGACGACCGTGCCGGCTCCTCCGGCGACGGCGTGGCGTGCGTAGGTCAGCCCGCGCAGACCGGCGCCGACGAGCGCCAGCCGGACCGGGGGTGTCGTTCCGGGCATCCCGCTCTCCCTCCGTGGGTGACGTCAGCTCGCCGCGGGCTTCGGCTCGGGCTCCGGATCGGGCTCGGCCTCCGGCTCACGTTCCTGTTCCCGGTCCGGTTCCGGTTCTTCCGCCAGCAGCCGCAGCAGCCGGGCCACTTCCCCGGCCATCGCGTCCCGCCCCGGGCCCAGATAGCGGCGCGGGTCCACGGTCCCGGGGCGGGCGGCGAGCCGGTCGCGTACCTCCGCCGTGAAGACGCCGTTGAGGTGCGTCGAGATGTTGACCTTGCGCATCCCGGCGCGCACCGCCGCCACCAGCGTCCGGTCGTCCACCCCCGACGAGCCGTGCAGCACCAGCGGCACCGGCACCGCCGCGTGGAGCTCGGCGATGAGGGCGAGGTCGAGCGCGGCCGTGCGCCGGGTCATCCGGTGCGCGGTACCGACCGCGACGGCCAGCGCGTCCACGCCCGTGTCGGCCACGAAGCGGGCCGCCTCGGCCGGGTCGGTCCGTACGCCGGGCGTGTGGGCACTCTCCCCCGCGCTCTCCCCCGCGCTCTCCCCCGCGCCGTCCTCGGCCCGGTCCTTGCCGCCGACGGCGCCGAGTTCGGCCTCGACCCACACCCCGTGGTCATGGCACCGGCGGGTGATCTCGCGGGTGCGGGAGAGGTTCTCGCCCCAGGGCAGCAGGGAGCCGTCGTACATGACGGAGGTGAAGCCGAGCCGTACGGCCTCCTCGACCAGATCGGTGTCGGTGGCGTGGTCCAGGTGGAGCGCCACGGGGACACCGGCGTCCGCGATCGCCGCGTGCGCGGCGGCGGCGAGCGGGCCGAGGGCGCCCCGGTAGGCGACGGCGTTCTCGCTGATCTGGACGATGACGGGGAGGCCGGCCCGGGCCGCGCCCGCGAGGACGGCTTCGAGCTGTTCGAGGAGGACGACGTTGAACGCGCCGACACCGCGCGCGGTGCGGGCGACCAGCTCGCCGGTGGGGGTCAGAGGCATGGTTCCTGTTCCTGGCAGATCCTGGAAGGGGGCGGAAGGACGGGCCGCGTCAGAGCAGGCCGGTCGCCCGCAGCGACGGCTGGAGCAGATCGCCGTGGGCCAGCACCATGGCGTCGCACAGCTCCCAGATGCGTTCCACGGGCAGCGCGGCGGCGGTCGCCGGATCCGCCATGGCGGCCTGCCGTACCGAGCGCGGGTCGTCCTCCAGCGCGGCCCTGACCACCAGGTCGTTCATGCTCAGATAGCCGCGGTTGAGCGCGGCGCACTGGGCGGGCAGCGCGCCGATCCTGGTCGGCTGCACGCCCGACGCGTCGACCAGGCAGGGGACTTCGACGGTGCCGGTCGCGGGGAGGTTGTCGATCAGCCCGTGGTTGGGGACGTTGCCG
Source organism: Streptomyces sp. NPDC056987 (assembly GCF_042673865.1). Taxonomy (NCBI): domain Bacteria; kingdom Bacillati; phylum Actinomycetota; class Actinomycetes; order Kitasatosporales; family Streptomycetaceae; genus Streptomyces; species Streptomyces sp. NPDC056987. The sequence goes on from NZ_JBHURV010000066.1 coordinate 27,355, forward strand.
TAGACGGTGCGCGGGGTGCCGGTGGTGATGCTGTGGATGACCTGGGGCGCGTACTCCATCGTGGCCTCGACGTCGAGCGGGGTCCCGGCGCCGAGCGCCTCGCGGGTCTTCTCGTACAGGGCGACGTTCTCGTCGACGATCCCGAGGTACGCGCCGACGGGCAGCCGCAGCCGCTCGATCTCGCTGTCGTGGTGCAGGTACCAGGGCACGTACTCGGCGGAGTGCTCGCTCGTCTCGGTCGGGTAGTAGCCGAGGCGCCGGTACATGTCGACGCGTACGCGGCGCCGCAACTGGGGCTCGGTGGCGATGAGTTCGTCGAGCCGGGGGTAGAGATCCGCGCCGTTGTGCTCGAACCGCAGCAGCCACGCCTGGTGGTTGACCCCGGCGGCGCGGTACGTGACCTCCTCGTACGGGACGTCCAGCAGGGCGGAGAGGTCACGCAGCGTCCAGTAGACGGAGTGGCACAGGCCCACGACACGGGTCAGCCCGGTGGCGGCGGTGAGGTACTGGACGTTCATCGCCATGGGGTTGGTGTAGTTGAGCAGCCAGGCGTCCGGGCACAGCTCCGCGATGTCCGCGCCGAGCGCCTTCAGTACGGGGAAGGTGCGCAGCGCGCGGAAGATGCCGCCGACGCCGAGGGTGTCGCCGATGGTCTGGCGCACGCCGTGGCGGGCGGGTACGTCGAAGTCGGTACGGGTCGACCCGCCCATGCCGACCTGGATGATGTTGATGACGAAGTCGGCGCCGGCCAGGGCCTCACGGCGGTCCGGGTGCGCCGTGACGGTGACGTACGGGGTGACCTCGGCGCGGTCGGCGATATGGCGGGCCGCGCCGTGGGCGGTCGCCAGCCGCTCCGGATCGATGTCGTGCAGGGCGATGTGGAGGTCGCGGAGGTCGGGAAAGGCGAAGAGGTCCGTCAGGAGCCCCTGGGTGAAGACGACGCTTCCGGCGCCGATGAAGGCGATCTTCGTGGTGGTCATGAGACGTTCTTTCCGTTGCGGTGACCGGTGCGGATGTCGTTGCGCGTGTCGGTGCGGGTGTCGTTGCGGGGGGATACCGAGGGAAGCGCGGCATCCGCCTCGTCCCGGGTCGGCTGGGCGGGCGTGCCGCCGTACGCCCGGGTGGACAGGGCCCCGCAGACGGCGGCGAGTTCGAGCGCGTCGACGGCGGAACGGCCCGCGAGCAGGCCGGCGACGAAGCCCGCGTCGAAGCTGTCGCCCGCGCCGACCGTGTCCAGCGGCTCGGCCGGGATGCCCCGCGTGCGGTGCGCGGTACGGCCGTCGTGCACCAGAGCGCCGTCCGCTCCGTCCTTGACGGCCACCAGCGGTACCCGCAGGGCGAGTTGGCGCGCCGCCTCCTCCAGGGGCGTGTCCTCGGGCAGTCCGGCCAGCGCGCGGGCCTCGCGGGCGTTGGGCAGCAGGAGATCCGTGACGGCGAGCACCGCGCCGAGCCCGCCGGAGCCGCCCGTGTCCCACTTCCCGGCCGGGTCGTCGTTGGTGTCCAGCGAAGTGGTGGCGCCCCGTTCGCGCGCCGTGCGGAAGAGCGCGGGCAGCGCCTCGGCCAGCCGTGGCAGCAGGAAGTACGAGGCCGCGTGCACATGGCGGCTGTCGCCGAGCAGCGCCTCGGGTACGTCGTCGGCGCGGGTCGCGGCGAGGGTGCCGGGCGCGGTGAGGATCGTACGGTCGCCGTCGCCGCGCGTCACCACGACCGTCAGCGGGGTGGACAGCGCGGGGTCGACCCGTACGGCACTGGTGTCGACACCCCGGGCGGCGAGCGCCGCCGTGACGAAGCGTCCCGCCTCGTCGTCCCCGACGCGCCCCGCGAAGGCGACCTTCAGCCCCAGCCGGGCGGCGCCCGCCGCCATGATCGCGGCGGAGCCGCCGAGGGTCAGCAGGCCGGTGTCGACGAGCTGTTCGCGCTGGCCGAAGGCGAGGGGCGCGTCGAGGGGCCCGAGGACGATGTCGGGGTTGGCGTCCCCGATGACCAGCAGATCGAAAGCGTGCGAGGCGTGCGAGGCGTCCGAGGCGTGCGGCATCCGGTTTCCCTGGGAGTCGGAGAGATGAGCGGAGAGGTGAGCGGGGTGATCCGGTCTCACAGCGGGCTCATCCCTTGAGCCCCGAAGACGTGATGGACTGGACGAACGACTTCTGGGCGAAGAGGAACGCGAGCAGCACCGGCAGCACGGTGATCACGTTGCCCGCCATGACCGCCGACCACTGCGTGTGGTGCAGCCCCTGGAAGGTCGTCAGCCCGAGCTGCAGCGTGTACTGCGTGTCGTGGTTGATGGCGATCAGCGGCCAGGTCAGGTCGTTCCAGGTGGTGAGGAAGGTCAGCACCGCCACCGTGCTCAGCGCGGGCCGCGACATCGGCAGCACGATGAGGAACAGCACGCGCAGCCGGGAACAGCCGTCCATCCAGGCGGCCTCCTCCAGTTCCCTGGGCAGCGACAGGAAGAACTGCCGCAGCAGGAAGACCGCGAACGGCGTGACCAGCGACGGCACGATCAGCGCGCCGAGGGTGTCGATCAGCCCGAGTCGCTTCATGACCAGGAAGGTGGGGATCATCGTGAGCTGGAACGGGATCGCCATCGTCGCCAGCATCAGCCCCATCAGCAGCCGGGACCCGGCGAACCGCATCCGGGCGAACGCGTATCCGCCGAGCGCGCCGAAGACCAGGTTGGACGTGACCGCGACGGCCGAGACGATCAGCGAGTTGGCGAACCAGCGCGGGAACATCGCGTTGCCGAGGACGTAGCGGTAGCCGCCGAGGTCGATCCCCGAGGGCCACAGGGCGGGCGGGAAGCGGTTGATCTCGGCGTTGCTCATCACGGAGCTGAGCAGCAGCCAGACCAGCGGGACCGCGAAGACCAGCGCGAGCGGGGCGAGCAGCAGGTGCCAGGCGCTGAAGGGCAGCCACGTCCGGGCCCTGGGGCGCGACGCGGGTGGGGTGGTGACCGTCACTTGCCGGCTCCTTCCAGGGGGACCGGGCGTACGGAACGGCTCCGTACCAGCCGCAGCCCCACGGTGGCCACGCCGAGCGCCACCGCGAGCACATAGGCCGCCGCCGCGCCGTAACCGGCCGTGAAATTCTTGAAGGCCTGCTCCCAGATGAAGTAGACGATCACCGTGGTCGAGCCGAGCGGCCCGCCCTTGGTCGTCACGTACACCAGGTCGAAGACCTGAAGGGCGTTGATGGTCTGCCACACCAGCAGGAACACGCTCACCGGTGTCAGCGCGGGCAGCGTGACGTGCCGCAGCAGGTGCCACGGCCCGGCGCCGTCCAGCCGCGCCGCCTCGATCAGGGAGGGCTGGACGTCCTGGAGGGCGGCGAGGAGGACGACGACACAGAAGCCGGTGCCGCTCCAGAGCGAGATCGCCACCAGGACGAACAGGGCCTGTCCCGGGTCGGAGAGGAAGCCCTGCGGGGAGATGCCGAGCTGGTGCAGTACGGAGTTGGCGGCGCCGAACTCCGGGTCGAGGATGAAGGAGAACAGCACGCCCTGCGCGGTGGCCGAGATGACGAACGGCACGAAGATCAGGGTCCGGTAGAGCCCCACGAGCCGGATGCGCCGGTTCAGTACGAGGGCGAGCGCCAGCCCGAGGCCGATGGAGAGCGGCACGTACAGCGCCGTGTAGACCAGGGTGTTCCGTACGGCCTCGCCGAAGTGCGGATCCTGGCGCAGCGCACGGTAGTTGTCGAGGCCGACCCAGCGGCTGGGGGTGACCAGGTCGTCCGCCTGGAAGGAGAGCAGGAAGGACCAGAGGACGGGGACGACGCTCAGCCCGAGGATGATCAGGACGGCGGGCGTGATGAACGCCCAGGCGGTCGCGGACTCGCCGCGGCGCAGCGGCGACCGGCCCGTACGGAGCGGGCGCGCCCCGGCGGGGCCCGCGCGCCGGCCGCGACCGGGGTCGCGATCGGGGTCGGGGTCATGGTCGGGGGCGCGATCGGGGTCGGGGAGCGTGAGCGGGGCGGGCAGTCGCGGCATGGCGGTTCTCCTGAGCGCGGTGACACGGTGTACGTGATGTACGCGGCGTACGCGATGAACGCGGGTGCGCGCGGTGACCGCGGGCGAACGCGGTCTGCGCGGGTGTGCGCGGGTGAACGCGGTGTGCGCGGTGCACACGGTGTATGCCGTCCGCGCCGTCGCCGTGTACGCGGCGTACACCGCGCGCTCCGCGGTCCGGGCGGTCCGGCGCGCTCCGTGGTCCGGGCGGTCTACGCGGAGGGTGCTGTCCGCACACGGGGCACGGTCAACGCGGGATGAGGAGCGCGGCGTCGGCCTCCCGCGCGCACCGGCGCAGTGCCTCGGCCGGGCTGCTCCTGCCGAGGAGTACGGCGGAGATCGCCTGGCCGAGCGCCTGCGATATCTGCGGATACGCGGGGTGCGCCGGCCGGACGCGGGCGGAGTCCAGCGCCCGCGTGAACACCGAGAGCCCCTCGGTCTCCGCGTCCCGCGCCCGCCAGGCGGGCAGCGCCGCCGTCGGCCGGCTCAGCGGCAGGCTGCCCGCCTGGACGTCCCAGCGCACGTCCTGGGCGGGCCGCGTCAGCCAGGTCACGAAGGTACGCGCGGCCCGCACCCGTGCCGGGCCGTTGTCGAAGACCGTCCAGGTGTCGGGCCCTGCGATGGTCATCGGACGACGGCTGTAGCTGGGCAGTGGGACGACGTGGTACTCCATCTCCGCGTCCTGGATGTCGGGCAGTTGCCACGGCCCGGTGACGACCATGCCCATCCGTCCGGCGAGGAAGACCTGGTACATCTGCTCGCTGCCGGGCTTGGGGTCGACGTATACACTCCTCGCCCGCGCGAGCGTGTCCACCGTCTCCAGCGCCCGAACGCCCTCCTCGGCGAACCCGATCGACTTCCCGTCCGGGGCGATGACCTCACCGCCCAGGTCCCACACCATCGGCCACAGCCGCCACACCGTGTCCTCGTCGCCCACCCCCGGCCAGCCGGTGCCGAAGACGGAGCGCCGCCGGTCGGTGAGGCGGGCGGCCGTGTCGGTGAACTCCTGCCAGGTCCACCCGGGTCGGGGCAGCGGCAGCCCGGCCGCGCGGAAGAGCCTCTTGTTGCAGACGACGGCGAGCGAGTCGATCAGGGCGGGGGCCGCCCGTACCCGGCCGTTGACGGTGACGGCGTCCCGCGCGGGCTCCCAGAAGTCGTCCCACGGGACGGGTCCCGAGCGGAACGTGTCGGTCAGGTCGACCACCGACGGGCTGCGGGCCACGCTCGCGAGGTCCGAGCCGAAGACGTACACGATGTCGGGGAAGGAGCCGGACGCGAGCGCCGCGGTGATCTTCTGGAGCATCGCGTCGGAGAGGACGCCGCCACCGGCGTCGACGCGGATCCGGGGGTGGGTACGGTTGAACTCCCGGACCAGCGCCTCGATCGCGGTGCGCGCGTTGTCGGTCTGGCCGTGCCACAGTTCCACCGTGACCCGGCCGTCCGGGCCGACGCCGTCCGCCGCCCCCGCGCCGCACCCGGTCAGCGCGGCGGACGCGGCGGCGCCGAGCGCCAGTCCGGTGCCCCGGCGCAGGATCCCGCGGCGGGACGGACGCGGCGTACGAGGGTCCGCGGCCATGTGCACCTCCAAGGAGGCGTGCGGAACGCGCACGCCGTGCCGTATCGCCGAAGGCCCTGTTCACCACGGGCCGGAGCGCCGGAGCGCCGAACAGGAAGGTGGCGGGTCAGCAGGTCTGGCGGAGGTAGCCGCTGCTGCCGATCGGCGAGACGCCCATGTCACGGCGGACGATGGACAGCTTGTCCTTCCAGCCCTCGCAGGCGGTGGCGAGTCCCTTGGAGGTGTACTCGATGACGATGACGTTGTTGCCGAAGTGGTCGGTGAAGGAGTCGCACTCCTCCCACTCCCCGCACTCCTCCGCGATGGCGAAGTCGAGCCCGGTGGTGGAGCGGTACTCGGCGAGATCCGCGGTGTTCTTCTGCGCGATCGCCAGGCCCTTCGCGTGGGCGCGGGCGGAGAGCTTGGCGATGTACGCCATGGCGGCGTCGGTGCCGAACTTGCCCCGGCTCCGGTCGTAGCTGTCGTAGTTGTCCGGCTCGACCGCCTGGAAGCCCTTGCTCGCGCAGCCGTCGATCCAGCCGTTCACCTTGGCCGCGATCCGGGTCCGCTTGGCCTCCGTGCTCACGTCCAGGATGGCCTCGTCCCACTCCTCGTCGATGATGACGTTGCCCGCGGAGTCCCGCAGCAGGAGGTCCGCGTCCCAGTCGTCCAGCTCGTCGGGCTGCACCTGGAAGGCGTTGACGTAACAGATGTTGTACACGCCGGGGGCGGGCGACGCCCCACGGTCACGGCTGACCACGGTCACCCCGGCGGGCGGGGTGTACGCGCCACCGATCTGGTAGTCGAACCCGGCGTGGGCCGGGGGAAGGGTGACGGCCGCGGCCGCCGCACCCGCGGGGGAGGCGGCGAGGAGGGGGGCGACCAGCGCTGCCGTGAGGGCCGCGACCGCGGCGGAGATCCGGCGGGTACGGGAACGATCGATGCTCACTGTCGAGCTCCAGAATGTGTGTGGGGGGTACGTCCCCGCCTCGGGCCCTGGAGTGACCCTGGCGACTGTGTCCGGGCTTGCGGGGCCGTGGGGGCCCGGGCGCTCACCGGCTAGGCGTACCTCTGACGCGCGGGCCCAGCTCCGAGTGCTCGGCTCCGGCGTTTCGAGGAGTAAAGCGATCGAGCCTCCCCCGTGTCAACAGACCACAGGAGTACAACTGCGCCCCAGGGGCCCCGAGTCGGGTCCGCGAGGGCTCACAGGAGACTGACAGCGCCGGGCCAACTCCTCCCCAGGATCGGCTCCTAGGGTCCCGTACATGACAGCGAGACACGCGGACGACAAGGACGACAGGGGCGATACGAACGGCAGGGGCCATACGAGCGGCAGGGGCGACAAGGACAACCGGGGCAGCAGGGACGTCGAGGAGGACGAGGCGCTGGCACGCGTCGCGGCGCGCGCCCTGCTGGCGGAGGCGGAGCTGACCCCCAAGCCCGGTCTCCCCGACACCCGCGAGGCGGACTTCGGCGCCCTGCGCTGGTCGGCCGGGTCGCTGGTGCCCGGCCTCGCGGCGATGGCCGCGGCGGCCCGCCGGGCGCCGGACGGGCCGAGCCGCGGGCTACGGGCGGAGCTGGGCACCATCGGCCGCTCCACCGAGCGCTGCATGGCCCGCGCCAATGCCGGGGCGCCGCTGCACCACGGCGCGGTCTGGCCGCTGGGGCTGCTGGTGGCCGCCGCCGCGCTGGAACCGGCGAAGGCACCGGACGAACTGCCCGCCGTGGCCCGGCGGATCGTCACCTTCACCGACGGGGCCGCACCGCGCCGCGCCACCCCCGGCTCCGCGGTGGCCTCCCGCTACGGCGCGGCCGGCGCGCGGGGCGAGGCGCGGGCCGGATTCCCGCACGTACGGCGGGCGTTGGCGGCCCTGCGGGGCGCGCGGGACGCGGGGGCGCGGGAACCCCGGGCCCGGCTGGACGCCCTGCTCACGGTGATGTCCACCCTCCAGGACACCGGCCTGCTCCACACGGCGGGCCCGCACGGGCTGCGCCTGGTGCAGAACGGCGCCCGCGACATCCTCGACGCGGGCGGTACGGCCACCGCCACGGGCCGCGCCGCGCTGGACGCCCTCGACATCCGGCTGCGCGCGGCGGGGCTGCGCCCGAGGGGGAGCGCGCATCTGCTGGCCGCGGCGCTCTTCGTGGACGGGCTGTGGCGGCGCGGCGGCACTACTCCTCGGGGCGGGTCCCGGTCCCCCGGTCACCGGCGCCCCGGTCCGCGGGCGGGGTGAGGCGGCCGACCACCTCCGCCAGCTCCATGCAGGCCTGCTCCACCTTCCGCCGGATGTTCCGCTGCTCGGTGACGATCGCCGCCAGGAGCAGCCCGGTCAGCGCGACCGAGCCGTTCAGGGCCTGGATGCTGATCATCGTCTCCGTGAGATCGTGGTGAGTGAACGGGCCGACGTGGTCGGTCGCCGCCCAGATCACCACGACGGAGACCAGCAGGGCGCACGGCGCGCTGCCCGCCAGCTGGAAGCGCAGGGCCGCCCAGATCAGCAGCGGGAAGACGAGGAAGAGCAGGCACAGCGGGCTCCTGGCGGCCACCGGGGTGACGACGACCGCCGTCACCAGCAGCGCCGCCGCCTCCACCCACCGCCGCCGGTGCCCCGGTCCGTGCCCCGCCCCCGGCGCTGTCCCCGGCCCTGTCCCAGAGGCCGTCCCCTCCGCGGCTCCTTCCCCCCGTCGCTGGGAGCGCCCCGCGGCCCGCCGCGGCGGCCGCGGGGGGGGGGGCCGCC